>NZ_CP104467.1:5796011-6103226 GCF_025369935.1 Paenibacillus andongensis | reverse complement strand
GCTTAAGTTTGTTTTTAAGTCTTCGGTAAATCCTTCACGCGGACCGCGAATAGATGCCTCATTGGATGGTTCATTAATCGCGCGTTGTTTGAAATCGGTCAGATCTGCTAAATACGCAAAAGGCTTACCGTCTAAAAAAATGGCCGTACTGCCTTTCAATACTTTTGCTACAATTTCCGATAAGTGATAAACACTTTTATACTGTGTCAGTCGATCAAAATCGCGACTAATCATACATGCCGATATAATCTGTTCCAGTTTATCCGAGTCTGTCATCTCTGCAATATAAACGAGTAAAATATCTGAGTGATCCGTAAATTTTAACGGTCTAAATACGATATCTTCACAATGGTGAAATATATGTTGTAACGCTTCGTAATTGATCGTAACATTTTCATTCACATCCACTGGAATGCTTTGCTCCATGGCACTCCCCCCTTCCCGAAATCTGTTTTCTTATTTTGTGTGGTTTTATGTCATTTTATTCCAAGAAATAAAAAGAAGCCTGCTCGCAATTTCGTAGCAGTGCTTCATTAGTCCGTCTAATTTTTTGGGGGTAGTATCTACAAGTTAAAAATGAATATTTATTGATAAATTTAAGGTAGTCTATCGGATTATTAATCACATTATGATAGGATATCTTAACGTAAAGATTATTGGTAATCAATATTTTAACTACTTTTTTATAAACTAAATAACTTTTTTCACAGACAACTGCTAGGTTTTAAAGGGACTTTCTTGTCGCCAGTATGTTTTATAGGGATATTCTTGTCATAAAAAAACGACAAGAATATCCCACAAACAGAAAGAAACCTTGATTTATCAAGGTTCTTAGTAGGCATTTTCATGTCGTTAGACTTCTTTTAGACTTCTTCTTTCCTTATTTATAATAATTATCAAAAAGGATTGACTTTTGTTTTTATTTATTTATAATAATTATTATCTGATATGGATTCTCATTGGACAAACAGTCAATATGAGTTGAAGGAGTGCACAGCGATGTATGATGTCATAATTATTGGAGCTGGACCGGCGGGAGCTTCAGCTGCTATCTATACAGCAAGAGGAAATCTGAAGACACTAGTGATTGACAAGGCACCGAATACAGGAGCATTGGCCATCACTCACAAAATTGCGAATTACCCGGGTGTCATTGGGGAGTTATCAGGTAAGGATTTACTCGATACGATGAGGGAGCAAGCCAAGGGTTTTGGGGCGGAGTTCATCCAAACAACGATTACAGCTGTAGATGTGGAAGGCGATACGAAATATGTATTTACGGCTGACGGAATCTATGAGGGCAAATCGATTGTTATCGCGACGGGTTCCAAAGGACGCAACCGTATGCTGCCAGGGGAGGAAAACTTGTTAGGGCGCGGCGTTAGTACATGTGCAACGTGTGATGGAGCCTTTTTCGATGGAAAAACGGTCGCTGTCATTGGTGATTCAGAGGAAGCCTTGGAAGAAGCGCAAGCGTTAAGCAAATTTACGGATAAAATATACTTCATAGTTCCACGGCCTGAACTGCAGGGCGTTCACAACGTTCCAGAATTGCCGCGTACTGACTTTCTCTACAAAGCCAAACCGCTTGAAGTGCTTGGAGACAAGCATGTAGAGGGGCTTAGGATACGCACGAGTTCTGGTGCAGAGGAAATAATCCAAGTGGATGGTGTGTTTGTCTTCCTATCCGGCAGTAAACCAGGCACAGATTTCCTACAAGATCAGGTTCCGTTGGACGCGGAAGGTTTTATGATTCTGGATAGCTCGATGCAATCACCAGTTGCAGGTGTATTCGGGGCTGGAGAAGTTAGACGCACACCGGTGAAGCAAGCGGTTGTCGCAGCTGCTGATGGAGCCATCGCGGCCATGGCGGTTGATAAATTTATTAATAAACGGGCTCAGCTGATCCCGCAATACAAATAATCCTATACCCCACAAGGAGATGAATTCCGATGTCGAATGTCATTGTTTATTCAAGTACAAATTGCCCTTATTGCCAACAGTTGAAAAAGTATTTAACGGAACAAAATGTCTCCTACGAAGAAAGAAACATTGATCTGAATGATCAATTCGGGCAAGAGCTTCACGATTTAGGCTTGATGTCTTTGCCTGTGACGGTCATTGGTGAACACAAAATTTTGGGCCTTAACGTTACCAAACTCAAAAAAGCTTTGGCTGAAATCGCAAGCTAATATCATACAAATAAAGAGATAGAGGAGAGCTAACCATGACACAATTAACCGTACAACCCTCACATACTTTTGCTAAAATAGGGCTTCCAGCACCTTCATTTTCCTTGCTATCGACGAAGAATATGGAAACCTTAGAAGAAAAAATAACGCTTGAAGATTATAGAGGAAAATGGCTTGTTTTCTTCTTCTGGCCCTTCGACTTTACGTTCGTGTGTCCAACCGAAATTACAGCTTTCAGCGACCATTACGAGCAGTTCCTTGAACTGGATTGTGAAATTGTTGGCGCATCGGTCGACAGTGTGTTTACACACAGAGCTTGGACTCAAACGCCGCGCGACCAAAACGGCATCGGTCCAGTGAAGTTCCCGCTCGTCAGTGATTTCTCCAAAGAAACAGCACGCGCATATGGCGTGTTAGACGATGAAAGCGGCGCTGCGCATCGCGGATTGTTCATTATCGATCCGGAAGGCGTGCTGCGTTACCAAGTGGTCACGGATATGAATGTTGGTCGCTCTGTAGATGAGACACTTCGTGTGCTTCAAGCGCTTCAGGCTGGCGGACTTTGTCCGGCGAATTGGAAGCCAGGCGATAAAACACTTTAAGTCACAATTGTAAAACAGGCCTCAATCGACTCTCACTCGATTGGGGCTTTTGTATGTATTCAAAGTTTGTTTTGAAGTATAATAGAAGAACTATATAGGTGAAGACAGAGAGGTTAGATGCATGATGCAGTCCATATCGGACAAACTGTTTATGGGTTCTTTGATTTTACTCATGATTTCCATTGTGGTTAGCGGAATTGGATTTCAGTTCGTAAATTGGCGCACACAAGTAAACGATGAGTTAGATGGGGAGACGCAAGGAAGCGGCTCTCGAAAGAAAGCCGTACTGGATCGGCAGGATAAGAGCTTGGGACGTGTGCTTCGTTCCTATTTATTTTGGATCGCGATAGCAGGCATTCTCATATCCATCGGACTTTCTTGGTTTAGCTCTAAATAAACATATAAGGCGTATAGCCCTCAGGATGAGTGTTATACGCCCTTTTTGTATCCTATTTTAACCGAAATGAGGATTTAAACAACAATTTCTTCTACGCAGGAGTTGCAGACCAGCTTGCCTTTGAAATAGGTCATATTCTCGAAATTACCGCAGAATACACAGGCCGGCATATACTTCTTAAGTGTAATGCGCTCCGGATCGACATAAACCTCGATCGCGTCGCCGATATCGATATGAAGTGTTCGTCGCAGCTCAATCGGCAAAACAATCCGGCCCAACTCGTCTACTTTTCTCACTATTCCCGTCGATTTCATATGAAAGCCTCCCTATTTATTTCCTTAGACTTCGATCAAGTATGTTGTTTAATCAATTCCACATATAAACTTGAATTCCTTTTATTTACTTCAAACATTTTAGTGAAATATCTGTAAAATGTGTGAAGGTGGACGACAAATAGAGGGCTTTCACGTGTTTCAATGAACATGTGGAAGCCCTCTATGGTTGGAGCGAAACTACGGTTGTGGTAAGCCTGCAATTGTACATGCTTTTTTCTTTGAATCACGCCTAATCCTAAATTCCTGCAATCGTGCAGGCTTTTGTCGTTTTTTTAATCTTAGGATGGAAAAGCAAAAAAATTCCTGCATAATCGCAGGCTTTTCCTCAATTCAAACGATTTTAGCGAAAATACCTGCACTTTCGCAGTAGGTTTTATCTAGTCCCGTTGTTGATCTTTGGAGGTTTGCTCTTTAAGCGCTGCATTTTTAATAACCAGTTGTTTGGATAATTCAACTTGTAAAAGGTTGATTTTATTAATCTCATCCTTCAATTTACTAAGTCTAGACATCTTGCTGCTTAAATCGCTGGGTGAAGTGCTTAATTTTATATCCCTTTGTAATTGATTTATTTTTGAAAGGGCTTTTTCCTTTTTTTTCTGTTCGTCGATACTTCTTTGTTGAGTTTCAGTAATTTCTTTTTTTAATCGATTTATGATAGATAAAGTGAAACTTATAGCCATTCAAGCACCTCTTAGCAATGTAGTGTAGCTTCGACACCATTCTACACTAATTACTGATCCATGCCAAAAAGGGAAAAAAAGAGGGGAGTGAAGCGGGGCAGCAACGCTGAGTCGTACGTGGTATGAATTACTCAATCAGCTTTACATCAACGATGACTTCCAAATCTTGCTGACCGGCGCCGCGATAGACACCTTTGACCGGAACGATATCGTTGTAGTCGCGGCCATGTCCGAGCTTAATATAGCGCCAATTGACCTCGCAGTTGTTCGTAGGGTCGTAGCCGAACCAACCTGTTCCCGGGATCAGGCACTCTACCCATGCGTGGGAGGCTTGGGTGAATTCGGTGCTGCCTCCTTGCAGATCGCCAACAAAGTGATAACCGCTAACATACCTAGCAGGAATCCCTTTATCTCGGCAAATGGCAATCATAAAATGGGAGTAGTCCTGGCAAACACCGCGCTTAAATTGAAGCATTTCTCCAACGGTGGTCTGTACGGAAGTGGCTGAGGGATCATAGGTGAAATCACGATGAATCGTTGTGTAGATCGTACGCAGTAATTCGTATAAACGGATATTTTGATCAGAAATGGCATCGGAGTATGCCTTGAGTTCAGGGGTTAAACCCGTATAACTGGTTGGCAGCAAGTACTCCGCATGCTCATTTTGGAAGTCATCGCTAAGTCTCATCCCTTTCTCCTCGAAAGGAGAAGCGACGCTTGACGGAATGTTATCGTTGTCGTTCGTGACGACAGTGGACACCATTTTAATCGTTAGCTCGCGATGAAGTTTATTGACGGTAAAAGCATGTACACGATTATGAAAAAAATCCGAATACGTAAAGAAAGCTGAAGCAGGCTCCGTGGTGATTGCGTGATGATAGCAGGCTTGACGATTATCAGTGAGAGGCGTTAAACGAACTTCATTGACACTGTCCTGCGCTGTATGGGTGTAGGAATAGCGTGTGATATGAGTAATCTCCAGCTTTTTCATGCGATGACCTCTTCCCGGGAGGGAAAAAAGACTTTTGACATCCTTAACCCCATCACGTTACAGGATTCCCGAAGTGCACTTAACGTCATTTCCAATTTGCCGGATAAAATATCCTCTTCGTCCATGCAAGCAAGATTAGCCTTTACTTTTCCCGCTAGCTTAGCAAGTCTTTGTACAGCGAGGTTTAAATCGGGGTCTTCCAATTGAATGCCCTGCAAGGAACGCTCCAAGGATTGGAAAGAGAAGTTAACCGAGCGTGGAAATGATTCGTGAAGCATCAGAAATTTAATAATGCTGCTTAGATTTACGGTGTCTGCATGTTCCCTGCGATACGACTCATAACCGCTAACCGATTTCAATACGGACAGCATAAGCGGGTAAGAAGAGAGCTCTTCCCTAGCGTAATCATGACATAACGATTGGAGTAAGCGCAGCAAGTTCTCAGCGCGCTCCAAATATCTGCCGGCTTCCACGAAGTGCCATTCATTTTGACGCGGCATGACGGATGTGGCTGCTCCTTGAAACATCGACAAGGTGTCGCGAATGAAACGATAGAACAAATGAGGCGAATCGTTAGTGATATCTCGTACTTCTTTTTCTTTTAGCCAGAGATACAAGCCATTCATGATATCCCACAGCTCTGCAGGCATTTTCTCGCGAATATTACGAAGGTTAGAGCGAGCATGGTTGGTGCATGCTAGCAAAGAATTCGAATTATTTTTATCGAGTGTAATGTACTGGAGGACATGCTGTTCGGTGAAGCTCCCGTACTGCTCCGTAAATGCGGCACGATCGCCAATTGTATCGATTAATCGGCTCCACGATTGGTCGCTACTAGTCTCTTTCTCCTCGCGAATATGATAATACACGTCGATTAGCCTCGCGTGATTCTCCGTTCTCTCCGTATACCTGCCAATCCAGAATAAAGCTTCCGCTGTACGTCCCATCATTACCATGTTCGCCGGCCTCCAATCTATATTTGTTTCCCTATGAATGAGTGACCCACGTGTCCTTGCATCCCCCACCCTGCGAGGAGTTCACTACAAGTGAACCTTCCTTCAATGCTACCCGGGTGAGTCCGCCAGGTATAACCTGAATGCTCTCGCCGGCGATGACGAAGGCCCGAAGATCGATATGCCGTGCAGCCATTTGACCGTCCATCATGACAGGAGCTCTGGAAAGCTGAATCGTTGGTTGAGCGATATAGCGCTCGGGATTCGCAATAATTTTAAGCCGAAAATCTGCCAACTCACTCTCAGAGGCCGAAGGCCCAATGAGCATACCGTAACCGCCGGAGAGCGAGGTCTCTTTGACGACCATTTCATCTAGATGCTGCAGCACGTGATCACGTTCTTCCGGTCTAGAAAGGATATAAGTAGGCACATTATTCAGAATAGGTTCTTCGTTCAAATAGTAACGAATCATGTCTGGAACATAGGCATAAATGGCTTTGTCGTCGGCCACTCCGGTTCCAGGGGCATTCACGATGTTAATATTACCCGCACGATAAGCATTCATGATTCCAGCTACACCTAACATCGAGTTCGGATCAAAAGCAAGTGGATCCAAGAAATCGTCGTCGATTCTTCGATATAAGACATCGATTTGGCAGAGTCCCTTGATCCCGCGAATATAGACCTTATGATCAATGACGACGAGATCGTGCCCTTCAACAAGCTGGATGCCCATTTGCTGGGCAAGGAACGTATGTTCGAAGTAAGCTGAATTGTAGCAGCCTGGGGTCAATAAGCCAATGACAGGATCAGATTTTCCCGAAGGGCTAAGCCTGCGCAATGCGGATAGAAACACATTTAAGCTATGTTCAATATCTTGGATCGAATGGCTAAAAACGAGCTCAGGGAATAAGTGCGTCATGATGGAACGGCTTTTATACAAATAAGAGAAGCCTGAAGGTGATCGCAAATTATCCTCTAGGACGAAATATTCGCCATGCTCATCGCGAATTAAATCGATACCTGATACAGTTACGTACACATCATTCGGAACGGATAGACGCATCATTTCAGGTCGGAAATAGCAATTGGAAAGAACCATTTTCCTAGGAATAATACCGTCCTTTAAGATGCACTGGTCATGATAAATATCCTTGAGAAATAGATTAAGCGCCTTAACACGCTGCTGAAGCCCTCGTTCTAGCTTGAGCCATTCATCCCGTGGAATGATTCGTGGGATCGGATCGAAAGGGATGGTTCGTTCCAATGCTTCCGCTTGATCAGGGCTGTAGAGTGTAAACGTAATTCCTTCTTCCATCATGCGTTTCATGGTGGCCGTCTGGCGCTTACTCAAATTCCCCGCCTTCATAGACATGAACTGAAGGAAAACATTTTGATAATGTGATCTTACCGAATAGGAGTTCACAAACATCTCATCAAAAAAAGGACGGGGATCATAGGGGGTGGTGACCAGATTCTCAGGTTTGGACATCGCAGCTCCTGGTTTCTAAGCTATGCTTTCGGAAGCTACGTTAGGATAAGGGCCCGAAGCAGAAACCAGGCCTCCTTTCTGATCTAAGTTCTTTTTGTGTTAGAAAATATGACGCAACCTAATGGAAAACGTTGCTTTTTTATTACATTGTAAATTTATCAGAAAATTATGTCAATATAGCTTACGTATAAATTAACTGACAAGAAATGCGCAAATAGATCAAATGGTTGAAAGTTTCGAGAATTTTCTGTTTTTATCTTGCTTTACGTCGGAATCAGCTATAAAATGTCGAATAAGTAAATGTTACATAAAGTCACAATAGAGTCATATGCTAAATTGTGAATATAGGAGGTTGGGGTATGTTTGATTGGCTGGGATTTCGAAAAGGTCTGCCTTTGTGGTGGTCGTATCGTTTGAATCGTCATCTCAAAGAAGATGTGGAACATATCTTCGAAGGGATTGCGCATACGAGAATTGAAATTTTACGAAGCTGGGTAGAGGCATATTGGTCCAATTTGGATCGACTGCTTGAGCAAATATCTGATTCTGAGCATGGATCTACAGGCTTGACACAGGATGACTCGATGGTTCAACGGCTGTTGGCGGCAGCATTAAAGAGCGGTGCTGATTTTTCCGAGATTTTCATATTGAATGAAAAGGCAACAGTGATTCACTCTACGTCCCCTACTCATGTTGGGAAGTCTTATGATTCAGGAAGTGATCTTACAAAAGGGCTAGAGGAAGCGCGTAAAGGCAAGAAATGCTTATTTGGACCTTATTCCGATCCCCTGACATTAAAGTTTGGTCCAAGCACTTCTCCGTTTCACGATGCTATGACACTTGCTTTTATTACTCCTATCATGGTTAACGGCATATGGAAAGGGGCTATTTGCGGACGTGTCCCGAACGATGTGCTCGGCGATCTAATTCAGCGTGAGTCAGGACATGTGTATCCGGACTCCGGAGATAATTATTTATTTATGGCGAAGCCTGTGTTAAATAAACAAATTGTCCCAGGCACAGCGTTATCTCGCAGCCGTTTTGAGGATCTTACCTTTACGCATGGTGACAATTTAAAAGATGGCGTACGCACCGATTACGGCATTGTCGGTGTAAAGGAGCATACAGAGCTTGAGCTTATTTTCACGGATCCAGCAACGGGACAGCTTCATCCGGGGATCGCGGGAACAATTGCAAAGGGGCACAACCTATTCGTGGAGTTTCCAGGTTATTCGGATTATCGGCATATTTCTGTCATTGGCAAAGGTGTTACCTTCCAGCTTCCGCACTGCCCAGATGTTTGGGGGATGATGTGTGAAGGCGATCTTGAGGAGGTATACCGTATTCGCAGTATCGACTGGAAATTGCTCAAGCTGCAGCTGCGGTTCATTGTAGGTTATATATTACTCTCGGCAGGGGGCTTTTGGCTGCTTAATGGACATGTTTCCAGTACATGGGGATCCGTAATTATGGCAGCTGTAAGTCTTGTATATGGAGGAATAGGCGCAAGCATGATAAGGCGAAAAGGCAGCAGGCCGATCGTAAGGCAGCTCGCGCAAATGAATAAGTTCATCCGCATTAACGCAGAGGGCAGCGGAGATTTGACACAGCGCCTGCAAGTGCAGGAGTTCGCTGGCGATGAGACGCGGGAATTGGCGAAGTGGATTAATAATATGATTGATTCCCTTGAGGGGATTATGCTTCAGGTAAAACAAGCAGCGGCTGAAGTTCAGCGGAGCCAGGAACGAATGAACGATTCAACGGGTTCAACGGAACAATCGACCGGACGCATGAGCACCAAGATTCATGATATGATTCGTTCTTTGCGTGGTCAGCTCAAGGACATCGATGTTGCTAAGGATGTAACGCAGAATATGAGCGGCACTCTGCGTGAATTGGAAGAGAAGGCTTCGGGTCAAATCGCTGTGGCGCAGGATGAAGTGGACCGTATTGGCGAAAAGATGAATCATATTTCGGCGAAAGTCGCTGAAACGAATCGTACCATTCAGACTTTTTTGCAAACGACGCAAGAAATTCCGAAGCTGCTTAAGGTCATCGAAGAGATTTCCGCTCAAACCAATCTGCTTTCCCTGAATGCTTCCATTGAAGCCGCGAGGGTAGGTGAACACGGGAAGGGCTTCGCAGTCGTGGCCGGAGAGATTCGCAAGCTGGCTGATCTGACTAAGAAGTCTACGACGGAAATCAACGACACGATTGAACAGATTGAGCGCCATGCGAATGAAGCCTTCATCTCAATGGAAGAAGGCACCAAGGTTGTTCTCGAGGGGACGCAAATTGTAGCGGCGGCTTCTGAGATTCTAAGCAGCGCGAATGCGCACGACACCATGAAGACACAGGTGGTGGATGAAGTGGTTGCGCTGATGGAGAAAGTGGCGGCGGTAAGCATGGAGAATCGCCAAATCTCGGCGGAGGTTGAGCGCACCGTGCAAGAGCTTCTGCAGGATATGCTTCACGTGCGCCAAACGACGGGGGATGTAGGCGCTATTACGGAGTCATTGCTTCTGCTTGTCAATCAGTTTCATTTAACGGAGAGCCGCATTCGATAATGGTTTGATTCTAAGACATTTCCTGCGCATGTTAGCTAACCCATCCCGCATACAATGATAATGCGGAATGGGTTAGCTTTGTCTTGCTTGCGAAGAAAGTTTTCTAAAGAAAACTTAAAGGAGGATGTCTAATGAATGACCGTTTGAGCATTCGAACGAATAGGGAGTACATGATGGATCCCGGCTATTTTCCAATGCTCGTAGAGCGTCTGAAGGAGGAGCATTTGCAGATGCGCGAGCAGCTCTCCGGGATCCGAACGATGGCTGCTTCCTTGTACTCCCTTGAGGATTGCTCAATAGGAATGTGCAAGCTGATTGAACTCCAAGATCTGATTCTCTCCCTTGTTGAAGAGCTGGAACAGCATTCGGAATGGGAAGAAAAAGAATTATTTCCTCTCCTACAATCTTATTTACATCCAACAACAGCGATGTCTGTCTCTCGTTCCATGACTGTTTTAGAGCAGGACCATGACTTGGCGAAGAGAGTGGTGCAGGCGTTCGTAGATGGCGTGAATGCGATGAAAGTGCCGATAGATGAGGAGTTTTTGCATTTGATGGCATCGGAATTAATGACAGCTTGCTTAATACTGCTCAAACATTTTACCCTAGAAGAGGAGCTGGTGTACCCGCTCACCGATCGCATCGTGGAACAATTAGCTTAAGTACATAAAAAAGGGTCTTCTAAAGTCATTTGACTTGTAGAGGACCCTTTTTTGAGTTGAGTTTACTGCGGTTATTTGTTCGTGCGCTTATTCAGTGCGGGCGCGCAGGATGGTCTGCTGAGAGGAACGACGTTCTGCAAATGTGGGGAAAATGTAACACAACTTGAAATTAGCGGAACGTCAGTTCGCTATTTGATGAAATTTGTGCGTTTTCGGAACAAAACAACGATATAGCGAATCCTCGTTCCTCCTGTAATGAAATTCGGGGTTTTTCGGCAAAATAGCGTACTCACGTTCCTCAAAAGTATCACCTTGCCACCTTGGCAGGTCGCCGAAAGATTAGGTTACCACGCAGAACAGAAGAGGGATGAGTAAGTTGAGGGGGATGTGCTATTGAAACGCTTTGCAACAAAGAATAACCTAAGGCAGCGCCTTAGGTTATTTGTAAGTGTAACGCTTAAGCCTCAAGCGTGCTCATCGTTTTCTCTTCGCATTCTTTCGAGCAGAAGCTATTATGCTTCTCTTCACAGGCTTCACAGCAAATATGCTTCAAGTGGCAAGCATCGTTCGCGCAGTTGATGTAGCGATCTTCTGCCGTTCCACAGTGGTAGCATTTGCCTACGACGATATCTTCGTCCGTACGATTGATGGGGACTGAGATCCGCTCGTCGAAGACGTAGCATTTGCCATCGAATAAGCGACCTTGAACATCTTCGTCTTTCCCGTAGCTTACAATACCGCCATCCAGCTGATAAACCTCTTTGAAGCCTTCCTGTAAAAGGAAACCTGACAGCTTCTCACAGCGGATACCGCCGGTGCAATAGGTGAGAATCGGTTTGTCCTTGTATTCCTGGAGATTATTGCGAATCCATTCCGGGAATTCCTTCGTAGTCTCAACTTCTGGACGAATGGCGCCTCGGAAATGTCCGATATCGTACTCGTAATGGTTGCGTCCATCCAGGACAATGACATCTTCATGCTGGAGCTTCTCGTAGAATTCCTTTGGCTTCAGATGTGTGCCGGTGAGTTCGTTCGGATTCACGTCTTCTTCAAGCCGGAAGGTGACGAGTTCCTTTTTAGGACGAACAAATAGCTTTTTGAAAGCATGCTGTTCACTTTCATCTATCTTGTAGATCATGTCTTTGAACAGTGGCATTTGACGCATCATCGCCATGTAAGCATCGGTTTGTTCGACCGTTCCAGAAAGCGTTCCATTAATACCTTCGGGAGCGATAAGGATACGGCCTTTAATTCCGAGCTTTTTGCAATAAGCCAAATGTTCCCGAGCCAAAGCTTCGTGATCTATGACGGTAACGAATTTATAATACAACAAAATGCGATATGGAGCGCCTTCTACTGTCATGATTAACTTAACCACCTATACGTATATATTGCATGCTTAAACAAAGATAGCATAAGCATATAGTGACATAAACCAGCGTATTTTTCAATCTAACAGCAATTTTTGGATGGAATGAAAAACTTCCTCCAGAGCAATGGCAACTGATAGAAGTTGGTTCTGGATCATGCTGGCGTTTAATTCGTCGGGCCCAGCGTTATGTTCTAACATTTCTTCTAGGGCAGTTGCCGCGGCGAAAACCCGATTGGCAGACAGGTTGCTAGAAGAGCCGCGCAGCGCATGCAGCTGACTAATGGCTTCGGCATAGTCCCCTTTCTGAATCGAAAGGGTTAATTGCGGAATAATAGGAGCGGATTGCCTATAAAATGTTCGAAGCATTTCGTGATAGATCTCCGTTTTTCCGCCAAGCCGTCCAAGTGCTTCTTCGATATCTAGTCCAGGAACAGCCATCCGATTCTTCTCACTAAGAACAGCATCGACGGCTGCAAATAATCGGCTAGGAATGATAGGCTTGGAGATCACTTCGTTCATGCCAGCGCGAATGCAATCCAAACGCTTCTCCAAAGTAGAGTCAGCAGTTAAAGCAATGATAGGGATGTGCATCCATTTTGGCTCAAGACGAATTCGTTTGGTAGTCTCAATACCGTCTAGAACGGGCATATGGATATCCATTAAGATCAAGTCGTAATCGTTATTCTCTAAGTCATTTAATGCTTCGAAGCCGTTGGAAGCCAATTGAACGTCACAATTCATACTGCTTTCCAGCAGCGAACGAGCGACCGTTTGGTTAATTTCATTATCTTCGACTAAAAGAATACGATGAAATTTGGTCATTCTTTCTTCTGTTTGTACGAAGTCAGTCGTGGATATAAGTTCCTTCGCGGCATGTGTGCCTGTTAGTGTTTGCAGCGTCTGGTACAGCACGATCCGTGAGATAGGTTTGACCAAAATTGCATGTGGAGCCCATGCTGCAGGCAGCTGCTCTAAGGCATCCCTACCCGATAAAGAGGTGTAAATAACCGTTAGAATGTTCATTCGATTGCAGGCTTCAAGCATGCCCAGCCATACTTCCTCTCCGTACATATCATCAGCTTCCATATCAAGCAGGATCACATCTACGGGAATAACTTCAATGGCATTCCTTGCTTCTTTCCAAGAATAAACGCCGGCTGCTTCTGTGCACATGGATTGAAGAGTATGGACAAGCACTTGGTTCAGATAAGGGTGATCTTCCACAATTAATACGCGCAGCGGGAGGATTGCCTGAGACTTCTTCATAGGTTGTAAGGACAACGTGAAAGGTAAGCTAATCCGAAATTCACTGCCAAACTCTGGTTGGCTTGACACCTCGATGGTGCCGCCCATATTCTCAATAATGTTCTTGGAGATAACAAGACCGAGACCCGTACCCCCGAATTTCCGATTCGTTACTTCATCTGCCTGAACAAACGGCTGGAACAGCTTGGACAGCTGCTCTTCATCCATCCCGATGCCTGTATCGCTGACGGTAAAGCTAATTCGGACTTCTTCCTCTCGGAACTGTTCCACATAAACACGCAATGTGACCGTTCCTTGCTCCGTGAATTTTATCGCATTGCTAGTTAGATTCAGCAGTACTTGATACAAGCGCAGCGAATCCCCAATGAGTCCAAGCGGTACACTATCGTGGATATCACAAATAAAATCAACCGGCTTGTGGCCAAGCAGCACACTAAGGGTTTCACAGACACGGTCAATGGTCTCATCCAGCTGGAATGCATGATGTTCAATCGCTAGCTTGTCCACCTCGAGCTTCGAAAAGTCCAGAATGTCATTAATAATATTGGAAAGGGATACCGAGGATCTCGCTATTTTACTTATATAATCCCTCTGTAGCGGTGACATGCTTGTTCGCTCCATCAAGTAGGAGAGTCCGACGATGCCATTGAGAGGTGTTCGAATTTCATGACTCATGCGAGCTAGGAAAATCCCTTTAGCCAGATTAGCATCATCCGCTTCTTGCTTCGCTCGAATCAGCTCCTCTTTGGCATGTACTTGGTCCGTAATATCTCGCGTAATGGCTGAGAAATAACAACCAGCTTTGTCTCCTGGGCAATGGGGAACGATGATGACGGAAATGAATATTTGCCGTTTCTCCTTCGTTAGGACCTCAGCTTCAAATTCCCAGAATCCTTCCCGAATGGCTGTGTTCAAACCCTCTTCGAAATTGATGTCATTCTGGATATCTACATACTCACTGAAATGTTTGCCGGCGGTTTGTTGTTTATCTAATCCAATTATACGCTTACAAGCCTGATTCATATAAAAAATATAGCCTCTCTCATCAAATGAGAGAATGGAATCACGTGCGCTTTCTACAATCGTTAACAATCTCTCCCTAGTCTCATTGCTCTCCTTAATATCGCTAATGTCTCGAGCGATGAATACGAACCCTTTCAGCTCACCATTCGGATGTGTAATACTACTGACACTAACCTGAACGAAAATACGAGTGCCATCTTTGTGATGCCAAGTCCATTCAGAATCCTCTTTGAGATGACGTAATGAACGAATCACGAGGGCGGTACAATCAGCTGGAACATATTCCCCAAGCTCTGACGAGTATTGCGCGGCTCTTTCCATTAGTTGTTCTTGATCCAACCACAGGAGAGGTGTAGCTTTCTTATGAACTTCAGCAAAAGAATAGCCAAGAAGCTGTATAGCTCTACTGTTGAGATGGTTAATCGTAAAGAAAGGGTCTGTTACGATCATGGCATATTGATTGTGATGAATAAAAGCTTCGAAAGGCTCGAATAGTTCACGTAAGTTTTCGATCATGCCATTCACAGAATGGGCAAGAGCACCCAGCTCATCCTTGCTTTTGAAAACGAGCGGTTTGATGTAGAAATTACCTGCAGCGACTGATTCTGTAACATGAAGAATTTGCTTGATGCGTTTAATAATCAGTGTATTAGCCGTCAAGTAAATGAGGAGAAAAATGACCACGGCCGTCATCATAATTAATCCGATAGTCGACCAAAGCAATGGACTCGTTGGAGCTTCGAAAGCTGAAAGGGGCATGGAATAAGCGAGATACCAATCTAATTGAGGTACACGCGCATAAAACCACCGAGCTTTTTGGCCGCCGTATAAAGATTCATCCAGAAATCCTTCATTCGACTGCAGCGCTTTTTGAAAGGCGGGCATAAGTGAAGGGTATTCTTTGAAAATATTAAGGTTCAAAATTTGCGGTGTATCGGTATGATACAGAATGAGTCCCTCTTGGTTCACGATAAGTACTTCGCCCTTCTCCAAAGGGGTATGAAGATGCTCGAAAAAGGTTTGTTCCGCATCAAGAGAAATGTTTATGATACTCGTCACTTCGTTTTTCTCATTGAAGACAGGCGCGGTAATGGAAATGATGTATTTACCGGTTATATGACTGATTTCAGGATCAGAGATGAACGTTTTCCCTTTTAGTGCTTCTTGGAATCTTCGTTCCCCTGCTGCAGAAATGGTTTGTCCGGTAGTGAGCGTCATAGAGCCATTGAGATCTATAATCCCCATAGAATGATAGCGTTTAGCGCCTGTTTTTAATTCTTGGGTCAAAAATTGGAGACGCTCCTCAAGTGTCCCATGCTTCATAACATCAACCCGACTTAAAAGTTCCGCTTCTGCTAAACGGATGGATAAGAAATCGTATAAGTTTTGTGCGGAATTGGAAACGGAAGTTATCGATTGTTTCTTCATTTGTTGAATCAGCTTATCTTTCGAGAGCCGGTAGTTGGTAATCCCTACAACAGTTAGGGATATGCAAGTGATTAGAACAAGCAAGGAGACAAGTTTGAAACGTAACGATGATGACATGAGCAACCTCCTTGAAAATGATAAACTGTTAGCAAATCTAACAATTTCACAATGAATGTAAGGTAAGAAATTTAATGAATAAAGTTTATGATGATTGCAGCAGATGAATTGAGTATACATCATAGTTGGATCATTCATTCATTATTTGGGAGGAATTGGCATATGCGACTTACAGTGCGAACTAAAATGATTACGGTATTTGCACTCATCTTTCTGATGATTGGGGGGTTAAGCTGGACAGATATGAGTCGAATGGGCGCGTTGAAGGACAATACCAAGAAGCTTGCTAGCAATTGGATGATGGGTATTCAAATTATTGAAGAGATTCACTATAACTCGGAGCATCTATTGACCTTATACTACCAGAAGAAGTTAGAGCCGGATGTAAAGAAGCATGAGTCACTTGATGCTGCAATGGCATCATCAATCGCAAGTATTGATAAGTTGTCAGCAGATTATAAGGAATCCCTCGCCGGGGAAGAAGATGCCAATTACTTCAAGGAGCTTAATAAGAATTGGGAAGATTTCAAGACTGCTTTTATGAAAAACAAACAAAATGCCGCTGATCCTAGTAAGGTAAAAGAAGCCGCAGAAAGTCTTCAGGTGATGTCAACCGCTTTTGGAAAAGCGCAAAAAACAATGGCGGATATGGTTGCGTTCAATCAAGAGGGAGGAAGAAAAGCGGAGCTGGAAAGCTTGAACGTATATAAAACTAGTGTGAACACATCTTTTATCGTCCTTAGTATCATCATTGCATTCATGCTAGTTACTTGCTATGTGCTTGTTAGAAACATTTCCTCACCCGTTCGTAAAGCATCACATGCCTTAAATCGGATAGCGAATGGGGATCTCACCGTCGAACCTATTATCATAAAAAATAAAGACGAGATTGGCGTGTTAGTCAGTTCGGTAAATCAAATGGTTAACCACTTGCGTAAGTCTGTAGAGCAAATGATGCAAGCCTCGAATAGCGTAGCGGCATCGTCGCAGCAGTTGTTTGCCAGCTCCGAGCAGAATACATCTGCCTCGCAGCAAGTTGCACAATCTGTTCAGGATTTCGCGACTGGAGCCGATAAACAAGCCCAAAGCTCGATGGAATGCGGCAAAGCGATGGAAGAAATGGCTGTAGGCATTCAACGGATTGCAGAAACAACATCGGATGTATCTGATTTATCGATTTCTGCCTCGCAGATTGCTCAGCAAGGGACCATTTCGATGGAGCGCGTAGTGAGCAAGATGCAAACAGTGAGCCATTCTGTGGATGCTGCGAATAAAGTCATAAAAGAATTGGAAAAGCATTCACAAAGCATCGGTAAAATCTCGACGCTGATTGGAAATATTGCCTCGCAAACCAATCTTCTTGCCTTGAACGCAGCGATTGAAGCTGCTCGTGCCGGAGAGAGCGGAAAAGGTTTTGCAGTTGTAGCCGGTGAAGTTCGTAAGTTAGCGTCGCAGACGGATGACTCTGTACGTGATATTACCGAACTCATTTCGAACATTCAAAGAGATTCTGCACGTGCCGGTCTGGTTATGGATAAGGGACTGTCAGAAGTACAGGAAGGTCTTAAAGAGGTAGGGATTGCGGAGCTAGCATTCGGTCAAATCGTCAACGCGTCGCAAGAAGTAGCCAGCAAGATTCAAGAAACGGCTGCGGCGGCTCAGCAAATGGCTGCAAGCTCGGAAGAAGTTTCGGCAACCGTAACTAGTGTAGGCTCTGTTGCGCAGCAAACTTCGGGGACCGCTCAGTTGGTAGCGGCTGCAACGGAAGAGCAGCTCGCGTCCACGGAAGAGATTACAGCTTCTGCTGAAAGCCTTGCTGGTATTGCTCAAGATTTGCATCAAGTTGTGAGTTCATTCCGAATTGCATAAAAGAATGTTGACGTCCAGACTTTCTGATACGTTGGCGCGTCTAGTTATCGTAAAGGTTAAATCAACCGAAGATTACTCACGATAACGAATGAGGAGTGAACATGAAATGAAAAGAAATCCGTTTAACATGTTGAAATTTGGTGTAGTCGGATGTGCAATACTGGTAGGAGTGAGCGGTGCCATATTACCATTAACAGGTATGGCATCAGCGGAAACAGCTGCCGTAGTTCCAATTCTTTCACCAATTGCATCGGAATCAATTTCTTCAGTTCAAGTGAAAGAAGTAGATCTCACATCTAAAACGCAGGATCTAAAAACCAATATCAAAGTGCCGCAGCTTTCAGGCATGTTGGATACGAAGTATCAAGAGCAAACGAATGACATCATTTTATCCCACGCGAACAAAGATTTGGCGATTTGGGAGAATGAGGCTGCTCAAGCCGCGGCTGATGCAAAGACGAATGGTTTCACTTATCGCCCCTACGAGCTGACGATTCATTATGCGTTGAAATCGGATGGTTCGGGCAACCAGGCGGGTGTTGTTTCACTTGAAGTCACAACTTATGCAGCTACAGGCGGTACAGGTATGCCGCGCGTTGATACGTACAATGTCCTAAATCACGAACAAGGGCAGCGTGTTACTTTGCAGGATCTGCTTGGAGATAACTTCAAGGAGAATGTCAATGCCGGAATTCAAGCCCAAATCAATGAAAAACCGGAGAATTATTTCAAAGATGCATTTAAAGGAATCAGCGAGGAGCAAAGCTTTTATGTGGAAAAAGGCGAAGCGGTTATTGTGTTCCCGAAATATTCGATTGCGCCAGGCTCCACAGGCACACCGGAATTCCGTTTTAACTTACCTGAGAAATGGCAGATGACACCAAAACCCGTTGCCCCTACGCCTATAGTGAAAATGAAGCTGGATTTAGTAGCAAGAGATAGCCTAACTAATGCCGAAGGCGTGAGTCTGGTGCCTTTACGCAAAGTGGCAGAAGGACTTGACTACGAAGTGAAATGGAATCAAGAGACATACGCTGCAGAATTGAAAAAGGGTGCTGAGTGGACGAGTGTTTCCGTGGGTAAAGATAGCTATTTCTATGCGAAAATGGCTCCGGTTACGCTAGGGACTGCTCCAGTTATTCTGAACGATACGCTGTATGTACCTTTGAAATTCGTAACGGACATCCTGCAAGCAGATGTGAAAACGAGCGACGCAGGCGTCATTCATTTTGAACAATAAGAAATTTAGAAATATAAGCCTCTTGCTGCCTAATTGATTTGGGTGAGCTGGAGGCTTTTCCATTTCACATTTTTGAAAGCGATTGCATATACTATTACATCTCGTAAAGTAGGAGGTGGCAGCAGACGATGTATTGGAAAAACTTATTGTCCGCTTGTATGGGCCTTTGGTTTCTGGCGAGTCCCTGGGTGTTCGGCTTCGAAGATCATACGAATGCGCTTTACACCTGCGCGCTGCTAGGCAGCTTGCAGTTCGTAGGATCTCTGATGGCCCTAGGGAAAACCGGTAAAAAAGTTTGGCAAAATTGGCTTTGTTTTATTTTAGGTGCTGTGTTTATTGTCGTTCCCAACGTATATCATCTGGATTTAATGGCCTTTTTTTCATTTGTCGTGTTGGGCTTTATGACCATACTTGTCAATTACGCGAATTTATATGCGGATCATCAATGAAGCAGTTGAATGAAGAAACGTGAGATTGCCATGAGGTTGGTTTATACTTGTTTTATAAATAGGTAGGAAATGGGAGGATATATTCCGGCATGTTAAGTTCATTAGAATTAATAAAAAGGTATCGGGCAGGGGACACAAATGCCGCAGACCAACCTAAATGGTTAACCTATATCGTTTCGGCGGAGGAGCGCATCGTTAACTTCGAGCGGATTCAGTCGATCCAGGAGCTGGCACAGGCGAACCCTGTGCTTGATTATGTTGAGCGGACATTGCACATTTTGGACGGGCTAGCATTGTCCTTTTGGAAGAAAGATGTACTAGAAGAGGTGTTGATTTGGTCTGAAGTAGCAAAGGGTGGGACTTCAAGAGACCGTTTCGTGTGGCAAGAAGCAGGTATTCATCTTTCCGTCCATAACCTAGGTTCAGCGCAGTTATACAAGCTCGATAAAGGTGATACAAGCGATAAGTCAACTGTCATACATACGTTAATCTACACACATGGGCTAATTGGTCAAACGATTCGTGGCGAAGTTCCGCTTAAAGAACATGCACCGCTAAGTCATTTGATAAAGGAAAACTTACTTTCAGCTGATGAATTAAGAGATTTACTCCTGCCGCTGAATCAATGCATTATTGCAGGTGTATCAGAAGAACTCTGGCATTCCGTGCGTAATGAAGTGGAGTCAATGATCGAGCTGATCGTATCCGACTCTTTGGCAAAAGAGCCTGTTATAAAGGATCGTCTTGCCAGACTACGGGGAAACACGATTCAAAAGGGAGAAAATTTTGATGCCGAATATGAGAAGCTGCTGGATGAAGTTCCAATTGATGCATTGACGTCATTTTTGGATGGTAGAACGCTGTGGTTCGTAGAAGCGGCCCTGCAAGAATTCTCTTTGGAGCAGTTGGTGAAAGTATTCCTGATGATTCAGTTTTCAAGTGGACAAGCTGATTCTATTCAACACATTAGCTTCGAACCTTTGATGAATACGATGTATTACGATTATAAGGGCAGCAAAAAGGTAAATGTGTATAAGAAGAGGATGATTGAGAAATATTTGGGTGAGCTTGCTTGGAATGATTTAATGAAAGACCCGATGGAATTATCTCAAAATGTCAAGTCCGATGCTCTGTGGGGCAATGCCCATCTGAAACACTTCATTGATCGAAAGCTGCAGCTCCCAGACACGATATTCTTTACCTTCCAATTTTCTCCTGCTGCTGAGAAGCTGATTGAATTTTGTGTGGAAGCCGAGAAATCTCCACTATATGAAAAGGCGGTTCTGCTTCTGTTCGATCTGTTCGAATTACGCAGAGATGCTTATGACCGTTTTCATAACGAGGAAGAATACTTAGCCACGATGAACCAAACGGCTGATTATAAGAAGATGATGCTCGATTACGTTGTTGGGAAGCGGGTTGTCGATATTGGACCTGGCGGCGGGGTTATGCTGGATCTCATTGAGCAGTATTTGCCGGACAAGCATCCCATTGGGATCGACATTTCGTCGAATGTAATTGAAGCGCTGGAACGCAAGAAGCAGCTAGAGGGGCATCGGTGGGACGTTATGAAGGGGGATGCCCTTGATCTCAAACAATATGTAGAGCCGGGATCCATTGACACGGTTATTTTCTCATCGATCCTGCACGAATTATATTCTTACATCCCTTTTGGCGGAAAGAAATTCAACCATGCAACGGTTGCGGCAGCGCTGCGAAGCGCTTTCGATGTTCTAGCACCCGGAGGACGAATCGTTATCCGCGATGGTATTATGACGGAACCTGCTGAGCAGAAACGGACCATTCAATTTCTGCAAGATGGTGCGATGGCTTGGCTGCAGCGGTATGCGAAGGATTTCGCAGGGAGAACGATTCAGTATGAGGTCTTAGCTAAGGATGAGGTCATCATGCCCGTGAATGATGCGATGGAATTCCTTTTTACATATACGTGGGGAGAAGAAGCTTATGTGCATGAAGTTCAGGAGCAATTCGGTTACTTTACCCCGAGCGAGTTTACGGCGTTCATCCTGGATACATTAGGTAACGAGGCCAAAATTGTGGAGAGCAAGCACTTCCTCCAGGAAGGGTATACGGAGGCGCTTGCGGATAAAGTAAGGATCATGGATCAAGATGGAAACGTGGTTCCGTTGCCGGATAGCACGTGTTTGATTGTGATTGAGAAGTAAGCTGCAGACCAGCCACCGAATTCCCATTGCAAAACTGTTTTAAATATGTCATAATGAAATTATCAAATTGACAATATAAAAAGAAATGTACTAAACAGGTGATCAAATGAACATGCCAATAGAGAATGAAACGAACTACCAAGCGAGTAAATACCGCACACCTGACGGCGCGCCTACGGATATCGTCATCTTTACGATTACCTCAGAAGGAAAAGGATCCGTGAAGAAGTCGCTTCCTAATCGGGAGCTGCAAGTGTTATTGATTCAAAGAAAACAATGGCCTTTCGAAGGCCAGTGGGCACTTCCGGGCGGATTCTCGATGGAAACCGAAACGATTCAAGAGAGCGCTAGGCGCGAACTAACGGAGGAGACGGGGGTTTCGGACGTACACATTGAATATTTCAATGTGTATAGTACGCCGCAGCGCGATCCACGGGGATGGATGATCTCCCACGCGTTCTTCGCACTCGTGCACGAACGCTATCTCGAGAAACGTCAAGCCGCTGATGATGCAGCTGACGTTCGCCTCTTCCCTATCGATGAAGCGCTGGCGATGGATCTTGCTTTTGATCATGAAATCATCATGAGAGATGCACTTGCTCAAATTCAGCAGAAGATGCTGACGACGACGATTGCCAGAGAGTTCCTATCTGAGGAATTCACGATGAGTGAGCTGTATCAAGTCATTCAAACGGTCGTTCCGACGTTCAAGGAACGGAATTTTATTCGGAAAATTACATCGACCCAAAGTCGCAAAGGAATTATCGAAGAAGTGTTGGATCATAACGGACAGGGCAAAATGTCTAACCGTTACTCCCAGCGAGCTGCTCAGTTGTACCGATTTACGGATTATGTGCCTCAGCTGTCCATTTACAGCTAGGCCTCTCTTTTCTATTTTGATATTGTCTTAATAATAATATCAACTATACAATATGAAGGAGTGTTTAGGATGAGAGCTCTTATTGTCATTGATTATACGGTGGATTTTGTTGTTGGGAAGCTTCCTTGCGGGGAACCAGGCGCTCTGATTGAAGCGAGAATCTGTGAAGTGACAGAGCAATTTTTGGCTAAGAAGGACTTTGTGGTCATGGCTGTTGATCTACACGATGAACAAGACCCCTACCATCCAGAGACGAAGTTGTTTCCTCCACATAATATTCGAGGCACAGCGGGGCGCGATTTATATGGCAGATTGAAAAGCGTACATGAGGACAATAAGAGCGAGATTTATTGGATGGACAAAACAAGATACAGCGCCTTCTGCGGCACGGAGTTGGAGCTTAATTTAAGGGCAAGAGGAATTCAAGAGCTGCATCTGGTTGGTGTTTGCACAGATATTTGTGTTCTGCATACTGCGGTGGATGCTTACAACAAAGGCTTCGAAATTGTTATTCATGAAGATGCAGTCGCTAGTTTTAATCAGACAGGGCATGAATGGGCCTTGCAGCATTTTCAACATACTTTAGGGGCGAAAGTCGTTCGTGGTTAACAGCTGGCAGTTTCGATGATAGCCGTGGTATGAATCGGACAAAATTCACAGAAAATGAGGAGATGGTGAAAATGGGAAATTTAAGACAAGAAACGATTCAAGCTTCATTGTTTGTGAAGGAAAACATCGACGTGGCTTACGAAATCAAGCGCCGAGTACAATTCCTCAAGGACTATCTGGTTCATACAGGAGCCAAAGGCTATGTCCTCGGGCTTTCCGGAGGTCAAGATTCCACATTAACTGGTAAGCTGGCCCAAATAGCTATCCATGAGCTGAATATAAAAAACGGCGATGAAATCTTTCAATTCATGGCTGTAAGACTTCCATACGGTATACAGAAAGATGAAGATGATGCACAGGCTGCAATTCGTTTTATTGGGCCTAGCCGTGTCGTAACGGTTAACATACAATCCGCTGTGGATGCATCCGTTCGGCAATTTGCCGAAGCTACGGGAGAGGTCTTGAGCGACTTTCACAAAGGGAATGTGAAGGCTCGTGAGCGGATGAAAGTCCAGTATGATTTGGCCGCGCACTATCAATTGCTTGTTTTGGGGACGGATCATGCGGCTGAGGCGATTACCGGATTTTTCACAAAGCATGGGGATGGGGCATGCGATGTAGCTCCGATCTATGGCCTTAATAAGCGACAAGGCAAGCAGCTGCTGAAGCAGTTGGGGTGCCCTGAACATTTGTATTTGAAAAAGCCTACGGCAGATTTGGAAGATCTCAAACCAGGTCTTCCGGATGAAGAAGCACTGGGACTCACTTACGATCAGTTGGATGACTACTTGGAAGGAAGCCCCCTGCTCGCTTCTGCTGTGCAGAAGATTGAGGAGCGCTACGCTGTTACCGAACATAAACGCAAAGGTCCAGTAACGTGTTATGACAATTGGTGGAAAGGATGAATCCTATGAAATACGACAACTTGACGCTGCATACTGACAAATACCAAATTAATATGATGTACGCGCATTGGCTCCAAGGCACATATAAGCAGAAAGCTGTTTTCGAAGTCTATTTCCGTAAGCTGCCTTTCGGGAGCGGATATGCGGTCTTCGCTGGTTTAGAGCGGGTGATTCATTACATTCAAAATCTGCATTTTGGCGATGAGGAGATTGCCTACTTGCGGACACAGGAAGAGAATTATCGGGAAGATTTCCTGGAGGCGCTGCGCGCGTTTAAATTCGGAGGAGACTTGCAAGCTGTACCGGAGGGTACACTTGTCTTCCCGAATGAGTCGCTCGTACGCGTAGTAGCCTGCATGTTCGAGGCGCAGCTGGTTGAGACGGCGATTCTCAACTTCGTGAACTACCAGACGCTTGTCGCGACGAAAGCTTCGCGAATCAAACAGGTGGCTCCGCGCGATGTGCTGCTGGAGTTCGGCACAAGACGCGCCCAAGAGGCTGACGCCGCGATCTGGGGCGCAAGAGCGGCCTATGTCGCAGGGTTCCATGCGACATCCAACCTCAGAGCCGGGATGCTGTTCGGCATCCCGACCAAAGGCACGCATGCTCACGCATGGGTGCAGGCCCACGACACGGAAGAGGAAGCCTTCCGTGCTTATGCTGAGGCGCTGCCGGAGCAAGTGACGCTGCTCGTTGATACGTACGATACGCTGCGCAGCGGCGTGCCGAACGCGATCAAGACGGCGCGCCTGCTGCAGAGCCGCGGCAAGAGCATGAACGCCATTCGCCTGGATAGCGGCGATTTGGCGTATTTATCCCAGCAGGCTAGGCACATGCTGGATGAAGCGGGCTTTCCCGAGGTGAAGATCGTCGCATCCAATGATCTGGATGAGAACATCATCGAGGGGCTGAAAGCCCAAGATGCCAAGATCGACGTCTGGGGCGTTGGCACCCAGCTCATTACCGCTGCAGATCAACCCGCGCTGGGAGGGGTTTACAAGCTGGTGGCCCGCGAGAAGAACGGCGAATTCGTGCCGGTCATTAAGATCTCGGGCAACCCTGAGAAAGTGACCAATCCGGGCTTCAAGGAAGCTTACCGGATTATTAACAAAAAGACAGGCAAAGCGGAAGCCGACTATTTGGCACTTCAGCATGAAGTCGATATCAAGAATGGTGAACGAATCAAGCTTTTCGACCCCATCCATCCTTATATCTACAAATACATTGATGACTATGAAGCAATTCCACTGCTCCGCCCCATATTTCTCCAAGGGAAGCTTGTCTATAAGGAGCCCGCGTTGGATGAAATTCGGGATTACCATACGCAGCAGAAGCAGTCGTTTTGGCCGCAATATTTGCGCAAGCTTAATCCGGAGGTTTATCGTGTGAATTTAAGCGCGGCACTGTGGAAGTTGAAGATGGATTTGATTCATGAGCATCAAGGGTAGCTGTCACACGATGTGGCCTGCCCCCCTACTCTTCAATTCAACAGCGCAATCATCTGATACACCTCGCGATGATCGCCGGGGAGCAAGTAATTGGCGACTTTGAGCTGGGAGGAACCATCGCCGTCCAGAAACAGCCCATCCACTAGCTGTCCATTTCCGACTTGCTCTTGTACGGCTGTGCGGAACTGCTCTCCGGTGCATGGCGTTGGAGCTACGACTAGATAAACGTTGTTAATCCTGTCGTAGACGATACCTGATCGCATGCGTTTCTCGTTAATGACAGGCATCTCTTCCGCTATCGCTTGCTCCGCCCATCCGTCTGGATTTGTAAGTCCCATGCTCACGCCTCCCTGCGCCCAATAATGAGCGCGATCCATGACCTTCAGCTCGTCCGCGTGTTCAACGACTTGAATGGTGAAAGTTTGAGCCTTCTCATCCCATACAAGCGTTCCACGTTTGCGGTCAATATTAAACCAGCCAGAGCCGTAATCGCCAGGCTCCCCTTTGACGGGACGATCATTAATAACTGCGATGCTAAGGAGATAGCCCTGCCAGAAAAACCCGCCGTTAATCCCATTTTCCTGCCTTTCAGTCACATTGCCTGTAATTGCTTTCAGCCCAATGTTCTGTGGTGGAGTCCGAATACTATGGAGCGTAACACCGTTACTCGCTTGGTTGATGCTATATTCGGAAACAGGGAGTTTTGGCGGTGGTTTCACCGCTGAATGGGTTCCCCAGATGATCGTCCATATAAAACTAGTTATCATAATAAGGAGATAGATAAGTAGGTAAGCTGCATTCATTTTTACAAGTCGTAACATGTACATGGGGCAACTGCTCCTATTCTCTTAAATCAGATCCTTTCTATGAGTCTATGAAATTAAATTTCGAATTATGCTTATAAATAAAAAAACAGTTGAGCGGGATAGCTCCCGTCCAACTGTTTTTATTTATTTAAAATCGCCTAGCAAATAATTGTAGAAAGGTTCGTCCACCCAGAACTTGTAGGAGTCAACGTTCAAGCTAGCATTGATTTTCTTTAGGCCGGTAACGACATCGTTAGATTTATCACTGAGGGAGAAGGATTGTGCATAATAATGGCCTTTGCTGACTTTATTATTAGCAATTACTTTGTAGTCTTTCACATCGGTTAATGAATAGTAGAGAGGTTGCCACCAGGAAGAATAAATGAGTCCTGTCTCGTCTTTACTGTTCTTTTTAGCATATTGGAAAATGACCTGCTGGAACTTGTTCTTTTGCTCGGCGTTATCGAATTCGAACTCAATGTCGTATTCCTTGGCGTAAGCGATGAAATTGCCATTCTCGATTTGGACGACTTGATAATCGTCCGATTGTGTCGGCTCGCCCCATTCTTTCAAATAGATGAAGGCAGATGTTTTGGGTTCCAGCTGTACTTTCGCTTGGATGTTCTCGCTGCGCAAGAGTCCGATTAACTGAATCGCATGCGTAATGTCTGAATGTCCATAGGTGAGAGATAGCTTTGGATCAAAATTTGCATCGAAACGAGAGTCTTTCAAGTTGTAGCCTGTCACTAGATTCTTTTTCAAGGCTTCATCGAAGACTGCACGCAAATCTGTTGATGAAATAAGATCCTCCGTACGCCAGGTATCGTTAATTTTGCGGAAAATATCATCATCGGAAGTCGTTCCAATATAGTGTTTATATTGTCCTTTGAAAGTAAGAATCTTACCAAGCAGTTCGCCAGCAAAGCTTTGGCTAGCCGCAGCATTCGCATCGAAATCAGAGGAAACTAGGCCTGTATCAATAGCGGCGGCCAGTTCTTGGGCGGCTTGCAGTGTTAGTTGATTGTTTTGATCGTAATCAATATGTACTTTAGCCAAAGCGGCTTTGATTTTATCCTTGGGATAGGTATAGGCGAGTTCTTTCAAGCCTGCGGCTTTTAACGCTATGAAAGTCGCTTGCAGCTGAGTAAGCGGTTGATCACCCTGCAGCTTGCCTTCGGACAGAATTCCTTGCTCATGCAAAGCAAGCGCTGCTTTGTAATAAGGGCTATCCTTTTGCAAGTCTGTAAATGCATTGGTCTGATCTTTCGCTTCCGCCTTCAAGATGCGGTTAACTGCGATAACGAAATCGCCCTTGGATAAGGAGTCTGACAAGCTGATGGCATACTGATCATTCAAAAACTGCTTGTATGAGGCTGTGGCATCACTCGCTTCAGCGGCACTGCTTAATGTGCTCACAGAGGAGAAGAGGATGGCTGTTAAAACAGCTACTTGCAAAGGCTTGCGGGATTTCAATGGTTTCATAAGAATAAAACACCTCCAAATTTTTAATTCATATAGGAATAGTATGATTTATTGAAATATATCAGTTAAGATGATAGGTGTCAATAAATAATGGTTGACGTTTTTAATCTTGACATGACATAGGGAATCTACTACTATCAGTCTTAGTTGAAAAGTCACACTTTGTCGAAAAATTTTAAAAAATAAACAGATCAAAAGGGGAGAGCCACACATGAAAAAAACGTTAGTATCCATTTTCGCCGTTACATTACTGCTTACTGGCTGCGGCACTGCTAAAAATGATGCAGCAGCTCCGGCAGCTACGAAAGCTGCAGAAGCAACAAAAGCGCCTGAAACCAAATCATCCAAAAAAATCATTCTAATAACACCAGAAAAAATTGGTGTGAACCCTTTCTTTGCTCAAGAGGATGAGGGTGTTAAAAAAGCAGGTAAAGAATTCGGTGTTGATGTGAAAACAGTAGAATCTACGGATCCCAGCGCGATTGAACAAAACCTGCGTGCTGCTGTTGCAGATAATTATGATCTTATTATTACCAGCTCTTTTGAATCCGAGGATGCTCTGAAAAAGGTAGCTGCTGAAAATCCGAAGAAATCTTTTGCTATTATTGATACAGTTGTAGATTTACCGAATGTTAGAAGTGTAGTCTTCCGCGAGCATGAGGCATCCTACTTGCTTGGTGCGGCAGCAGGTCTTGCAACTAAGAAAAATGTTGTCGGTATGGTCGCAGCACTTGATATTCCTTTGATCAAAAAATTCACAGTCGGTTTCCAAGAAGGTTTGAAATCAACGAATCCGAATGCAAAATTCATCGTTAACTATGTAGGAAGCTTCACGGATCCAGCCAAAGCGAAAGAGCTGGCATTGACGCAATTCTCTCAAGGTGCAGATTTCATCGCAGCGGCATCAGCTGTTGGCGATTTGGGCGTGTTCGAAGCAGCTAAGGAAAAGGGCTTCTACACATCCGGCCAAGATATCGACCGTACAGTGACGGATCCTGAACACATCGTACTCTCTCAATTGAAAGGTACAGACAGCGTTGCTTACCAAACGGTGAAAGATTTCGTAAATGGAACCTTTAAATTTGGCGCTATGGATTACGGCTTGAAAGAAGACGGAGTAGGTCTTACTTTTGTAACCAAAGAAAGCAAATCCAAATTAAGTCCATTTATTGGTCAAGACGTTGTGACTAAAGTTAAAGCCATCAAAGACGATATCGTAGCTGGCAAAGTTACGGTTCCGAATCCTCTGAAATAGTAATAAGTCCTTACAAACATCATATAACCCTGGAAACTGTTTACGGCGACGTAGGCAGTTTCCGCATTTCTAGGAAAGGAGTGCGAAACCCGATATGCTGCTTCAAATGAACCAAATTACCAAAACCTACGGGAGCTTGAAAGCCAACTCCAACGTAGATTTTTCGCTGCGCGAAGGTGAAATCCATGCGCTTGTTGGCGAGAATGGGGCAGGTAAAACAACCCTAATGCGGATCCTTTACGGAATGGAGCAGCCAACGTCGGGCGCGATTCTTTTACACGGAAGAAAAATCCAATTCGTGAATCCTACGGATGCGATTCGTCATGGCATTGGTATGGTGCATCAGCATTTCATGCTGTTTCCATCTTTTACAGTGGCTGAAAATATTGTCATCGGCAATGAACCGCAAATCGGCGTGAAGTTCGACCGAAAGAAAGCTGCGCACCAAGTTAAGGCATTGTGTGACAAGTACCGACTACCCATCGATCCACTCAGGAAAGTCGCTGACCTTCCGCTTGGATTACAACAACGTGTTGAGATTTTGAAGGTGCTCTACCAAGGTGCGGATATCATTATTTTGGACGAGCCTACTGGCGTTTTGACACCGCTGGAAGCGAAGGAACTGCTTGTCATTATGAAGAGCTTAGCGAGCCAGGGCAAAAGCTTCATTGTCATCACGCACAAATTACATGAGGTCATGGAAGTTGCGGACCGAGTTACGGTGCTTCGGGACGGCAAAATCAGAGGGACTGTAGATACTTCGGCAACGAATGCAGAAGAACTTTCAAGATTAATGGTTGGCAGAGACCTGGTGCAAACGAGCAAAAGTGCCGCAAGACTTGGTGAAACGGTTCTCGAAGTGAAGGAGATTACGATACAAGGCAAGAAGGGGAAGCCCATATTGGATCGCGTCAGTTTTGAGGTGAAGGCTGGTGAGATCTTAGGCGTCGCTGGTATTTCCGGTAACGGACAGTCTGAGCTGATCCAAAGCATTACAGGACTCCAGCCGATCGATCAAGGTCACATTCGTTTGATGGGCAAAGACATTACAGGCCGTTCGGTTCGTGAGATCAGAGAAAGCGGGCTTTCGCATATTCCTGAGGATCGTTACCAATGGGGGGCTGCTAAGGAAGGCAGCGTACTTGAAAATGGTACAATGGGACATCACAGAACGCATCGACGTAACGGATTTTTGCAAGGTAAGTCGCTGCGAAATATGGTTGACGGATTCATCCAGCAATTCCAGATTAAAACGGGTTCTCAGGATACGAAAGTCAAATTTCTGTCTGGAGGCAATCTTCAGAAACTGATTGTAGCCAGAGAAATAGCCCAAAAACAACCGTTCCTTATCGCTGCTGAACCTACGCGTGGCGTTGATGTTGGAGCGATGGAAGTGATCCATGATGAGCTGTTGAAAAAACGTGATGAACAGGGTGCGATTCTATTGGTATCTTCGGAATTGACGGAGATTCTTAAGCTTTCTGATCGCATTATCGTAATGTATGAAGGGCGAATTGCGGGAGAGCTGTCAGCGCAGCATGCGACTGAGGAGCAAATCAGCCTGTTGATGGCAGGAGGTCATTCCCATGCTTAATTGGAAAGGTAACATTGGGGCGCTTCTGCAGCCGCTTATTGCTGTATGTATCGGTTTACTGGGCGGGGCCATTGCCATCGTCTTGATTGGCGGCTCTATTTCGGACACATACGCACAAATGTGGAAAGGCGCTTTTGGCAATTTTTATTTTTTTACAAATACATTGACACGCGCGACACCGCTTATATTAGTTGGATTAGGCGTTTCGATTGCCTTCCGCGCCGGATTTTTCAACATGGGTTCGGAAGGTCAAATGATTCTCGGTGCTTTAACAAGCGCGATGATTGCGCTCTATTTTCCTGGACCTGCACTATTTAAATTATTTGCAGCACTGCTAGGCGGTATTGCAGTCGGCGGTATATGGTCAGCCCTTGCTGGTTGGCTTGACGCGCGATTTAAAATGAATTTGATTGTCACCACACTCTTGCTCAATTATATTGCAGCTTTGTTTGCAGGCTATTTGGTTGCCTATCCGCTCAAGGATAAAACAGGTTCAGCTGCACTCGCACAAACGATGATGGTTGATAAAAGCATATGGCTGCCCAAGCTTTTCCAAGGGATGAGCATGCATGCGGGTTTCATCATCGCCATTGTTTTTGCGGTTCTCTTATTCTTGTTTATTAAATACAGTGCTGCCGGTTATGAAATCCGCATGCTTGGCTACAATCCGTTGTTTGCCGCTTATGGCGGCGTAAACCGTGGTAAATTAATGCTCGCCAGCATGTTTGCGAGTGGTGGTTTTGCTGGTCTTGCAGGCGCTGTCGAAGTGCTCGGCATGCAGTACCGCTATACGGACGGCATGATAACGAATCCGGGTTTCGCATGGTCCGGCATAATGGCTACGCTGCTTTCTGGCGCGCATCCGCTTGGTACGACTATTGCCGCAGTTCTTCTGGCTGCACTTCAGACAGGCGGTATGGGTGTTGAACGAAACACGAGCATACCCCTTGAAATATCGAGTGTCATTCAGTCTCTCTTGATCTTGTTCGTCACGGCTAAGTTCAGTTATACCCTATGGAAACGCAGGAAAGGAGGGGGAAGCGGTGCAGCATCTTCTTGATGTTTCGTTATTTAATTCCATGATTCGGATGGTTGCTCCGATTCTCCTCGCTGCGCTCGGCGGTGCGATATGCTCAAGAGTGGGGTTGTTCAATGTTGGTTTGGAAGGCTTCGTTCTTGTTGGCGCGTTCTCTGCTATTGTAGGCAATCATTATTCTGGCAATGTGTATCTAGCTGTCTTGATTGCGATTGCGGTGACGATGGTTTTTTCGCTTGCATTTGCGTATATAAGCATCCATTTGCAAGCGAACGTGATCGTCGTCGGTATTTCATTTAATTTTCTAGCGCTGGGCTTAACAGCGTTCTGCCTCAAAGCCATTTTCCACGTGAAAGGCGCCTTCTACGATAAAAATATGGTGGGGCTGCCGAAGTGGAACATTCCTTTTGTGCAAGATATTCCTGTTATCGGCGGTATTATATCAGGCCATTCCCCGCTTGTTTACTTGGCCTTTGCACTGGTGCTTGGCCTGCAGTACTTTTTGTTTAGATCAGTCCTTGGCTTCCGATTACTGGCCGTGGGTGAAAACCCAATTGCTGCGAAAAGTATAGGCATTAAAGTAAGCCGTATGCAGTATCTGGCCGTGTTAATTTGCGGCTTGCTTTGCGGGTTGGCAGGCGCTCAGCTGTCACTCGGTCAAGTCACGATGTTTACCGAAGGCATGACGGCGGGAAGAGGCTTTATAGCGCTGGTCGCAACGATGTTAGGACAAGCCAATCCGCTTGGCGTTATGGCATCAAGTCTCCTGTTCGGACTGATGGATGCATTCAGCATCAGGCTGCAGGGCTTCTCGCTGCCGACTCATTTCACACAAATGCTTCCTTATATTGTGACGCTGCTTGCGATGCTCTTTTTTAGAAAGAGCAGTTACATGGCAGATGCTCAGAAAGCTAACGGAAGCTCGCGCTAGGCTGCTAAAAGGAGATAATGAACAGATGTCTAAAGACACCAAAGCTGATCGAATCAGAAAGATGAAGGTTCCCTCTATAGGTTCGGCAATGTCAGACCGAGTCCCGCCGGGGCAGGTTTTGACTGACCGGTTTCCGATTTTGCATGAAGGAGAAGTACCGGAATACGACATGGGTGAGTGGACATTGCGAGTGTTTGGCGAGGTCGAAGAGGACAAAGTTGTCACTTATAAACAATTGCTGGCGATGCCTCAAACGCAAGTCCTCTGCGATATTCACTGCGTAACCCGTTGGTCTAAGCTTGACACGGCTTGGGAAGGGATTCTATTTCGCGATTTCCTTCGCCTGCTGGATATAAAGCCGCAAGGCAAGTTCGTCATGCTGCATGCCGACAACGATTATGAAACGAACGTCCCGCTCGAGGATCTGATGGGCGATCACGTTTTGTTGGCTTTGAAATATGATGGGAAGCCGCTGACGCCTAAACATGGTTGGCCTCTACGGTTGATTGTGCCTCATCTGTATTTTTGGAAAAGTCCGAAATGGATTCGAGGCGTCGAATTTATGACAGCTGACCGTGAAGGCTTCTGGGAACAAAACGGCTTCCATAATGTGGCCGATCCATTCCAAGAGCAGCGCTTCTCGGGGGAAGCGATTCCGATTCCCGAAGATGAATGGGAAAAGAAGGAGTTTGATTGACATGCTATTGCCAATTTTACAGGTTCATTCAGAGGATTTATCACCCTATGCGATCGTATGCGGTGACCCCTTTCGCGCGGAAGTCATAGCCAGCAAGCTTGATCATAGCAAAGAACTCGCCTTCAGCCGTGAATACCGCACATTTGTCGGTGAATTCCAAGGCGTTCCGATTACGGTTGTCAGCCATGGCGTTGGCTCGCCGGGTGCGGCGGTTTGCTTCGAGGAGCTGATCAAAGGCGGCGTGAAGACACTGATTCGCGTTGGTACAGCAGGTTCCTATTCGGCTGATGTGCCGCCAGGCAGCTTAGTCGTCAGTACGGCAGCTGTGAGAGAAGAGGGCTTAACTCGCCAACTCGTTCCGCATGGCTTCCCAGCAGTTGCTGACTTGGATGTCGTGCAGGCATTGTTCGAAGCCGCATCAGAGACGGATGGTCTTGTGCGGAAAGGGATTACCGTTACCTTGGATGCTTTCTTCCAAGGTGTCGAGGAATTCCCGCACCGCAAGTACAAGCAAGCCGGCGTTCTTGCTGTTGAGATGGAAATCGCAGCGCTCTATGTGATTGCTTCATTGCGTGGCGTTCGTGCCGGTGCGATTGTTGCGCTGGACGGTTACGCCGATGCTGATTTGAGAGAAGTTTATAACCCTCATACCGATGTTGTTGCTTCAGCGGTTGAACGTGAAATTATGACGGCGATTCGTGCTGTTATTAAACTGCACGCTAAGTCGTAATTTGGATAACCGATGGCAGAGCGGTAACTAGTTTGGAAGGCTCGAATAGTAACGGCAAAAGCTCAAGCATGGTGTCGAGGGAACGTAGAGGCGTTATTTGGACGAAAACAGCCGAAATCCTGAGGAAGAGGAACGAGGATGCGTTATTTCCGGCTTTTTGTCTACGGATCGCTCCTTTTTGATCAAATAGCGCCCTCTCGTTCCTCTCAATCGATTTTATGCGCAGATTTCTCGAAATAACGTCATTACGTTCCGCTAACTAGAGGTCGGGGTGACTTTCCATAGCAATCGCAAGAAAACAAAAAAATGAGAAGGCAAGTATGCCGTCTCATTTTTTTGTTTTCTGTGCCCTAAGTGAACTTGTTTACTTTTGGGTCAGAGCTTTATGCGTATGTAACGATTATGTCATTAAAAAATTGGGATTCTTGCTTTATTCCCATCTTTGGCATATAAAATGGCTTCCGAACTAAACAAATCAACGTGCTCTAACGGTTGAGCAAGGTTCATCGTTGTAAATTTGTTATAACGAAGAGCGTTGATCAGAGAGGGAATTAATTTGTGGTCCGTTCCAACGAAATTGACAGAAATCGGTGTTTTGTTAAAAAGAATATTCATTCTCACTTCAACTCATCTCCTATCAAAAAAATAAATATAAACAACTGAGAGTTAAGAATATCATCTATTAAGTTATAAGTCCGTCGATTATCGTTGTCGGAATACCACTATTTCTGTCGAGGTTCGGGAAAATAAACCAGATGCAAATAGAGGCCGCTTGAACTAATGCGCTCAAGTGGCCTCATCGTATTTACAGAAAACGACGATGATGCTTCTTCCCGTCAAAAGTGAACAAAACCGGCTTATCTTCCACGATGGTGTGCATATGAATCGATTTGCCCCAGAGTTTGTAAATGTAGGGGAGCGTTCGCTCGACATACTTGAGATCAAGTTCGACCCCTTCGAAAGCGTGCTTCAAATACAACTCGCCGCTGCGCTGGTAGTCGCCATCTTCCACAACAATGTAGGGGAAGCCGCCATTTACACGCGAGTAGATCAGCTGATCCCGGGTGTTTTCCCACGTTTTATCCGTAATCTTCCATTCAGGGCCTTTCTTTTCAAATACATATAAATCGAGTTCTTCCACAAGTGGTTTATTCAAATAATTCCGGATAAAAGAAGTATCCGATTCGTATTCGCGAACCTCAAATATTTTCTTTCGACCACTACCGGGTTCACGCCCATGTCTTCTTATTTCTTCCTCCGTCGGATTGTCCCAGTGCTTCTCGATGTCTTCATAAATTTTGAGCCCGAGATAATAAGGATTTAAGGTATGACGGGACGGAACCACGACCGAGGAGTTGAGCTTGGAGTACTCAATCGTCTCCTCTTCCGTCAAATCCAATTCGCGTAGTATGCGTTGGTGCCAATACGACGCCCAGCCTTCGTTCATGATTTTCGTTTCTAGCTGCGGCCAGAAATAGAGCATTTCATCGCGGAGCATCGTCAGAATATCCCGCTGCCAATCTTCCATATAAGGGGCATTCTCCTCGATGAAGAGCAAAATATCTTTCTCAGGCTGAGGTGGAAAGCGTTTGTTTTCCTCTTTTTCAGGTGCAGAGGGGATGTTCTTAACATCTAGATCCCAAATATCCTCATATCCATAGGTTGCTTTGGAACGTGCGGCTGGGGTTGAGGCTTTATTGGTTTCTTGGCGCTTGCGCGACTGTCGATAGGATAGGGTCAGGACAGGATCAATGTGCTCCTGAATAGCTAGCACGGCGTCAATGAATTGCTCGACTTCGTCAATGCCGTGTTCGATTTCATATTGCCGAATTCGTTCGGCGGTAGCGGACATGCTTTCTACCATATTGCGATTCGTATTTGCGAAGCGGGCGTTATTTTTGAAGAAATCACAGTGGGCAAGCACGTGTGCGACAATCAGCTTATTTTGGATGAGAGAATTCCCATCTAGCAAGAAGGCATAACAGGGGTCAGAGTTAATGACCAATTCGTAAATTTTGCTCAGTCCAAAATCATACTGTGTTTTCATGCGGTGAAAGTTTTTACCGAAACTCCAGTGACTGTAACGCGTCGGCATCCCATAGGCACCGAAGGTATATATAATTTCGGCGGGGCAGATTTCATACCTCATCGGGAAGAAATCAAGTCCAAAGCCTTTAGCAATTTCCGTTATTTCATCAATGGCGTATTCGAGCTTTTGGATTTCGGTTTTACTCACTGAACAGCCACTCCTTCCTGCTTGGTAAAAAAGGTTTTCAGTGCTTTGTACACTTCACCTTTCTCACGAATGACATAATGAAGAAATTTGGGATCATGAATATGGCGAAAAGCGGACATGAGTGTACTGCTGCGGTTGTACTGGTTGACTTCTCCGTAGCCGAACATGTTGGAGCGCTCCATCAACTGCGTAATGAGCTTCACACAGCGTTCGTTATCTGACGTCAAATTATCTCCATCGGAGAAATGAAACGGATAAATATTGAATTGTGATGGCGGGTACCGTTTGTCGATAATATCAATCGCGGCTTGGTAAGCCGAGGAGCAAATCGTACCTCCGCTTTCGCCTTTGGTGAAAAACTCTTCCTCCGTGACCTCTTTAGCTTCCGTATGGTGAGCAATAAATACAATTTCGACATTCTCATACTTCGTACGCAGGAAGCGTGTCATCCAGAAGAAGAAGCTGCGGGCTATATATTTCTCAAAGGAACCCATGGAACCGGAGGTGTCCATCATCGCAATAATCAGTGCATTCGAGTGAGGTTTCTCTACCTCTTCCCACGTTTTGAAACGAAGGTCATCGGGACTAATATGATGGATCCCAGGGGAGTTCGAGCGCGAATTACGCCGCATATTCTCCAGAATGGTCCGTTTCTTATCGATGTTGGACATAATCCCTTTTTTGCGGATATCGTTGAAAATCACTTCTGTCGTCGTCATATTGCGCTTATCTTTTTTCTTCAAATTGGGCAGCTCCAGCTCTGAGAACAACATGGCTTGCAGTTCCTCCATGCTCACTTCCGCTTCATAGTAATCCTCGCCAGCTTGATCACCTGCACCCTCACCTTTCCCAGGGGCTTGGGCTGGCTGTGGATCTGTACCCAACACATCGCCGACCTGTGAGTCCCCGTCGCCCTGACCAACGTGTTTTCCTTTACTAAAGTTATAGCGGAATCGATATTCATCCAGACTCTTAATAGGTACTTTCACGACCTGTTTTCCATTGGACATGACAATGCTTTCGTCGGTAACCAGATCGGGAAGATTCTGTTTAATGGCTTCTTTGACCTTTTCTTGATGTCTAGTTTGATCTTGGTATCCTTTACGGTGCAAGGACCAATCCTCTTTGGAAACGATAAAAAGGGGTTCTGTCATGAGGACACCTCCTGAGATGCTTTATGGCAAGCTTGACGCTGAAACAGACTTTGGCAGTAATAAAGCTTGTTACTAAATATATTCAAGTGTGCGGGGGATATGTGAAGAAAAGTCTGTTGAATCTCCCACGTCTACGCTGGAGATCAAGTAGACTTTTTAGTTACTTCTAAAATAATAAGGGGTTCTGTCATGGGAAACCTCATTAGAGTTAGTGGAATACAATTATTCGTCCGAGGTGCTATACTGAAAAGTGACCAAAAAGATCGGAGGAAATCAAATGAAGTATTTCACTATATACGCATCAAGAAACGACACACAAGGAATTGATGAGTACATAACTGAAATTTTCGGCAAAGGCTTTAAAATAGAAAAAAATGACAACGAATACGCCATTCGCTCCAAGAAGCTGTTGAATAAGAACCATATTTTCATTAAAATAGCGTCGGAAGAAAGTGAACCCGGTTATTTCAGCAGAAATATCCCAGGCATGATGGGGTTTTATGAAAACATACAAATTCAAGATGAACATATAAAATCATTGGTGTTAACACAAATCTCGGTCATTAATACAATGCTAGCTATTCAAACGGACAAAGAATACGATGAAGGCTACTATCAACGTTTTCTCGCCTTGACAAAACGGGTAAGCGGAATTGGTTTTTTACCTGATGGTACCTTGCTGGGGCAAGACGGGCTTGTGATCGTATATCCTGATGGGACAATCGGGCCTTCGAAGTTCACTCCTCATGCTTGTACGAATAAAATAAGAGGCACGGAGTCGAAGACCACGGAAGGTGAAGAACGTAAACAAAAGTCGATTGCTTATCTAAAGAAAAATGATATTCCGTTTATTGAGCATTTGCCGGAGCTGCCGCCACTCACGAATATTCAGATTCGATCTCAAGAGGAAATAGCCAGTAGAGCTGTTGCACTGCTTTTAGTGATCCAGTATGCGTGTGATATCGCGAACGAGGCAGATTTGAAGGAATCAAGAGAATTCGTTCTCAATCTGTTGAAGCAGTATAAAGCGGTAGAATATATGACGGAGAATGAGCGACACTTGCTATTCGGAAGCCAACCGAGTAAGGAAGAAGCCATTCAAATTAGCTGGCAATATGAGGCGTTCTGGACGCTGATCTGGGCACTCGGTTTAGTTGAAACACTCCAATTGCCGAATCAGCTCTGTGACTGTGATTATGCGATACAAACGGTTTCTAGTTGCAATACGTTCGAGGATTTCTTAAGTCGCATCCAGATGCGAAGCGGTCAGGAGATTCTGGATGAAGCGGACAAAGTCTATCGGCTGCATTGGGCTTGCGTCAATGCTAGAGTTCGTGGGGAAGCGCCTGCCCATGACTTAAACGAAAGTATTGTCATGGAAAGACGCAGGGCGTTATTTTGGTTAATACAAGCTGGCCATGAATCATGGGATCAAATCAGCATGGACACTTAGCGTGGAATCGCAATTCTGATAAAGTCTGCTTGGGCTTAATCGCTCAAACAGGCTTTTTTTATTGGATGGAACGACTTCCCAATAGCCTACGAATCCTTCAACCTTTGAAATTTTGATATAATAGGTTTACATTCTCAAACAGGAGCATATCAGTATGGACCCCATTTCTCGATTACGCACGCATCTACAATCAATTAAGAAAAACAAAGTTTCACTTTCAGAACTAGAATTAATATTTCAAGCGCATCCATGTACTGATGAACAATTTGCTGGTGCAATACTAGAGCTTGAAGCTGACGGTGTGGATGATCCCTTGATGTTTGCGGTTAATCCGTATAGCATAACGAATGCCGTGCACCGACATCTCATTGTTGAAAATAAAACGACCTATCAAGCGCTGCTGCAAGTTTTGACGGATGTCCCGTTCACGACGTTAATTTTTGGCGGCGGATATCGTGTAACGAAGAGCATTGAGCTGCTGCCGATGCAGCTTCCGCTCAGGGACCCTGCTCATGAGTTCTACTATTTTGGCGATATAGATAAAGAAGGAATCCACATTTGGCATCTATTCAATGAGCGTGTGCTGGCTCTTTTTGGCAGACCGGCCCGTTTGGCCCTTCCTTTTTACAGAGCATGTCTAAGCAGGGAGTTTGCTTCCGGCAAAGAAAACCAACGTGATTTTGAGCAGGCTTTACAGGAGTTCCTGATTCATTTTACAGAAGAAGAACAAATAAAAATCAATGGCTGTTTAGCAGCCGGCGGTTACTTCCCGCAAGAAATATTACCTACACATGAGCTTTGTACGATTTGGAGGCACACAGCATGGATTACGTAGAAATTGGTCAGGTTATTTCCGGGTTTCGGGAACGCATGACCAAGCTGGCACTTTTTGATCCTCTCTATGAGCTTCAGAGAAAGCGCCAAACCGATCGGCAAAACAAACCGATAGATTTCATGGAGCTAGGATTGTTGACGCTTCTATATTTTTTTGAGCAGAAGTTGATGCGCAATAACAAGGCGGGTGTCAAGGACTTAGCCGAGTTTCTGTTGAAGGTGACGGGGATTTTCATCGATTTGGATGAAGCCGGATTTGAGGATCTGGCCCGGCAGATTACACAAGTGTTTCGTCCGACGACTGGGAAAAAGCGTGATTTTACATTTATGAATTGGGAATCCGGGTTGACGGAGCATATTTACATATCGATTCTAAAAGCGAACGCTTTCGACTTAAAAACGAATACACAGTACTACACGCTCGACGAAGATGGGTTGGAGCTTATTTTTGCGACCAAGGAATTTTATACCGAATTTCAATTATCGATTCATCAGCTGGTGCTGCGCAAGCAATTGGAAAAGGGTGAGTTCGAAGGAGCGCTGCGGCAAATTAATGAGATGCGAATTGATGTGGAAGCTCTGCAGGAGCGGATGGTCAAGCTGGAGCATGAGTTGAAAAGGAATATCGTATCTGAAGAAACATTCGGACGTTATAAAGGTCTACTGGAAGATATTTATTTGCGCTTGCAGATGGAGAATGAAGAGTTCGAGGAACTGCGGCAGTTTGTGAAGGAGACCAAGGACCGCGTTCAGGCACAAACTGTTAGACAAGCGGATCAACGGCCTTATGAACTGATTTTGCGCATATCCAATGAGCTGGAGAAGGTGCATGGCGAGCATTCGGTTCTTTTTCACCAAAGTATGGTCTTGAAATCACATGCTCTGGGCGCGGCGCAAGAATCCTTATATTATACAGGACTGGATTCCTTTAATTTTGATCAGGATATTGCTTCTCTAATCTTTAGTACGCCATTGCCTTTGGAAACGATGAAAGGTGTGCTGGCACCGTTCCTGCCGATTCAAGAGACGAAGATGTGGTCGCTCTTGACCGTTTGGGCGGAGCAAAATATGCTCGAAGACGGCAGCGGACAGGAGCGGGATGACAAATTCCTGGAGCTTGGCGGAGACAGTGAGGAATATCGGTATCAGACGATGCAGAAAAAGCTGTACATGCTTCTTATGGAGCTGCTGCTGCAAATGATGGAAGAGCAGGGTCAAGTCGAGTTGAAACCGTTTATTCAGTGGTTCGGAGAGAGCGAACATGCAAGCTTGCTGAACGAAAGAGCTTTCTATGATTTTTGGATCTATTTGCATCAAAGAAGTCCGCTTCAGGCGGATGATAGAGATAATCAGCAAAAAGAAGAGCCGGGGTCGTTGCTGGAAGACATGTATATGCTTCTGGGCAGACGCTGTCTGGTTATTATTGAGCAAGAGGATATTATCAAGGTAAACGACAGGTTTAGCATACAGAATATGTTGATTTCGTGGGGAGAACAGAATGACAATTGGACTTGAAAATGGGACTGTAATGAGAGCTTTTCGCATCTATACCTTGCTCGCTCGCGATAATGCAGTGGGCAAAGAATGGCTCCAAGAATATATGGCGGACGACGTGGTGCGTGGACTTGTGGATCAATTCGCGCGAGAAGTCGATTGCGTTACGATCATTGCCGGGGAACAGCTGTATATGATACCGGAGACACGGCTATCGCCTTTTCATCTGAATAACGAAGTAATTAAACGCACCTATCTGCGGGCGAATGCCGTGAATGCGGATCTTTATCTGATGTATGTCAGCATTATAGTGCTAATTGGCGCCTTCTATGATAGCTATCAAACAATGGAGCCTACGAGAAGTTTCATCGGGATTGAAGAGTGGACAGAGCTTGTGAATGAGCGAATTGCGTTATTGAAGACGCATCCTGAAGCAGAATTAAGAGAGATGGAGCAGGAATTTTCATATAACTGGACGGCCTTGATTGAGAAATGGAGTGCCATGGACGATATCAAGGAGACAGCGGCGAGACAAAGCGGGAATACGATTAGCCGGGTTAGCTTTATGGACTCTGTCCGCAAGTTTCTGGTTGCGCAAGAGTTAGTGATCGATATTGGCAACCAAGAAATTGCCTTGACTGAAAAGGCCAAAGTGGTTGTGCAGCGTTATTTTATGGAATTGGAGTATAACCGAGGTATTTTGGAGTTTTTATATCAAAGCGATGCGTTTGAGGGGGAGGGAAGCGAACATGCCAGCGATCTCTAAAATTCGGTTTACGAATGTGGTCTATGAGGATGGGAATAAGCGCTACAACGATGAATTGTTTCATTTCGATGGGCATAATGGCGCGATCCTGCTCGAAAATGGAGGAGGCAAGACGGTTTTCATCCAGTCTGCCATTCAAGCCATTCTTCCGCATGCAGAGCTTGCCGGACGAAAAATGAAGGATACGTTAAGTCTGGAAAATGGTCCTGCGCATATCGCGATCGAGTGGATTCTGAGTGAACGTCCACGGAGATATGTGGTAACTTGCGTCAGCTTGTTTCTGACAGCAACGGGAATCGACTCCTACCGGTATGTCTATGACTATCCAGAGCTTGATGTGGATGCTATTGATCGGATTCCTTTTGTGAAGGAAAGTGCGGGCAGTCTTCGATCAGCCGATAAGGGTGAAATTCATGATTATTACCACCAGATGACGTCGAAAAGAATGAATGCGAAGCTGCCGTCCACGTTGAAAGAGTACAAGAAAATATTGGAAAACGATTATCACATTATCGCATCAGAGTGGGATCGTATTGCCAAGATCAATAGCTCAGAGGGCGGTGTTGAGAGCTTTTTTGATGAATGTAAAACGACGAGCCAATTGTTCGATCGCTTGTTGATCCCAACGGTAGAAGATGCTATGGCAGGTTATGAGCAGGGCGAGTTCGCGAATAATTTTGAAATGCATAGGGACAGCTTCAAAAAATATAAAGAATTAAAAGAGAAAATCGAAGAAAATAAAAAAATCCTCGTGGAACTGGATGGCTATGTGCGCCATTTTGCCAAAATGGATACCAAACAGATGGCTTATGCAGCCGCTCAAGCTGAAACGAAGGCCTATTGGCTGCTCGTGAATGAGCAGAAGAATGAGGAAAGTGCCAAGCTCTCGCAATGGCATAATCAGATGTCAGAATGCGACCAGCAATTGCAGGTATTGGCTCGGAAGAAGGAGTCGCTTCATATTGCCAAGCAAAAGCAGGAGCAATCCGCCTTGGAAACAAAGCTCAGATTGGTTGAGGAAGACGTTGAGCTCAAAGAAACGCTTGTACGAAGTGCTAAGCAGCACTACTACTCTTTGCGTTTGGCCGAATACAGGCAGCAGTTGACCTCAGCCGAGGAGCGCATGAACTATTTGCAAAGTGAACTGGATCGGTTCGGCAATACCGAGGAAGAGGCTGATCTCAGAGAGGCATGGCTCAATAATGGCGGGCAAATTCGCAGTATTTACAGCAAGATGGAGCAAGAGTGGCAGGTTGAAGAAGAGAAACTGAGTCAGGAATTAACTGCTTATCAGAATAGGACCGATTTAGAGGAAACGATGCTTAGAGAGCTGTCAAGCGAACTAGAAGAACTAAATAAGCAGCTCATTGAACATAGATCTATCGTGCAGGCGCGCGAGAAAGATAAAGAGGCGCTGAGAGCCGATGTTTTGACCAACCTACCCGTCGAAAGCATGGAAGGCAGCATGACGGACTGGATTCAGCGTTATCAGAAGTTGGATGACAGCAATGTGCAGCTTGTGCAGAAGAACAAGGATTTGGCATTCGGTAAAGAAGAAAGCGAGCGAGAACTGGAAGGTGTGAGTGAAAGCCTCAAGATCGCCTACGTGGAACGTGCCGGTTCAGAGCAAAATCTCGAAGCGTTTAAAAAAGAACATCAATCCATGCTTGCCGAAATTGCTGCGTACAAGTCCTCATGGGGGAGACTCTCCTCCGTTTATGAGAAGCAGAGTTCAATTGAAGAGCGGCTTAGAGAGGATACGGAAAAGCAGCAGCTGGAGAAGGAAGCTTACTTATTGAAGGAGCGTCTAGCTTTCCGTTATATCGATGACTACAGCTACCAGCATACATTTTTTGCTGATGTCTATGTGGCAGGCTTAGTGGACAAGTGGAGAAATCAGTTCGCCTTATTGGAGACAGGCATTCAATATTTGCAGGGCTTGGAGCTAACCGAACGGGCGATGACTCAACCTCTTTGGTCTGTGACGTTAATTACGACCGAAGGTGAGGTTGGGTTAGTAACGAGCAAGCTTCGGCAGTATGCGGAGGACATGCAGTTCCCGATTCAAGTGATCTCGTCACAGGAAGCAGCGCGTCTTGCCAATAGTGATACACCGCCTGCTGTGGATGATAACGCTTGGGTTGAACCGCAGCATTGGCGTGATAATGCGGACGAAGCCGAATTCGTGAGCTGGAAGCAAACGATATCGCAAAAAGGGGAAGAAGTTCGGACGACACGAAAAGAAAAGGAACGCGATTTGCAGCGCACTTCCGATCTACAAGCTTCTTTCAGTCGATTCATTGCTTCCTATCCGCTTGAGGTCGTGCAAGAAATGGAAAGACAAGTTGGAACGAATCGCGAACGAGTGCGTGAGTTAGAGAGCCAGGGGGATGCCATTCGGAAATCCATTCGCCAGGTTGAGCAGACGATTGGGCAGCACAATTCCATCATGGAAGAACAAAAAGGTGAGATGGTTCAGCTTCAGCAGTGGATTGAAAAAGGGCGGAAATATGTCGAGTTGGGGAAAGAAATCGACTCTTTGAATGGGGTCATCGACCAGCTTGCCCAGCAGTCAGAAGATCGGCAAAGCAAGTGGGAGAGCAGACAGCGCTCCATGGAGCAAGTGAAGCTGCAAATCGAAGACGTGAAAAGCAGAATGAACTATTTGAGAACGGAGAAAGCGAGTCTTCAAAGTCAAGATTTGTATATCGAAATGCTGGATATGCAGCCGATTGAAGCGAGTCATAGCTTAGATTGGTTGAAAACAGAACGAAAAGATTTGCATCTCAAGTTAAATCACATATCTCAAGGGCGACAGCAGCTTGAAGCAGAATGGAGCCATGCCAAGTCCAGCAGAACAACGCTGGAGAAGGAGATGAGCAAGCTCCGACTGGAACAAGCGGACCTGAACTTGAATGAGGATCTTGCCTTCTCGGTCACTGGCGAAGAACAGATGTCGGAGCTGTTGTCGGCTCTCAAGGAACACGAATCTCGGTTGACACGTGATAAAGAAGAATTCGTGCGAGTCGAGAAACAATTTGATGCGCTGGCGACGAGGATTAAACTTCTGATTGAGCAGTATAGCGCTGCGCATTCGGGTGGGCTGCCTCTAACCTTTACGGAGTCACTGAGTGTAGTGGATGAGCAAGTCCACAGTGAGGATACACGTCTGCAACAGCAGAAAATGGGATTACAGCAGCAACATGCGCAAATCCAAGTCCAATTAAGCAAAATTGAAGAGGTTATCCAATATTTAAATCAGTACAAAATCATGCATGGGTTTGAAAATCCGCTCATTCAGGCAGCCTTCATCGCACAGGAGCAGAAAGCGGAGTTTCCGTATGACAGAATGAAAATGGTCAGGACATCTGTGACTTCGCTCTCTGCTGTTATGAAAGAACTGGAAGCAGAAGAGGCATCCGTGAAAAAGGCCAGACTTCACTTTATTGATTTTTGCCGGAAACAGATCAAAGATGTCAAAATGAGAGATATGGCCGAGCAAGGTGTCGAGAAAAAAGACAACTATCAGGAGCTAACGCAATTTCAACAGAAAATGCACAGCCGGATTGAACGTGTCAATCATGTCGCAGAAGAAACGATGCGCACACATAATCAGCAGCTCGAGCAGTATATCATTCATGTGCACAGCCATATTAAGCTGATCGCTTCTGAGCTTCGCGATATCCCGAACAAAACCAGAGTCAAGGTCGAGGATCAGTGGAAGCACATTTACTCGTTCCAAATTCCCGAATGGGATGAACTTGAGGCTAAGGACCATCTGCGCAAGCATCTGGAATGGATTTTGGCCGAACTGGAAAAAGGCCACTACCGTGATGACAGCGGGCAGGAAGTGAAATCGACGGTTCGCAAGGAGATTGAAAAATGGTTGGATACCAAGCAGCTTCTGCACATTGTTTTGCAAGAAAGGCCGATGAAAGTATCCTGCCGCAAAGTAACCAATGAGAATAACGTAACGAAGGCTTCCTTCTCGTGGGAGCAGTCAAATAATTGGTCCGGCGGGGAAAAATGGAGCAAGAATATGACCTTGTTCTTGGGGCTACTCAATTACGTCGCTGAAAAACGTCAGCATATTCAAGCGAATATGAAAAGACATCGCACCGTCATCTTGGATAATCCGTTCGGGAAAGCATCGAGCGATCATGTCTTGAGTCCTGTCTTTTTTATTGCTGAGCAGCTTGGCTTCCAGATCATAGCGCTCACCGCTCATGCGGAAGGGAAATTTCTTAAAGACTATTTCCCTGTCGTCTTTAGCTGCAGGCTTAGACAAGCGGCTAATGGAAGCAAGCTAGTCATGACCAAAGAAAAGGAAATTAATCAGGCTTATTTCCGTGATTACGCGCCGATTTCACTTGAAAGATTAGGGGATGTTAAGCAGATAGAGTTATTCATTTAGCGGCTTGAAAAGTAAATAGATTCTAAAGAAAGTCTGCCCAGTCTCCCGTCGTTACGCACCGGAGTTCAGGCAGACTATTCTTGTTTATGAGAGCCAAATGTATCTATGCAATGCCGCAGCACGGAGAACAACCTTTCTATTCTAGTTTTGCTATATTAAAATATTGTCTATAATTAATAATACAATACTAGAATGAGTCTGCAAAAGAAACTGTTGATTGAAGCTGGTTAATCCGACATTAGTAGGAGGAACGGCTGTTTATGGCCACATTGAATCATAAGAAGAAGCAGTCAAAACCGGAGCTGGAAGCTAGTTTAAAAGAAGAGGAAATCCGTTATATCCTTCACGCGGCAGATAGTTTGATCGGTAGTGGAGGAAGGAGCATGTTGGCCAAAATTTTAAAGGGCTCACGCGATAAAAAGCTGTTGGAGCTGGAATTGAACAAGAATGTCGCCTATGGCTTCTATAGTTACTTGACTCTAGAGCAAATTACAGAACGAGTCGATTGGATGATCAAGAATGATTTTCTTGGGTTGGAGTACAATCGCGATATGCCCCTGCTTATTTTCACAGAAAAAGGATGGCTGATCCAATGCGATCAGCTGACTGACCTGCTGCTGCATCAGTGGAGCCAGTGGATTGAAGCCGGAATTGGCGATATAGATATGTCCTATCTGAAAGATCGCAACCGAGGCATGATTTTGCTTTTCTTACAGAAAGTTGCGGGCACTTCGGATGAACGCTTCATTCCACTGCTCAAGCGATGGCAGCTTGTCGATTATCAGAAGGTGAAGAAAGCGATAATGGAAGTAATTGCTCATCTTCAAAATAAGGGGGAGAGTCGCCTAGTTTTAGAAGGTGCAGCACCTCAAATGGATATGACTTCCAATCTGTTCCATCAACCGCGCGAAGCGGAACGACTTAAATGCTGGGAATGCGGAAAACGTTTTGAATGGAAGGTAGAGGAACAGGATGTTTTCCGCATGCGTGGCTGGGATCCACCAAAACGTTGTTCTTCTTGCCGGGATGAACGCCGTTGGCAAAAAGAAGGCTACACATGGAATGATTTTGATTAAGCCATCGTGTTATCGTGTTAACTAGCAGGAGGGGGAATATGGAGGCGCTTGCACTTCTGCTTTTTGAGCGTATGGGTATTCTGTTGATCGTGACGTTTATCCTGACGCGAATTCCTATCGTACGTCAGCTTCTGGACAGAAAAATGTCCGTTATGAATACAATTTATTTCATTTGTTTATTTGGTTTGTTTGGCATTCTTGGCACCTATGCAGGAGTGGTGATCGAGGGGGGAGTCATTTCATCTTCCTTTTGGATCTTTCCTCTGCAGGCCGATCAAGCATTAGCCCATTCCGCTCTGGTTGGCGTTGTCATCGGAGGTTTAATGGGAGGTCCGATTGTCGGGATCGGTGCAGGTTTAATTACGGGATGCCACTTATATATGATGAGTGGATTTACCGGTTTGGCAGGCGGAATCGCCGCTCCGCTGATCGGATTGTTAGCGGGCGGAGTGGCGAGATTCTTCTTGCAGGAACGGGTCATTTCTCCAGTTAAAGCCATTTTTATCGGCATGTTCGCGCCCATCGTACAGATGGGAATCATCCTTATTGTATCAACGCCATCCGAGAAGGCTATTGAACTTGTGGATTTGATCGGCATTCCGATGGTGCTCACGAACAGCATCTCCATCGCGATATTCACAACCATGCTGCGTGTTGTATTTCGGGAAGAGGAACGCGCGGTTGCTTATGAAACACAGCGCGCCCTGCATATCGCAGAAGCTGCGCTGCCACATCTGAAGCAGGGACTGACCTATCAATCGGCAGATGCGATTGCTTGGTTGCTGCTAAGGGAGCTTAAGACAGCTGCGGTTGCAGTGACCAATACGCAGAACATTCTTGCTCACGCTGGGCTCGGGGATAGGATTCTCATACCCGGTGAGCCGATTCGCTCTGAGCTTTCACGACAAGCCATTGGTACAGGTAAGCTGCAAATCGCTCTGAACCACGAGGACATCCAACCGAATCATAGAACACTTCGGGCTGCGATCATAGTTCCGATCAAGCAGGCTGGACATGTTGCCGGTTTGATCAAGCTATATTTTAAAAAACCACAGGAAATTCGTTCGGTTGAAATCGTACTTGCAGAAGGATTAGGCAAACTGCTGTCTTATCAGCTTAGTGTTGCCATGCATGAGAATATGGAGGCATTAATGAAGGAATCCGAACTAAGGATTCTGCAGTCGCAAATAAATCCTCATTTTTTATTCAATACATTGAACTCCATTGTCTCCTTAATTCGAATTGAGCCTGATATGGCAAGGCACATTACCATGCAGCTTAGTACTTATATGAGGCTTAACATCAAGCTTATTGCGTCCCATACCATTTCGATCCAACAGGAAATCATGCACCTTAGGTCGTATTTGGAAATTATCCAGATTCGATTCAAGGATCAGATCACGATGGAAGTTCAGTTGGACTCTGATTTGCTGATAGCTATGATTCCTCCCGTTACACTGCAGCCCTTAGTTGAGAACTGTATCAAACATGGATTGAAAGATAGGAATCACGGGGGGCGAATCCGAATACAAGTGTTGAGCTGTAAGGATACTTTACAAATATCAATCGAAGATAACGGGAGCGGCATACGTCCTGAAGTGATTGAGCAATTAGGCAAAGTACCAATAAATAGCAGCGAAGGGAACGGGATAGGTGTTTACAATGTCAATCAACGACTAATCGGCTTATTTGGCCAGGAATCAAGGCTTTTTATCGAAAATCATGTAAATGGCGGATGTAGATTTTCATTTAACATTCCTGGGACAAGTACGGAGAGGAGGGTATACGCAGATGAGAACCATTAAGGTCATGATTGCTGAAGATGAGTGGCTGGCCCGTAAAGAGCTGATCTATCTGTTGGGGATGGAAGAAGATGTTGAGTTGATGCCGCATGCCTCCAACGGTAAGGAGTTATTGGAGCTTGTGAAAGAATGGGAGCCAGATGCTATATATTTGGATATTCAAATGCCGGAATTAGACGGCGTGCAAGCCGCCCAAATGCTAAAAATGGCTGCGCATGCGCCCCTAATTGTATTCACAACGGCCCACGATGACCATGCGGTTGAGGCGTTCGGGTTGAATGCTGTTGATTATTTACTTAAACCTTATAGTCACGAGCGTCTCAAGGAATCACTGGATCGGATTCGCAGCAAGCTTTCCAATAGCCCACTGATGGCGGAATCACGGCCAAGCAAAATGCAATTTTCCTCCAAAGCAAGGAACTGGAATAAGCTATTGATCATAGATGGGGAGAAGCATGTCCTGCTTGATCCTGAGACTATCCTTTATGCCGAGAGGGAAGAGAAAAGCATCCATATTTATACGTTTTCCAACCAGATTTATATGTCCAAAATGAGCCTGCAGGAGCTAGAAAATAAGCTCGGGGAACTGCCTTTTTTTCGTCCTCATCGCAGTTATTTAGTTAATTTAAATGGTATCGATGAATTAGTTCCATGGTTCAATGGCGCTTTTAATTTGATTTTGAAAAATGAAAGAAGAACGCAAATACCCGTTTCGCGGGAGATGGCCAAAGAGTTGTTTAGGCTGCTCAAATGAAAGTGAAACCGTTTAAAACTCCCTTTTAGGCAATTCAGGCGGGGAATATGACGATTCGCGACAGTCTTCATACAAAGGACGGAAATTCGCATATAATCAAGCTGAAGGCGCTTACATTTAAGGGGGGACGTGCAAATGTCAAACAACAAGCCAATACATTATGGGGAAGTGGCACAATCTGAAAAATTCAAGGAATTAATCGGCAGCAAAAAGCGATTTATCATTCCGATGACGATTTTTTTCCTTCTTTTTTATTTTACACTGCCTATCTTAACCTCTTACACCAAAGTACTGAATAATCCGGCAATCGGCCCTATTTCATGGGCATGGGTGTACGCTTTTGCACAGTTTCTGATGACTTGGGCGCTATGTATCATTTACTCCAGGAAATCCAAGGAATTCGACCGAAAAATTGAAGAAATAAAATCGGAAACTGGGGGTACTTCGTTATGAGTCCAACTGCCGTCATTCTATTTCTTTGTATTATTTTGTTAACGATGATTATTACGTATTATGCAGCTAAGAAAACGGATAGCTCGAATGAATTTTATACGGGCGGCGGTGGTTTAACGGGGTGGCAGAACGGGCTTGCGATTGCCGGGGATTATATGTCGGCAGCCTCCTTCTTGGGAATCGCAGGGACGATTGCCTTGACTGGATTTGATGGATTCTTCTACAGTCTAGGTTTTCTAGTTGCCTATCTTGTCGTCCTCTATTTAGTAGCGGAACCGCTTCGAAATCTGGGGAAATATACGATGGCAGATATGATCGCAGCGCGATTTGCTAACCAGAATGTTCGTGGGGTTGCCGCATTAAACACGATCACTATTTCCATCTTCTATATGATCGCGCAACTTGTAGGAGCGGGTGCTTTGATCAAACTTCTATTCGGATTTAATTACTATACCTCTGTATTAATCGTGGGTATCTTGATGACCATCTATGTGGTATTTGGCGGAATGAGAGCCACGAGTTGGGTGCAAATTACCAAAGCGGTCCTTCTGATGGGTGGGACGCTGATTCTATCACTTATCGTTCTAGCGAAATTTAATTTCAGTATTTCCGAAATGTTTACCCAACTGAAAACAGCGACTCCATTGAAAGAGGCGTTTTTAAATCCGGGTAACAAATATAAGATTCCGGTTGAAACGCTCTCGCTTAACCTTGCCTTGGTGCTCGGAACTGCTGGATTGCCGCATATTCTTACTCGTTTCTATACAGTTAAAAATGCGGCTACAGCAAGAAGTTCTGTTGTCTCGGCAACATGGGTTATCGGTATTTTCTATGTCATGACCTTATTCCTTGGCTTTGGAGCTGCAGCATTTGTTGGCGCTAAGGATATCACAGCGATTGATAAAGGTGGGAACATGGCTGCGCCGCTGTTAGCCAAAGCACTAGGCGGGGACTTCTTGTTTGCCTTTATTTCAGCGGTTGCTTTTGCTACGATATTAGCGGTCGTTACCGGATTAGTGCTTTCTGCCGCTTCGGCCTTCTCCCATGATTTTTACGGACAAATCGTTCGTAAAGGCAAAGCGACGGATAAGGAAGAATTGAAAGTAGCCCGTTTCGCTTCGATTGGTGTAGCCGTGCTCTCGATCATCTTTGCACTGTTTGCTCAAAAGCTCAATGTTGCTTTCCTAGTATCTATTGCCTTCGCTGTTGCGGCAAGTGCTAATTTGCCAGTCATTCTCTTCACTGTCTACTGGAAAAGGTTTAACACGACTGGTGCGATTGTCGGTATGTTAAGTGGACTATTAAGCTGTATCCTACTTGTTGCCGTGGGCCCAAATATTTGGGGAGAGGCAGGGAAGGCGATTCTGGTGGGCAATCCGCTTATTAATTTGGCTAATCCTGGCATTATCTCCATACCGCTTGGGTTCCTTGGAGCTTTTGTTGGAACGATGCTTTCCACACAAAGAGACGATGTGAAATATACGGAAATTAATGTAAAAGCAAATACGGGTATGTAAGCAGCCTATTCTCTTGAACGCCAAAAACATGCAGTCAGCCTTTCTTAAGGCTTGCTGCATGTTTTTGCTTTTTTTGAGCTTAAATATGATATTCTCTTAGTAGTAAATAAAGAGCAGCCAAGAAAGGAATCGGTTCATTATGAATTTTTTCGCGTTTGTCTTTTTCGTGGCCGTAGTGATTGGGACGCTAGTTATTACGTACCATTCTGCTAAACGTACAATGAACACGAATGACTTTTATGTGGCTGGAAATCGACTCACTGGCTTTCAAAACGGGCTGGCCATTTCCGGTGATTATATGAGTGCCGCTTCTTTTCTTGGTATTACGGGGACAATTGCCATTTATGGCTTTGATGGTTTTTTCTATTCTATAGGCTTCCTAGCATCCTACGTGGTTGTTCTCTATATCATCGCAGAACCACTGCATAATCTAGGACGTTTTACGATGGCAGATGCGATCGCAGTGCGGTTTCAAGAGAAGAATCTTAGAGGTTGTATGGCGATTAACAATATCTTGATCACGATTTTTTATATGATTGCTCAATTGGTTGGCGCAGGGGGGATCATTCATTTACTGCTTGGGGTGCAGTATTCCTCTGCCATCCTTGTAGTGGGCAGCTTGATGACCATTTATGTGGCTTTCGGTGGTATGCTTGCTACTTCTTGGGTGCAAATTATCAAGGCTATTCTACTCGTGTGCAGTACTTTTATGATCAGCCTGATGGTACTTGCCCGATTTCATTGGAATATTTATGATCTGTATATGTATGTTTCGCAGGCCACTCCGTTAAAGGAGAAGTTTGTGCAGCCTGGGAATTTATTTTCGGGACCCTTGGATACGCTTTCCTTTAATCTGGCTTTGGTATTGGGGACGGCAGGACTGCCGCACATCATCTCCAGATTCTATACAGTCAAAGAGGCGCAGACCGTCAGGTCTTCCGTCATTCATGCCACTTGGCTAATCGGCGCTTTTTATGTGATGACCATCTTTCTTGGTTTTGGTGCAGCGGCCTTCGTTGACCGAACATTATTATTAGGCGAGGACAATATGGCGGCGCCTTTACTTGCCAAGGCACTTGGCGGCGAGTTTTGGATGGCGTTCATTTCAGCGGTTGCTTTTGCCACGATTCTGGCTGTAGTCTCGGGGTTGGTGCTGGCGGCTACGTCCGCCTTTTCCCATGATATTTACAGCAGTATATTGAAAAAAGGAAAAGCCACGGAGGCCCAGCAAATGCTGGTTGCCAAATGTTCCGCAGTAGTGGTCGGTGTATTGTCTATCATACTTGCTTTAGGTGCCCAGCGGTTAAACGTGGCATTCCTTGTCTCTCTGGCTTTTGCAGTAGCTGCTTCTGCGAACTTGCCCTTACTTGTGCTTACGCTGTACTGGCGCAGATTCAATTCAACTGGTGCCATAATCGGACTGTTAACGGGACTTATCGCTTCGATCTTATTCGTGATTCTAAGTCCCAATGTGATGGATCCATCGTCAGGCTGGATTCGTTGTGAAGCGCTGTTCCCTTTGAATAATCCAGGGATTGTTTCTATTCCGCTTGGATTCCTTGGAGGGATCCTGGGTACCTTGCTAACTTCGAAGAAGAATGATCCGGATCATTACGATAAGATGATGGTTCAATCCCAATTGGCACGGGTGGAATTGAGTGAATAATCTATGTTTCCTCATACCTAGCCAAAGCTTTTTTGGCCGATTCAAGCATTCTCCTTTGCAAATGATCGCCTTGGGTGACACGCACCCGCTTGCCCAAGAAACGAAGTTTGCTAAGGACATATTCGGCTTCATTATTTAGAAAAGTTAATCGGATTGTATACGTTTCTCGAATTTCATCATAATCAACTTGCTTCTCAAAGCAAGAGAAGGCATATAAAATCCGCGATAACTCCCGATTGTATTCCTTTATAACCTCAATCGTTGCATGAATCTGACGTTTTTGCAGCAGTTTCTCTATGTCTAAGCCAATTTGGGCGACTCGCTCAGCAGAAATGGTCAATTCTTTGATCGATTCAATCTTGTCGAGCTTTGAACTCATCATCGCCCGATGTCTGATGTGATACCAGAGCAAGTACCATTCTTTTTTTACCAAGGAATACTCAAGCTTATAGGGATAAGCCATTTCATTGGTAAAAGTCCGATCATCCTTCACTTTGTAAGTAAGTTGGATAGCAGTTTGTCTTATAATGAATCGACGTAATGCGCGAAGCATCGGGTGATAGACCTGCTTCTCCTTACTTCGAGCTTTTTCAACAAAGGCTTCAGCAAAATCCAAGGTGTTCTCATCAACTAGCACAGATTCAAGCTTTTCTAGTGTTACTGGGGTGAAGGCATAGGACGCTGAGGGGTGGTTAAGCATGGTCTTCAGCCATGACCTTTCCTGTGAGGTGATCATGAAAGTGCCCGAATCCTCCAGCCGCGTGATCATTTGATAGTTAAATATTTTCTCGAACAGGTTCATAATACGCCTCAAGCTCCTTCCACTCCGATATCATCTCATTCCGAAAATAGAGGGGTTCAAGCACCTCGCAGCTGGATCCGAAGCTTCTAATCCAAGGCTTAATTTCCGTAGTTCCATTAACCTCTATCTCGAAAATAAACCAATCTGTCGTCTCTTCCGTAATCTCTCCCCACTGCCCCTGAAGCAGGACGCGATCTTTAATGAAATTCGGCCCCGTATCACCTGGGTTAAAAAATCTTACTTTCAAGGTAACCGATCGTCCGGTATCAAGAACCCAACTATGCTTTATACTCTCTTCCAATACACTTTTCTTCTCATCAAAAAGGATGGAGTCGACACGCTCACCATGCTCAATCTGAGTCATGCCTTCCATCCGATATTTCTTGATGCCATGCCGTGAATCATAAGCGAGAAGGTACCATCGTCCATATTGGTGATCGTAGACAATTTTGAGCGGTAATGTTTTTTGGAGCTTCCCTTCCATTTCACGTTCAAATAAGGGATTTGTATTTTTCGAAGAATAGGATTGCGAATTTTTGGGCGAAAAGTATAAGAAATCGATCTTGCAGCGATTTTGAATAGCTGATAGAAGGATGGACAGATGCGCTTCATCCAAAATACGTGAATGATAATGATATTTATAAAGGAATGGTTCTATGGATGCTGGTTCCGATGAGGTCCGATTCATATGCTTTTTAAGCCCATCTCGCAGTAAATAGCCTTGAACGGACGGTACCTGCGTATTCGACATCACATCGATAAAATCATAAAGGTCAATTAGCTCATCAAGTGTAAGCTCTTGGATTAAATCATTATGTATGCGATAACGATAGGGACGTGGTCCGGGTTCTTTTTTGATGACACCGACTTCTTCCAGATATTTTAAATCGTTTCGAATCGTCTTCTCGTCAGGAAGAGAGGAATCCGTTTGGATATCTTTACAACATACGTCCAGGAGTTCAATAGCGGTAAGGGGCTGCACATTCATAGTAGCAAGAAGCGTAGATATTCGCTGACTTTCGGATTCTTTCAATGACTTTGCTCGAAATAAGAACAGCAGCATAGGATCAGTTGAATCGAAATAGCTGTAACGAAGCATCTCGGCGAGTTCTTTCTTTTGCATATCTGGCGCCTGTTGATACATCGAAGCTACGATTTCTTTTAACCGACGTAATGTTTTATCAAAAGTATGGACCGAGATACCCAGCCTCTCCGCAAATTGCTGACGACTATATGCCCCGCTAGTGAGGACAAGCATACGCAGAAATTGAATTTCTTTATCAAAGCTTTCCTTAGCCATTTGAATCCCTCGCTCTTCAATTCAACCTTTAACTATTGTAACAGGGGAGAGATATGGAGAAAATGGAAAACTTTTCACCTGTCGTCATACTTTCACCATGTTCACTCCATCTCAAATAAGCGAAGATAGCTTTAGAAGAAAAACGGAGGTTAACCAAATGGATATGAAAACAAAGATACACGGCGGTAATCATTACGAAATGACATTAGAGCATGGTAATCTTCATGTTTTTGCTAATACGGATGTGTTCCAATCCTTTGAAAACAAAGTATTTGAAATGGCAGATAATAACCTGCGGATTCCGCGAAGTGTGCATATGAGCTACACCCCGGATGCCCATGTTGGTATTGGTACTTGTATTGGGACAACGGCAGTCTGGAGCATGAAAGACGGGTTCGTTTCCCCTTCAATTGTTGGCGTAGATATCGGCTGTGGCATGCGCGTGCATATGACATCCCTGCACAAAAGTGATATTCAAGACAAGGGAATTCGTAGAGCGCTGATCAAAGCGATCGAGAAATATGTTCCAACGAATGAGCGTACGAATACGAATTACTCGGATATCGATATCATGGATGTCGTTCAAAACGGATTAAAAGGACTTCCTGAGAAATATGTTCCGAATGAACAGTGGCTTACACATGTTGAAGAGTCTTCGTTCAAATTCGACCACGCCTACCTTGAGAATTTGCCTGCAAAAATCCGTAAGTATGCCCATGGACAGCTTGGGACGCTTGGCGGCGGGAACCATTTTATAGAGATTCAGTATCTAGAAGTGGCAGAGGCACATAAGGATTTAGCTGCAAAATGGGGCTTGTTCGACGGTCAGGTTGTCGTCATGATTCACTCTGGTTCTCGTGCATGGGGAGCTATGTTGGGGCAAGAATTCACCAAAGTGTTCAGAGAAGTAATGAACAGTTGGGGTATCGTAAATCCGGATCGGAATCTCTTATATGCGCCAATTGCAAGTCATGAAGGGCAAACCTACTTAAATCTGATGTATTCCGCACTGAATTTTGCAGTAAGTAATAGACATATGATTGCTTTCGGTGTTCGTGAAGCTTTTAAAGAAGTGTTTGGCGGGGATACTGAAATGCCGGTACTCTATGACCTTATGCATAACTATGCATTAAAGGAATTTCACCGCAATCAATCCATGCTCGTTCATCGAAAGGGAGCGACAAGAGCGCTGCCGCCAGGTCATTTTCTGAATACAGCTGCCTATAAAGAAACTGGGCATCCGGCATTAATCCCGGGTTCTATGGGGACCTCATCTTACATTATGGTGGGGAAAGAGGAAGGGCTGAAAAACTTCTACTCCATCTGTCACGGTGCGGGGAGGGCAAGATCACGGAAGGCAACGAAAGAGCTTGTCACCGTCGATCAATTCGCGCAATCGATGAAAGTTGGTACGGAAGATGAGATTCTGGTTAATCATCGTTCCCTGCAAACGATTCTTGATGAATGTCCACAAGCCTATAAGGATGTGGATCAGATTATTGATAGTGTTGTGGGCGCGTCGCTAGCAGATGTAGTGGCGACTTGTAAGCCGATGGTTGCGATTAAAGGTGTTTAAGAAAATCTAGTGATGATAGACGTCAATGGACGTATAATCATAAATTTGGATGTATGTACGGATGACTTTACTAAGGCTAGGATTTCAAATAGTCCGGCAGTGCTCACACATCCCTATGTGTTTGTATACTGTAATGTTCATTTCGGCGTGCATTCCCCTGGTGCAGGGGTTCGAATCCCCTATCGTGTGGAACGATTAGCTCAGTGGTAGAGCACTCGACTTCAATCGAGCGAAAAACATCCCCTATTGATCGCGTACTGGAGTCTTCTGTGGCTTTGAAATTGCACACTGCACTAAGGCTATGCAGTCTGCAGATACCGATTACACGAATGTTTACAAAAGTTTGTTAAGAATTGGACGATAAACGGTTTGATTGTGAAACTCGACAACTCCAACTAATTTTCAAATGGCTGTTATTCATTTCTTGTACTCTTAAGCAGAATTCCGCCCTAATTGCAGGAAGACTCCAAATATGTGATCCATTATTCAAGGAGGTATAACATGTTTAAAAAAGTGACGATACAAAATGACGAACGAGGACTGCTTTTTCGTAAAGGCAGTTACTATAAATGCTTACGGCCTGGAACATATCGGTTGTCTCCATTTTCGGATGATAACGTTATTATTCTTAATATTACGCAGCCTTTTAGCGTAAAAGGAAAAGACCTTCTGCTGTTTATGCATGACGAAATACTCATACAAGAGCTGGATATCGTGCTTGTCCAAGACAATGAATATGTGCTGCATTATGAAGACGGCAAATTTGTTGGGGTGTTGATAGCCGGGAACTATGCTTTTTGGAATGTTTTGAAAAAGCACACTTATCTTCGTGCGGATATACGTAATCCTGAATTACCAAAGGAAATTGATCCAGCTATCATTCCAAAGCTAATTGGTTACTATCAGACGTTTGATGTGGCTAGTCACGAAAGTGGAGCTTTGTTTTATAACCATGTTATGCAAAAGGAGCTGGCACCCGGAAAATATTATTTCTGGAAGGGACCTATAGGAGTCGCGGTGAAAACCGTCGATCTGCGCCAACAGCAAATGGATATGACGGGGCAAGAAATGATGACGGAGGATAAGGTAACACTGCGACTCAACTTTGTGTGCCAATATCGCATTTTGAATCCGCTTAGAGCTCTTGAAATCAAGTCGTTCGAAGAGCAGATGTACATTCAGCTGCAGCTTATTTTGCGTGAGTATGTAGGTACATTGAAGTTAGATGATTTGTTGAAAATGAAACAGGAAATCACCGTTTACGTTTTGTCGCGCTTGAATGAGAAAAGTCTAGATTATGGCGTGCAGTTCTTATCCGCAGGTGTGAAAGATATTATTCTGCCGGGTGATATTAAGGATATTCTGAATACGGTCTTGTTGGCTGAGAAGAAGGCTCAAGCCAATCTCATTACGCGGCGTGAGGAGACAGCTTCTACACGAAGCTTGCTCAATACGGCTAAGCTTATGGATGAGAACCAAACCCTGTTTCGTTTGAAGGAGCTTGAGTTTCTGGAGAAGATATGCGAGAAAATCGGGACGATTTCTTTCAACGGTGGAGGTAACCTACTAGAGCAGCTGAACTCGCTTGTTGGAGATAAAAACATTTCCAAGCAATGATAAATTATATTAATGGGCACGATCATTATAATTAATCTTTCCCGTCACAACAGATTGACAGTTCTTAGGTTTGACTCGTATGATGTTTGTAAATGAATGGAAAGGAGGCCGACGAAATGATTCGCAATCAAATTTCTATGAATAACCTGACAATTGAAAAGCAAAGCATATCATCGGTCTCAACCGGACTTATGACGAATACGTAGGTACTCCTTGAGTAGGCCTAGTTTAAATTTGACATGATAAAGCCGTAGACGATGTTGGTCTATGGCTTTTTTGCGTCCACATCATACGAAGAAAGGGTGAGTCCCATGACATTTTTTGATACGAGAAAAATAGATAGTGAGCTTAAACGAATTGAACAAGAGGAAGGCGTTCGGATCCTCTATGCTTGTGAATCGGGTAGTAGAGCCTGGGGATTTCCTTCGAAGGACAGTGATTATGATGTGAGGTTCATCTATGTAAGACCCGTAGACTGGTACTTATCTCTATTCGAGAAACGAGATGTTATTGAGCGTCCGATCAGCGATCAGCTCGACATTAACGGTTGGGATTTGAAAAAGGCACTGAACTTGTTTCGGAAATCGAACCCGCCCTTACTCGAATGGCTGCAGTCTCCGATTCAATATTTGGAGCAATACGGTGTAACGGAGAAAATCCGCGAGCTTTCACCGTTAACTTTTTCTCCACGGTCCAGTATGTACCACTATTTGCATATGGCCAAAGGGAACTTTCGGGAATATTTGCAGGGTGAGTATGTGAAAATCAAAAAGTATTTCTATGTGTTGCGGCCAATACTAGCTTGCCAGTGGATTGAAGAGCGCGGCAGCATGCCGCCGATGGATTTTGAGGATCTGGTGGAGCAAATGCTGCCGGAATCGAAATTAAAACAAGAAGTATATACGTTGTTGACGCGTAAGAAGGCTGGCGTCGAGTTCGACTTAGAGCCGAAAATTACAGTAATCAACGACTATTTAGATCGACAAATCGCTTATTTTGAAGAAACTGCCAAACATATCGCGGTCTCTGGAGAAAAGCAAGAAGCAGCATTAGATGCTTTATTCCGAGATGCGCTGAGGGAGGTTTGGGGTTCGTAGAGAGGAACAAAACGTATGAAAGAAAACTATATTCAACAGGTCCAGCTCCCATCGGGAGTTGTGCATGTATACGCAGGACCTGAATTATTTAAAGCTTTGGATTATCAAGTTTTTCAAATGGCTAACAACAATTTGCAGATTCCAAATCAAGTGTATATGAGCTATACACCTGACGTACACGTTGGTGTTGGTACTTGCATAGGCACGACAGCAGTATGGAATACGCATGACGGATATGTATCACCGTCCATTGTCGGTAGCGATATTGGCTGTGGCATGAAGGTGCATATGACGAATTTGCACAAGGCTGACCTGAAGGATGTGAAGCTGCGCCGCAAGCTGGTGAAGACGATCGAGAAGTACTTACCCGTGGAAGACCACGTACGTGGACATTTCTCGGACATCCGATTGGAACACATCGTCACCAAAGGGCTGCACGGACTTTCAAAGAAGTATATTCCCGACGGCTATACGCCGCGCAAGGCGACTTCGCTTACACATGTAGAAAGCAGCAAATTTACTTTGGATGAAAATGCATTGAATCGATTTCCGGACAACGTATGGCATCGGTCACATCGCCAGCTGGGGACGCTTGGGAATGGGAACCATTTTGCGGAGATTCAATCCATAGAGATTGCGGAAGAGAACCGTGAGGTGGCTGAAGCATGGGGACTATTTGATGGTCAAGTGGTCATTATGATTCATTCGGGCTCGCGTGCATGGGGTGGCTCTGTGAGTCAATATTGCAGCAATGATATGATGAAGGTCATGCGGATGAACGGATTAGGAACAGCGGATCCAAAGCTGCTATTTGCGCCATTAGATCATCCGACAGCTCAGACTTATGTAAATTTGATGTATTCAGCGCTCAATTATGCGGTTGTAAACCGCCATCTCATTGCCTATGCCATTCGTGAGGCTGGTAAGGATGTGTTTGGGTCGAAGTTTGAAATGACGACGCTTTATGATCTCATGCATAACTATGCTTGGGAGGAAAAGCATGAGGGGGAGTCCTATTTTGTGCATCGCAAAGGGGCGACGAGGTCGCTTCCGGCAGGCCATTCAAGCAATCCGCAGCCTTATTTAAATACAGGTCACCCAGCGTTGATTCCCGGTTCAATGGGGACAGCATCCTACATCATGGTAGGAGCCCCAGGCGGCAAAGCCAACTTTCACTCCATCTGTCATGGTGCAGGACGAATTCGCTCGCGCAGCGCGACGAAAAGATTGATAACTTTAAATGAATTTGCCTCTTCCATGCGAGTAGGTACGGATGAGGAAATTGTTGTTAACCAAAGGTCGTTAGAGTCAATTCTAGATGAATCACCTCAAGCTTATAAAGATGTAGATCAAATTATTGAAAGTGTTGTCGGAGCGGGATTGGCTGAGGTTGTAGCTAAATGTAAGCCCATGGCGGCAGTAAAAGGTGCTAAATGAATTATTTTCAGGGAGTAAGTTTGGAGGAATCAGCAGTAGTAACATTTTCGAATAGGTCGGAAGGCCGCTCGCTTTCAGCATATAGGGACTATGCCTATGTGCTGGAACGCATTCAAAATGTGCTTAGTGATAAATATGAACAGCATTTTGAAGCTTATCTGAGTGATGACAGGAAAGAAGAGTATTGGGAGCTGTTGGAGCAGGATGTGAAAACCGGCAGTGATGATGTGCATTTCGTCACTAGAATCTTCGACCATATGGAATCACGTGCATTCGGAATGGATGCGGAAAGTGAAGTATCGGCCTATCGGACGTTTCCTACACTGCGCAATAACGTTTTCGCTTACCCATCCTGGGGAATCGCATTAGCTAGAGTGCCTATCTTTCGTATGAATGGCGTTGGAGAAGAGGATTTTGTTTTTGCTGTGGATGATGAGAGTCTGCTCTGTTTTTTAGAACATGCCCGGCAGCGGCGTAGGGATTTGGACCGAAGACAAGTGACTGTTTTCACGGATGGCCCTCATGGCATGGAGAAGGAATTAGCTCCTATTACACGCATGGTCGACCGTTCGGAGGTCATTATGAAAGACGAAGTGAAGACTGATATTTATCGCTCTATCGATCAGTTTTTTGCTGAGGATCGTGCTTTTTTCAAAGAGTATCAGCTTCCTTACAAAAGAGGTGTTTTGCTTTACGGCAAACCTGGCAATGGAAAAACGACGCTAGTCAAATCGATTGCCGGCAGTGTGAAGGCTCCTGTTGCTTATTGGCAAATAACGGAGAATACGGGTAGCGAATCTATTCAAGAGGTGTTTCAAGCTGCGGCGAACATGGCGCCAATGATTCTTGTTATTGAGGATATCGACGCTATGCCTCAGCGGGCGAGGTCGTACTTTTTGAACATTTTGGATGGCGCGACTTCCAAAGAAGGCATTTTCCTCATTGGGACAACGAATTATCCGGAGCAAATTGATCCGGCACTTATGAACCGGGCAGGGAGATTCGACCGTGCTTATGAAATCAAGCTTCCAGATTTAGAGCTGAGACAAATCTATTTAGAACAAAAGGGGATAGGGAAGCTTCTGAGCGAAGAGTTGATTCGAGTAACGGCGAAACAAACGGAAGGGTTTACTTTTGCCCAGTTAAATGAATTGTATGTATCGGCTGCGCTTCATAGGCATTATGAGCAAAGCGTGAATATTGAGAAGCTGGTGAAATCGATGAAGTCGGATCTGCATAAAGGGCAAACGATGTCATGGATGAAAGAAGATTCAAATGTAAAAGTTGGGTTTTTGGTTAGTTGAAAATGTGATGACAAATAAGGATTTGTCCGAAGGACGGAGTGTATTGCTTAAAAAATGTAAATATACTTCGAAAAAAACGTCAACTTTTCACAAAACTTAATTGATATGATAAGAATCAAGTAACAAGAAGGCTAAGTACTGTGGTTAGAGCATAAAGAATGGTGGGATATAAATCTTGATATTGGAACGATTAGGTGTCTTGACGGATGAGGTCTCAGCAAATTTCGAAGAAGCGTTGGATTGGGCAGTCGAACAGGATTTAAAGCATGTAGAAGTTCGTGTCATTAACGGACAGAATGTTGTCACTCTTACTGACGATCAAGCCATCGAAGTGAGGCGTCAGGTGAAAACCCGCGGGTTATTCATTTCGGCTATCGCTTCCCCCTTGTTTAAATGTGCGCTGGATCCAAGCAGACCGATTGCCGCCGGAGATACTTTCGGTCAGAAAGAAGAGAGCGTTGAGGCACACTTTGTTAAGCTGAATCGCGCGACTCAGCTTGCTAAGCTGCTTGGCACAACACGGGTTCGTATTTTTTCGTTTTGGCGTGAAGCGGAACCGCAGCTTTATAGGGAAGATATTGTCCATCAGTTGCGGCAAGCTGCTCAAGAAGCCCGGAGTGAAGGTATACAGCTTTTGCTCGAGAATGAGCCTTCCTGCAATGGCGGCTTTGCGGAAGAAGTGGCTGAAATTGTGCGCAGTGTCGATTCGCCCGCTTTAAGGGGTTTATGGGATCCGGGCAACGAGGCATACGGTGGTCGTGAAGCATTTCCCGCAGGTTACGAATTCATGAAGGACGTTTTGGCTCATGTTCACCTTAAAGACTCTTATGTAACTGCAGACGGAACAGCACGTTGTGTGCCACTTGGTTCAGGCAGCGTGCCTGTGATTCCACATCTCAAAGCATTGTTGGCAGACGGATACGATGGACTCTTCACGATCGAAACGCATTACATTCCTGAGGGCGGCAGTCAGATGACCGGAACTCGTATGACGCTCGATGCGCTGCGTTCGCTACTAAGTGAGGTATAGCAAAATGAAAACGTGGAGATTTGGCATTATTGGATGCGGATCCGTCGCTGACTTTCATATTGAGGCCATCCGCGAGATCGAGGATGCAAGCTTAACCTTTGTTTCCAGCCGCAATGAAGCAAGAGTGAAAGCGGTTGCGAAGCAGGAGAATTGTGTTTGGACGACTGATTATCAAGAGTTGATCCATAGTCCGGATGTAGATATCGTCTGTGTGACGACTTCAAGCGGAAGTCATGCCCGCATTGGGCTAGATGTTTTGAACGCTAGAAAGCATCTAGTGCTGGAAAAACCGATTGCGATGAATACACATGATGCTTCAAAACTAGTACGCACGGCGAAAGAACGAGGGGTTACACTGTCTGTTATCTCCCAACGGCGCTTTGAAGCCCAGCATCAAGCAGTCAAACGTGTGTTAGATGAAGGAGCAATTGGCAGACTTCTACTCGTGGAGGCATCATTGTCATTTTCTCGTACGCAAGCCTATTATGACGCAGCCGATTGGCGGGGGACGATTGCCGAGGATGGTGGCGTTCTTATGAATCAAGGTATACACGTGTTGGATCTGTTGCTTTGGTTTGCCGGAGAGATTCATACGGTCTTTGGTAAAATAGCCACTCAAACGCATCAAATCGAAGCGGAAGACTTGGGGCTAGCAATTTTGCAATTCAAAAACGGTGCTTTCGGCACGATTATGGCTTCAACCAACATCCAACCAGGGTTCCCGGCAACCCTTAATCTCTATGGGGAAAAAGGGACTATTAAGTTGGAGGGTTCTTCCATTGTTCACTGGACTGTTCCAGGCATTAGCGAGCCCAACTGGACCCAAGCGAGAATATACGGAGGGATTTCTGATCCACGCAGTATTGTTTCTGATTTTCATCAAAGCCAGTTTATTGATGTGATAGCATCAATCGAAAGCGGCATACAACCTCTCGTTACTGGCGAGGACGGATTAAGGGCCGTGCAATTGGTTGAAGCCATCTATGAAAGCTCGGCCAAAGGTGTTCAGCTCATTATGGAAGTATAGCATCCTGAAGGATCTCTTTCGCATAGTTATTCGGATGATCGAGAGGAGTATGGAAATATGAATGAAATACCAATTGCCTATAAACAAACGGTAGATTCTTTGAAGGTTAAAGTATTTAACGATCGTCGTGCATTAGGGGCTGCTGCAGGCGCTGAAGTTGCTGCAAGGATCAAGCAATTGCTGTCCATAAAACAGGGCATTCGAATCATTTTTGCAGCGGCACCGTCACAAAATGAGCTTTTGACCTATTTGTCGGAGGATGAATCGATTGACTGGGCCCGAATTACAGCGTTCCATATGGATGAATATAACGGTTTGCCGATAAATGCGGCGCAAAAGTTCAGCCGTTTTCTCAGTGAGCGTCTGTTTGATCAAGTAAAGCCGGGTAAAGTGCATCTGATTGACAGCTCGAATGAGAGCGAGGAAGAATGCCACCGTTACGGAGAACTGCTTCGTCAGGCACCCATCGATATCGTGTGTCTTGGAATCGGTGAGAACGGGCATATCGCATTCAATGATCCACCAGTCGCTGACTTTAATGATCAGAAGGTTATCAAAGTGGTTGAACTGGATGACGCTTGCAAGCAGCAGCAGGTGAATGACGGTTGTTTCTCTTCCTTCGATGAAGTCCCCACTCATGCGCTTACACTGACTATCCCGACTTTGTTCTCTGGATCCCATTTGTTCTGCGTAGTCCCTGGGCCTACGAAACGTAAGGCGGTTGAGCGTACGCTTAACGGATCCATCTCAACGGAATGTCCGTCTACGATATTGCGGCAACATCCGGATTGTACTCTTTACGTAGATAGGGATTCTTATGGGAATTAAAGGCATGAACTTCGAAGCTATTCATTATGCAACGGGTGAGCCTATCTCGATCTGCATAGAACAAGGGGTTATTCGGAGCATTGAGTCGATCAGATCGGAGTACTCAGAATCGTCAAAGTTGGCTATTGTCGCTCCAGGACTAGTCGATCTGCAGATTAATGGTTATGCAAGTCATGATTTTAATCAAGTGCCGTATCCTGACCAGATGGTTAGTGAAGTGATTCGCAAGCTTTGGCAGGAAGGGGTGACTTCCTGCTTTCCAACGGTCATTACAAACAGTGTTCAAGCCATTCAAGAAGCTTTGGAATCGATAGCATTAGCATGCAAACATGATCCAGTTGCAGATCAAGGAATTGCCGGCATCCATCTAGAGGGTCCGTTCATTTCGCCGAATGACGGTGCTCGTGGAGCCCATAATTACGATCATGTTAGGCCTCCGGATTGGGAGTTGTTTAACCGTTGGCAGGAAGCAGCCGGTGGACGAATCCGTATTATCACGCTGTCACCAGAATGGCCGAACAGCGCTCCATTTATCGCCAAATGTACAGAAAATGGTGTAACCGTTTCGATTGGACACACATCCGCGACACCGGAACAAATAGGTGAAGCGGTGGAAGCGGGTGCTCGGATGTCAACTCATCTTGGTAACGGTGCTCATCTGATGATGCCTCGCCATCCTAATTATATCTGGGAGCAATTGGCTCAGGATCGGTTGTGGAGCTGTGTGATCGCTGATGGTTTTCACTTGCCTGATCAGGTATTGAAGGTTGTGTTTAAAGTGAAAGGTACCCAAGCTATGCTGGTAAGTGATGCGGTTTCCTTAAGCGGACTGCCGGCGGGTACTTACACAACGCACATAGGCGGTTCCGTCGTTTTAACGTCAGAGGGCAAGTTGCATCTTGCTGAAGACGAGCACCTCTTAGCTGGATCGGCGCAAATGCTGCTCAAGGGCATTGAGCATGTTACGAACCGGGAGCTTTCAGAATTAGCGGATGCTTGGGACATGGCTTCAGTAAGAACGTCCCGTTTTATGAAGCTACCTTCAGCTGCAGGCTTAACTCCAGGAGCACCGGCCGATTTAGTACTGTTCCGTAGAGAAGGAAGCCGAATTCGGTTGGAACGAACATTTAAGTTGGGCAAACAAGTCTTCTTGAGGGAGGAAAAAGAATGAAATTTGCTGCATTTAGTGGCGTATTTTTGGAGCATAGCATTCAAGAGGCGATGCTGTTATCCAAACAGCTAGGCATGGATGGTATTGAAATTGCCGTCCGCGAACACCATCTATCCTCAGCAATCAGCCAACCGCGGATCAAAGAAATGAAAGCACTGTCCGAACACTTGGAGCTCGAGATTCCTGTCTTGGCCACCTATACAGGTGGGTTTTCTACGGCAAGCGATATAGAATCCGAACGGACGTTCGAAGAATTTCAAAGGCTGCTTGACATTGCAAATCAGCTAAGTGCCTCGATGGTTCGTGTCTCACCAGGGGGTCCAAATGCCTTTATGGCACATGATTACCACTACGTTAAGGCGGCTTACTGGCTCAATCGTTGTGCGGAAGAAGCGCAGGCACATCAAATCAATATTATTATGGAAATTCATAATCAATCACTCATTGAAACCGTAGAAAGCAGCTTGCGTCTACTTGACCTAATCGCTTACGATAATATTGGCATGATCCATGATGCGGGAAATATGTATATAACTGACACCGATTACGGCCGCGATTCCGTATTGAAATTGGGCAAGCATTTATTTCATGTGCATGTTAAGGATGAGCTGCGTGTCAGTGAAGTTGGCGTTCCGGGCACGTTTATCAATACGACCCACCGAGGTGAAGAGATATTTCTTCAATGCCGTCTTGGCGAAGGGGAGGCTGATCATCAGCCGCTGTTTGAAGCTCTTCTCGAAACGGGCTATGCCGGTTGGGTGACTTTGGAGTGCCATGCCCCATTTCCTGCTTATGAACGATTGGCACACGATTTTCAATTTGTGAAGAAGCTGATGAGTCCATCATAATGACATGATTGTAGGTGGTTGTAATATGGGGATGGAAGGGGAAATACCCTTTTATCAAAGTAAGGATCAGCTTAATAAAGCGTTTCCTTTTAAAATCTTGCGTTACTCTAGCAGTCTGCTGAAGCAGCCTATGCATAGTCACGATTATGTTCAGATCGCTTATGTCCTACGCGGGGTATGCAATCATCAATTGCGCGGAAAGTCGCTTACAGTAAGCAGAGGCGATATTTTCATTATAGCTCCCAATACCAGGCACAGTCTGAGTGCAATCGAGGATAAAGAGTTCGAAGTGGTGCTTGTCGATTTTATACATCATCTAGTACAGGATCAATTAAAGCCTTTCTCTGATACGCTAAATCCTTTACTTCAGCATTCCGATGAGGACTATAAGATTCCTTTCATACACCAATCTTGGCTTCATTTCGGGAAAAGTAAGCAGATTTTCGTCGAGCAGCTTCTTCAGGATATTCAGGATGAATTTGAGCATCGTGAAGTTGGATTCGAACATTCGATCCTGCTTAATTTAGCCAAGCTGCTGATCCTCATTGACCGTGAATACCGAAAGGCGAAGAGGAAGCCTGCTAAACAACCAGCTCTTGCGGACAAACATCCAATCGATGATGTGAAACGATACATTTATGATAACTTTAGTCAAGATATTCCGATGGAGCATGGGGCATTCATAGCGAATATGGCGCCAGCTTATTTCAGCCATCAGTTTAAAAAAGAAACGGGACAAACGTTTGTTGATTTCGTCACTGAAGTACGAATCGAGAGGGCGATGGAGCTCATCCGTCGCGATACGCATACGATTACACAGATCGGGTTTCAGGTTGGATTCCATCATCTGAGCCATTTTATCCGAACCTTCAAGAAACGTTGCGGAATCACACCTACGGAATATAAAAAAACTTTCGGCAATAAATCTGTAAATTGACACGAGAAGAGGTGTACCATTTATGAGTCAAACGGTACTGAAGGTTGGGATTATTGGACAAGGTCGCAGCGGTCGCGACATTCATGGTAATTTGCTTGTACAAATTAAGGAATATTATCAGATTGTCGCAGTAGCCGATTCGATTGCAGAACGTCAGAAACGTGCGGAACAGGAGTATGGCTGCAAAGCCTATGATACATGGGAGGAAATGGTTGCGAACGAGGAGCTGGATTTGGTCGTCAACGCATCCCCAAGCCACTTGCATTTCCCAATCACTTTGGAGTTGTTAAATAAGGGGTTTCATGTGCTTTGTGAAAAACCGCTAGCGAAATCAGTGGAAGAAGTGGATCAACTGATTGAAGCTTCGGAACAATCTGGTAAAATATTGGCAGTATTTCAGCAATCCCGTTATCAGCCTGCATTTGTCCAGATTCAAAAAGTAATTAATTCCGGCGTACTAGGCCGTATCGTTCAGATTGATTTCTCCTTGAACGGCTTCGCTCGTCGTTGGGATTGGCAAACGCTGCAAAGCAACAATGGCGGTAACCTAATGAACACAGGACCGCACCCGTTGGATCAAGCGCTGCAATTGTTCGGAACGGATGTATTACCTCAAGTAATGTGTATCATGGATCGCACGAATACATTTGGTGATGCGGAAGATTATGTGAAGCTAATACTTAGAAAACAAGGCCATCCGACTATTGATCTTGAAATCTCATCGTGCTCTGCTTTTCCTCATGAACAATTTAATATTCAAGGTACGAATGGCGGTCTCCACGGAACTGCGGGGCAACTTGAATGGAAATATTTCAAACCGGAGGAAGCGCCGGATCAACAGTTAACGAAAGAACCGCTATTCGACAGTGATGGAATGCCAGCTTACTGTAGAGAGACATTAACTTGGAGCTCCGAAAGCTGGGATGTATCGATCCCAGAGGGCAAGTCGGCGTTTGACGATATGACGGAGAAATTGTATTTGATGCTTTATCGTACTTTATGTGATGGCGCTGCATTGGAAATCACACCGCAGCAAGTACGGCAGCAGATGTGGGTAATGGAAGAATGCCGCCGTCAAAATCCGCATATCTATCACGTTTAAATGGAGGTAAGATCGTGAGCATGCATAAAAAAGTGGATCCATCCTTTAAGTCCGAAGATCAGCCTATTAAGGCTGTCATTATCGGTGCAGGAAACCGCAGTCTGATTTATGCTTCCTATGCTTTAGAGCATCCAGATGAATTACAAATCGTTGGTGTTGTTGAGCCGAATCTAGAACGCCGGCGATTAACAGCAGAACGCTTTGGTATTTCTACGGAAAATTGCTTTGCATCCGTTGAGAATCTTGTTGTTCATCCCCAATTAGCGGATGCCGCTATTAATGGAACGATGGATCGGTTCCATCTGGAGACAACGTTGCCACTTTTGAAGGCGGGATACGATGTTCTGTTAGAGAAGCCGATTGGCGTAAGTGAAACGGAAGTATTTGAACTGTACGAAGCAGCGAACTTCTATAATCGTACCGTGATGATTTGTCATGTCATGCGTTATGCACCTTTTTATTTGGAAATCCGCAAGCAGATCGAAAGCGGAATCATCGGAGATATCGTCGCCATTCAGACAGAGGAAAATGTCAGCTACCACCATATGGCGACTTCTTTCGTACGAGGAAAATGGAATAGTATAGCGAACTGTGATTCTTCTATGCTCTTAGCAAAATGCTGCCATGACTTAGATATGATTTCTTGGATGAAAGGCAGTATACGACCGAAGAAGGTTAGCAGTTTTGGCGGATTATTCCAGTTTCGGGAGGAGAAGGCCCCGGAAGGCGCTGGTACAAGGTGTCTTGTTGATTGTCCGATTGAAGCCACGTGTACGTATTCCGCCAAGAAAATGTATATGGAACAAGAGTTGTGGGGCAATTATGCATGGGACAATATGCATCTAGGTACAGTCCCTACCCACGAAGAAAAAATTGAATCGTTGCGAACATCCAATCCATACGGACGCTGCGTATGGCGCTGCGATAACGATGTTGTCGATCATCAAACGGTCATCATCGAATTCGAGGACGGAAGTACGGCATCGCACAATCTAACAGGCGCCACCTCCAAGCCGTGCCGGACGATTCATATCACGGGGACCAAAGGCGAAATTTCCGGCACGATGGAAGATGGTTACTTCTTGGTTAGGCAACCGGATACAAGGTCGGGTCATGTATACAAGGAAGAACGTATCGAGCTTAATGTAGCAGCTGACATGCATGGTGGCGGTGATTTGCGGTTGGTTGCAGATTTTGTTCGTACTTTACGGGGAGAAAAACCTTCTCTGTCTTCGACAGCTCTGGAGAAATCGATTTATGGCCACCAAATCGGCTTTGCAGCAGAACGATCTAGATCCGAGAACACTGTTGTAGAAATTTGTCCTTTAGTATGAGTATAAACAACTTAAATAAAAAATCTGCTCGAGCTACATTTCGGTAAGTATTGAAAATGGTAACAGTATTTTTTAAAATCGATAAGTTCTTCGGTAAGCCGAAGGGCTTATTTTTAGTTTGGCAGTGAAAATCCGACTTAGATAAAAGCCGTTTTGGTATCCGCATTGCTCAGCGATATGATCGATTGTATGGTCAGTGTCGATAAGTAAGGACTTTGCTCTCTGGAGTCGAAGTAAGGTTACGTACTCAATTGGCGAGTATCTGTATGCAGCTTGAAACCGGCGGGATAGTTGAGAATTACTGATGCCAAGTTTTTCAGCCAAGAGCTGCATGCTTAATTTCGCTCCAAATGCGTGCTGATTTAGATAAGCCATGGCCTGAACGGTGAGAGGGTCTTGTTTATCTTGGGACTGTTGTTCAGCTAATTTCTGTTCTCTGGCACTCACAAGCAGTAGATCATTAATTAAATGGTTTGCAAATTCATGATGGTCTTCTAAGGGTTCCTCGGCGATTTGTCTGAGGTAGCTGAATGTTGAAGAAAGGCGTTGAAAGTCTCTGATGAGAACTTTGCCTTTGGCATATTCTCCATCCATTGTAAATTCAATGAAATGAAAAGAGACAGGCTCTAGAACCTTTCTTGTTAAGACGACATGAGGAGGGCAAATAACGAGATCACCAAATCCAGCTTCGTTATACACAGGCTCTTTAAGTACCGCTGTTTCTTCTTCGAGAGAGAATTGAAATCGACCGGACTCCACGGCAAGAATGACCCATCCTTCATAAACATCTTCCTCCAGTGAAAATTCTTTTCTATGCGCCGTATAATAACACCTTGTGAGGCGGATTTTGTTCATAGCAGCTCTCTACTTTCTATTATGTAATGCAAAAAAGTATATAAAATATAAAAAAGGAATGTATGTTAATTGAAAATAATCAGGAGTATCATGAGAAATGAGGAATCATTTAAGTGAAGTAATTATATGATTTCCAAAAAAAAATGTAAAGGGGATTAGGGGATGAAAAGGATAAACATTCTTTCTAATGAGCAAATTCAGAGCTACAAGGACAAAGGGTATCTCGTTCTGCGTAATGTATTTAGCGAACAGGAGGCTAAGGTGCTGCAAGTAGAATGTGATAAGCTGCTCACACTCAGTCAATATACGGATATCCATAATATCCGAGCAGGACATAAGCGTTATGCGAACGGAGAAGTTAAGATCGAGCGTTTAGATCCCGTCCATGACATTTCCGCGGTATTTGATAATTTGGTTCGAGATGAACGTATTTTGGCACCCTTGCGTGATATTTATTTGGATGAACCGCTATTGTTTAAAGATAAATTGATTTTTAAGCTGCCTGGAGCAAATGGTTATGCGATGCATCAGGATGCTGCTTGGTGGCAGGGTTTTTCAATAGAAGGACTTATCAGTGTGATGGTGGCCATAGACGGAGCGACAGTGGTTAATGGCGGGCTTGAACTATTCCCGGGTTACCATCATCACCTTCGTTCCGATATAGGAGAATTACGAGGCATGAATGCCAAAGAGATGGCTGAAATTGATCTCAAAACTGGGGAGATTGTGGAAACCAATCCTGGTGATATGATTCTGTTTCACTCTTTTACACCGCATCAGAGCGGTGTGAATACATCAGAGCACAGCCGTAAACAGCTGTATTTGACCTACTCGCCAGCTAAGAATGGGCAGTTGTACAACGCGCATTATCAGCATTTTCAACGGTATTCCTTGCTGGACAAGGATAAGAGTCACTACTATTTCCTATAGTGCCATCGTAATCGTATATACCATACCATGCCTCCACATCATAACTCCGCATGATTGTCATAGATTTCTCGTTCTTGTCTGGTTGCTAGGGCTTACGGTATATCCATATAATTAAGATATACCAGAGGAGAATTGAGGTGTACCTTGGCAAGGATAACAGAACAGCACATGCTAGGAGCTATGGATATGGGATTGGCACCTAGTAAAAAGAATAACCTGTCGAAAAGAATCATTCAACATTGGGATCTCTATATGCTCATAGCAATTCCTTTGCTGGTTTTGCTAGTTTACAGCTACGTCCCTATGGTTGGAGTAGCACTCGCTTTTAAAAATTATAAAGTTTTCGATGGCTTTATGGCTAGCAAATGGGTGGGATTAGATAATTTTAGGGTGCTTTTCTCAGACCCGAAATTTTTGAGTGTTCTGGGTAATACACTTTTAATCAATTTGTACAAATTGATTTTTCAATTTCCGCTGCCCATTATATTGGCATTGCTGCTCAATGAGGTGAGGAAAGGGTTTGTGAAGCGAATAACACAGACACTGACCTATCTTCCTCACTTTCTTTCATGGGTTGTGATCGCTGGGATTTTCGTCGATATATTGTCGCCAAGCACGGGGATTGTCAACTCGCTGCTTCGCTCTCTCGGCATATCGCCGATTCAGTTTCTCGGAGATGAGCGGTTTTTCCGCAGCGTGCTGGTAACCTCAACCGCATGGAAGGAAACAGGGTGGAGTGCTATTATTTATCTAGCGGCTCTTACCTCGATTGATCCGGAACTTTATGCAGCAGCTGAAGTCGATGGAGCCGGAAAACTGAAGCAAATCTGGCATATTACACTTCCCGGAATCGCAAGTACAATCGTATTCATTATCATACTTCGCATATCTCAAATGTTGGGTAGCGATACAGAGCAAGTATTGTTATTCTATAATCCACTTGTCTATAAAGTGGGCGATGTTATTGGTACCTTTGTGTACAGAGAAGGCATACTTAATGCCAGCTACAGCTATACAACTGCTGTCGGGATGTTTACTTCCGTTATTGGCTTCATATTGTTGATCATTGCGAACAAGGTCAGCAGCAAATACTCCAACCGTGGAATCTGGTAGCTGAAAAGAGGGATTCAACCCATGTTCGACAAAAGAATGTCTCATGGAGAAAAGGTATTTACCATCTTTAATTACTGCTTATTAATCGCAATAAGTTTAATATGTTTACTGCCCTATGTCACCTTATTTGCGAAATCGGTTAGTGACGAGACCTATGTAATTAGCGGACAGGTTAGCTTATGGCCGAAGGGTTTTCACTTCGATGCTTATAAAGCTTTAATTTCAGCAATTGATTTTCGCACTGCTTTCCGAAACAGCCTATTCGTCACAATTGTAGGCACGTTGGTGCAAGTGTTTTTTACCGCGTGTGTTGGGTATGCCATTTCCAGAAAGCAATTACCTGGACACAAGATGATCAATATCATGTATGTGCTTACGATGATGTTTAATGGCGGCTTGGTTCCAACCTATTTGATCTATAAGGAAACTGGCTTAATGAATAATTTACTCGTGCTTGTTATTCCAGGTATGGTAAGTGTGTTTAACCTAATTCTGATTCGCAACTATTTTGAATCGCTACCGTCTAGCCTAGAAGAATCGGCAAGAATAGACGGAGCTGGCAATCTAACCGTGCTGTTTCGTATCATGTTCCCTTTATCTAAACCAATACTTGCAACTATCGCGATTTTTTCGGCCGTTAGTATTTGGAACAGTTACATGGACCCGCTCATGTATCTAACAAAAAAGAATGTCATGGTTTTACCCTTATTTTTGCAAAATGTCATTTCTGCCGCCACCCAGAATGGTACAGATAATTCGGAGGTACTTGCCCATATTGCCTCAGAAACGTTCAGAGCTACTGCGATCTTTATCTCCTCGTTGCCAATCTTGCTTGTATATCCTTTCTTGCAAAAATATTTTGTAGCTGGATTGACGCTAGGCGCTGTTAAACAATAATCGTTAATTGGGGGAATGAAAAATGAAAAGGGGTTTCACTTACACAAAGGTTGTATCTGTTTTGTTAGCGCTTACACTGGTGTTACTTACCGCTTGCAGCCAAACAAAAGAGACAACAGGAGAGAAAGGTACTACAGCTACAGATAAAGAGACGAATGCTGTTGCAACGCCTAAGCTTGATAAAGACGCTAAAATTCGCATTGCAGTTCCAAGCAATAGTGGAGTCAAAGGATTCGAACAAGGCGCAAGTGAAAGTGATAACCAGTTTTTAAACGCAATTAAAGAGAAAACAGGCTATAAAAATGTAGAGTGGACAATTATTCCAGCAGCAAGCCAGCTTGATAAATACAATTTGATGTTTGCATCAGGTGATGTATACGATCTTATTTATACGAATGATTTGACGATCTTCAAGAGATTCAGTGCACAAGGTGCGCTCACACCCGTTGAACCTCTGGTCAAACAGTTTGGCAGTGAGATTGAAAAGCACGTAACTGACAACGCATGGGCTGCTGTAACCTTAGACGGGGCAAAGCTTGCCATACCGGCTTCACCTTTTCAAAAATATAAAGACCAGGATTTAGGAAGCGGTTTCTTGGTTAGACAGGATTGGGTGGATAAGCTAGGCTTGTCGGCTCCGAAAAATCTCGATGACTTGTATACGTTTCTAAAAACAATCAAGGATAAGGATCCAAGTGGCAAAGGTACAATTCCATATGTAGCTTCTGCTGGAAACAATGGGAATCCATTGGACGGTTTAGATGTAATTACAGGTGCATTTGGTTTATCCGGCTTAAACAACCTTGCTGTGCCGTTCATTGTCAAAGACGGAAAGTTGATAGATGCACAAGATGCCTATTTAAAAGATATGCTCACGTACTTGGCTAAGCTGTACAAAGAAGGGCTTATAGACAACGAATATTTGTTCAACAAATCGCAGCAGGTTGCGGAGAAAATATCATCAGGTAAAGCAGCTTCTGGATACTTTGGCTATTATGAGCCTAATGGGTTCCGTCCTGCGTTGGTCAAAACAGACCCGAATGCCAAGCTCATGTATATGCCGCCAATTGAGGGGAAAGACGGGCAAAAGGGCTATATCATTCCAGCACCAGTATCCAACTATTATATGGTTCCGAAGAATGCAAAAAATAAAAATGAAGCGATTGATTTACTGAATACATATCTGAAGGACAAAGATTTGCAATTATTCATCAACTATGGTAAGGAAGGCGTTCATTACAATAAGGATGCAAGCGGTAATTTAGTACCTATCAAACCCATTTATGATCAAATTATTTATAAATTATATTATAGAATGTGGACGACTCCAGAAATCTGGCTGCCCAATGCGATACTTGCAGGCCTCAATCCAGACATGAATTCCTATGTGGCAGCTGGACCCCATGATATTGTGTTCAATATTAATTACTATAGACCGCAGACGGATGCGGAGCTATCCAAAGGCAGAGCGCTGATGGATCTACGTAATGAGTATGTATCCAAGATCATTAATGGGGCGCTCCCCATCAGTGCAATAGATGAATATTTCAAAAAAGCGGATGCAAACGGCAGACAGGAAGTCATCAATGCCTCCCAGGATTGGTTTACGAAAACTGGCAAAGCACTTTATAACAATCTTACCAAAAAATAAGCGGACGTGGATTTGAAAGTATAGGGGGGCGTGTGCCTCTCTATACTTTTTTGCGATAATTTTAGCTATATCTGATGGTCAATCTAGTGTATTGTTTTATTAGCACCTCAAGCTAATCATTGGAGGTTGATTTATGCACAAATTACTGCTTGTCGATGATGATTATATTACCAGAGAAGGTTTAAGGGATTTAATTGACTGGAAAAGTTTGGGAATTATAATTGCCGGTGAAGCCGAGGATGGTGCAGAAGCCTTGAGAATCGCTCGGACGATCGTTCCGGATTTAGTCATAACCGATGTTGTCATGCCAGGCATGGATGGTATTAAGCTTGTAGAGGCGCTGAAAATCGAATTCCCTGATCTCATGGTCATTATGATTAGTGCACATCAAGATATCCAATATGTGAAAGCCTCGATAAAATTGGATGCAATTGATTATTTGCTAAAGCCTTTCAATCGTGAAGAGATGATGCAGGTTGTTGGCAAAGTAATCGGTAGAATGGAAAAGGAACGCGAGTATAAACGGCTTAAGGACGATATCAGCCATTATTATGTGGACAGTACTGCACCTGCAGAGCTTACGATCATTGTAGATTTAAGAGAACGTATCGTTAAGCTGACCGGCAGCGGATTGACTGAAACACTAATCGACGAGTTAAAGCAGTTTTTTGCTTCCATTCGGCTCTACAAAATGGACAGTATACTGATTCTGGCCATCCTTTGCAGTGAGCTTCTTATCAAAGCTTTTCGTTCTGCAGCTGCCATCATCGGACATGAAGCGGTCAAAGAGATGCAGGATTCACTGCAGCAATTTAGAATGATGCAGAGCAGCACCGAGATAGAGACATTTGTATTCGAAAAGTTTCTTCACATCGAACAAATCGTCAATGAATCGCGCAACAATAAATCGCGTAAAGTAATTCGCAGTGTTGAGGCGATTATACGGAAGAGCTACAATCAAAACCTAACGATTCAACAACTTGCGGAAGAGGTATATATGTCATCTGGCCATCTTCAGGGGTTATTTAAAAAAGAAACGGGTCAAACGATTAATGAATATATCACGATGGTGAGACTTGAGAAGGCTCAGGAGTTACTACGTGATCCCGCAATTAAAATATACGAAGTAGCTAATCTAGTCGGGTATCAAGATACTTATTATTTTACGAAAATATTTAAAAAGTTGGTGGGTGTTATTCCTGTACAATTTCGGGAGCGTGGCTGATGAGAAAATTAGCGGATGTACTGAGCGGGTTCTATTACAATCTCAATTTGCGCACGAAACTAGTCTTCTCCTATTTAATTCTGATCATTGTTCCGGTTTTCTTGCTGGTTTATTTCACCTATACAACGATTCACAAGTCGGTTGTGGAGCAAACCGGAAACGCGTATCTAGAAGCGCTTAAGCAAGCGGAGAAGAATGTAGCATTTGGACTTGACGTGGGTTATGATATCGCAGATTTGGCGCAAAGTAATTATGATATTCAAAAGGTATTGCAAACTGTAGCCGAACGTCAACTGACTTCGGCCGAAGTTATCGATTTCTTCAATGTGCTCAATAAAAATGTTACCAATTATGAAGGGAAAAGAAATGTACTTAAGGTGAGCTTTTTTATGAAGGGCAATCCGGCATTCCTATCAGCAAATCCGAATTTTTTCAGCATAGGGGAGCTTGAAAAGGATTCTGCAATAAAGCCATTGCTGAATGAGAGCAAGAAGCAAGCCTGGTTTCATGCTGATGTGATTCAGCACTTACAATTAGCACAAGCAGACGAGGTGCTCTTTATTAAAGAAATTCACGATATCAACCATATCCAACAAATACTTGGTTATGTGATGATTGAGCTTGATTCGAAGTTCATTTGGGATATTCTTAACGATCTAAGGCTTCCTGATGGAGCAGAAACGTTAGTGCACACAGGTGGTGTAAGGATCGGAGTCAAGCATCTCCCCTTGGGTGATGTCAAGTTGGAACAGCAGTTTTTGTCCTCGTTGCCCACCCGTCAGGAAGGGATCACCCATTTCGGTCCCGGTTTAGGTACTTATTATGCAGTCAATAGCAAGTTGAGCGGGTTGGACTGGAATATTTCTCTACTGATGACCGAGCAGCATCTGGGCATGAATAGTAGATCCATTCAAAATTTCATGTTCGCCTTGGCTGCATTCGTTTCGATTCTTGCCATTATTACTGCTTTTTTCATTTCAGGCTCTATTACTAAGCGCCTAAAGAAGCTTATTCGTTTAATTAAACTTGCCGATGTAGGACAATTTGAAACGGAAACAAATATTCGTGGTAATGATGAGTATGCTCGATTGCAGCGTTCTTTTAACCAGATGAGTATGACGACCAAAGCATTAATAGAAGAAGTGTATCAGGTGAAAATTAGCAAGCAGGAGACAGAGATGAAGCTGCTGTATGCGCAGATCAATCCACATTTTCTATACAACACGCTTGATATCATCCAATGGAGTGCCCTACGCATTGATGCGAAGGAAATTGCAGAAATTACGGAATCCCTGGCCAAGTTTCTTCGGCTCAGCCTAAACGAGGGCAAAGAGCATATAAGACTGTCCGAGGAAGTAGAAGAGGTCAGCCGTTATATGCACATTATCAATTATCGTTATCGCGGAGCAATCCGGTTTGAGACCGATATCGAAGAGGGGATTGCGGGCGTTGTGATTATCAAGATGATTCTGCAGCCTTTAGTTGAGAACGCTGTCATTCATGGTATTAGACCTAAACCAGGTAAGGCGGGTATCATCACGGTTAGGGCATATCAACAGGAAAAATATGTATATTTGGAGGTAAGTGATGATGGTATCGGAATGACAGAAGAGCAATTGAAGGGGGTTTTAGAAATAGAAACTCGCGGTTATGGCGTGAAAAGTGTAAATCAACGAATCCAGGTTCATTATGGTGAGGAATGTGGTCTGCAGTTTTTTAGCCAGCCAGGATCAGGTTGTCGAGCAGTAGCGAAACTTAAGCCTCAGATGCTAGCTATCCCAAAGTCACCCTCGTACTCGTAATCATCAATACAGATGCAACGTCATAGGAAGAACCAATGGGATAGTTCCGTATTTTTGTCGGACATATCGCGTTTCTGTCCTGTTGTGCAAGCTTCGTGCATTTCCTTATAATGAGTACCATACCACTTGAGAATGGAGGTGTATCTCGGATTAAATGAATGGATTCTAGGTTTTCTAAAAAGATTTGGCAACACTTGCATCTCGGTAAAACTTAAAATGTAAGCGCTAACAAACGAGGTGGTTTATTGAATTCTTGTGGGATTGAAGAACCGCAGCAGAAAGAAAAAGCTTGAGAGCGGGTGTATTATGCTGGATTCAGTAGAGACAACAATTTATTGGAGGTGTAGGTATGGCGTATAGAATATTTCCGGATTTAGTTGGAAGATACCGCTTGCTCAAAATATCGATATGTATGATGTTTCTTATATCTGCTACCTTACTTGCTGCGTGTTTGATGGTCGTACCATCAGCTTCCGCAGACGGTGAAACGGACAACTTCACCAATACTGCAACATGGTACCGCGATTTCGCTCCGGGCATCATCAACCCGAGTGAAGGGACAATTGAGCTGACAGCGCGTATTGATAAGCCCTATTCGGATTTTGGAAGCGAGTATGACTTCTTATTTCGATTGATTCCCGAACAGAGTGGTCCGGGATTCACTTTAATGAGTGCCCTTATCCCAAAACTCGAAGCAAGGCCGACGGGGTCGACATACGATCAGCCGCTTAGATTTTTCGTGAGAAATGGGGTGGCCACCGACGAAGCGAATGCTTACGCGCAGCCGAACCAGCTGGACTATGTCATCGGCCAGCCCTTTAACCTTGCTTTTACATGGAAAATGGGCGCTGGCGGTTACACAGCCATCTACAAGGACGGTGTCTTGCTAACCAGCCAGCCGACCACGGTTAATGCCGTGATGGAGAAATTCATGCCCTATGAATTTATGATAGAGAGGGGAGCCCCTTATAACATTACCAATGTGAAAATTTCCACTCGGGCGCTAGCGGCTAATGAATTGGAGCATAGCACTAGCACCTTTACCCATGGTGTGGACACGGCTCTGCTGGCGGATGCCACACTGGGGCAGCCCATTCAATCGGAGAAATATATTACCCCCTGGCATACATCCTCTCAGTACAGCGTTGTCAAACCTGCATTCCGAAGTGAGAAAGAGGTTTTCTACCGTAATGAAGCAGCCGTTTATCCTGTGATGACAGTTAATTATGGAAATACGGATAAACTCTACTCCGTTAATATTAAAGCGACCGATCCATACGGTAATTCGTTTACCGAACAGAAGACCGTTACTGTCCCGGCGGACGGCACCTATCGGATGGAGGAGCTGACGTTACCGCAGTTAAACGGATTAGTAGGTTTGTGGTACTTAGAAGCAACGGTAAGCTCAACTTCCATGGACGCCATCGTTTATCGAAGTGCAATTTCCAAAGTACCAACGAACGACACAACAGTTACCGATGGTGTCTATGCTGATTATTACGGGACACACTCCAGCTACAGCTACGATATTTCGCCATGGAAGAAGATCAATACAAGCGCAACTCGTACTTGGGATGATGCAAAGATTTTTCAATGGAATAAAATTGAGCCGACGAAGGGGCATTTTACTTGGGAGCATACGGATCAATATGTAAAAGCTGCAACTGATGCTGGCATAGATGTACTGGCCGTAATGGGTTATCCTTCGAACTGGGCATCAGCAAGGCCGCCTTTTAGCGAGATACCACCTGCAGGTTTTCAGTCAAGTTACCAATACTCGCCGGAGCGCTGGGTTTCCAAAGATATTCAAGATCAGAATGGGATCCCCGGAACAGGTGCAGATTGGACCAATTACGTTTATCAGACGATGAAACGATACGCGGGCAAAGTAAAATACTACGAAATCGTAAATGAGGTGAACTTCCATCCTCCGTCCTCTCCAGCATCTTTCTCGGGGACAACGGAACAATATTTTCTGATGCTGAAGATTGCTCATGAACAGGCTCAAAAGGTAAAGGCAGAGTATTTGACGGAAACGGGAAATAATTTGGAACTGTATGTAACAACGAGCGGTTTCTCCATGGTTGCCGATCGCCAAATGATGAGAGATGCCTTGAAAGAAACTTATGTTGGATACTATGACATCTATAATGTACATGGCTATCAGGGGATTGCTCAAATTACGGATGTACTAGGCGATTATGCTCAGGCTAAAATCACACATCCGAATTTAAAGTTGTGGCAAGGCGAGTACTTTCCTATGGATGCTACTAATGCCTCCTTGCCATCGAAGTTATATGAAATGGTGCAGAGGTATATGGAATTCATGGCATCGGGATTCTCAAAATTTTTCACGATGGGTGTTCCTAATGCAGATACATTCGTAACACGGTACTCACAGTCTCCAACAGAAGTTTTTCAGACAACCGCTATTATGCAAAATGAGATTAGAAAGGTAGATCAGTATGTAGGATCTTATTCTGGATTCCCTGGAGAGGGTTATCTGACGGTTAATCATTATTTGCATCGAACAGATGGAAATTATCTCAGCATTCTGTCTGCGAAAAGCCAGTTGCTCAACATCATCGTGACTAATAGTAATAAAATCATTCGTGTAGTTGATAATTATGGAAACCCAATATCGGTAGATTCCAACGGCAAAATGGTGAAGAAGAATACGGTCTTTGTCGTCAGCAGCGAGCCGCTTGCTATCGGCAGTGTTACGGGGGATGTGCCGCTTACAATCATCCGTAACGGAGATATCGAGAAGCTGTCGGGTGATCCGATCGGAGGGCCAGCTGCTATTACCATCGATAATTGGGGCATGGGCGCAGGCTTTTACGGTACAAATGCCTATGTGAACAAAACAAGCCCGTTTCAGGGCGTGAATGCTGTGGAGTTTAATTCGGCGGGAGCAGCGGGCAATCGAACTTACATGTACCAGACGTTTACCATCACGAAGCCGGGCACCTATGTGCTCTCCGCATATATCAAGAAGTTGGAGGGCGGAACGGACGTTCAACCCGAGCTGAACATTTGGGCTGGGAACAGCGACCATCAATTAGCTCCAGTGACCCTTAGCGGCCAGTACGCTTATTATGCAAAGATGTATACCGTGACGCAACCGATGGACATCACCGTCAATATTGGCATTCTGTCAGGTGCAGGAAAAGTGGTGTTCGACAACGTATCATTTGATCCCGTACCGGATGTCGAGATCGCGATGGACAATTCAGATGCGACGGGAGTGACGTTTACCGGCACCACCAACGTCTGGGACAATACGAAAACGAATAGCGGGGCAAACAAAGGGGATTTCGCACTGAATACGAGCAAGGAAGGCAAATCAAGCGTCATCTACACGCCGTCCATTCCTATTGCTGGGATGTACGATGTATACGAGTGGCATCATTCAACTAGTGGTACGACGGATGCGCCGTTTACGATCAATCACGGAGCGGGCTCTACGATCGTGAAGGTGAATCAATCGACGAACGGAAATAAGTGGAACAAGATCGGCAGCTTCCCTTTCAATATGGGCTCAATGGGCAGCGTTGTCCTGACTAACGGTTTTACCTTAGGCAACTTTATGCTGGCGGATGGGATAAAGTTTGTTCGGACTGGCAACCTGCCGCCTGTTTTCGCAAATGGCAATTTTGAGTCAAAATCGGGCGACTCACTTGGCGGACCGTCGTCCGTTACATTTGACAACTGGAGCATGGGCTCAGGTGTATATGGGACGAATGCCTATGTGAACACAAACAATCCTTATCAGGGTGGGGCTTCGGCAGAGTTCAATTCGGCAGGGGCATCCGGCGGTCGAACCGATCTCATTCAGAAATTTACGGTACTTCAGCCAGGAACGTATTCGCTGTCCGCTTACATTAAGAAGCTGTCCGGCGGGTCGGACGTCCAGGCGGAGCTTAATGTGTGGGACGGGGTGAGCGACCATCAGATGGCGCCGATCGCGCTGACCGATCAATATGCTTATTATGCCAATACGTTCGTCGTAACGCAGCCGATGGAGATCACCATCAAGACCGGTATCCTTTCGGGCTTGGGGAAAGTCTTATTCGACAACGTGTCGTTCGATCTCATACCGGACAATGTCGAGATCGCGATGGACAATTCAGATGCGACAGGCATCAAATTTACAGGATCAAATTGGGATAATACGAGAACAAATACCGGTGCGAATAAAGGGGATTTCGCATTAAATGCGAGCAAGAGCGGCAATGCAAGCGCCATTTACACCCCACTCATTCCGATAAGCGGTATGTATGATGTGTATGAGTGGCATCATTCGACGGCCGGAACGACGGATGCACCATTCACCATTAATGGGGCTACAGGCTCCACAGTCGTGAAGGTGAATCAATCGATAAACGGCGGCAAATGGAACAAGATCGGCAGCTCCCCTTTTCTTGCGGGTTCATCGGGAAGCGTCGTCATCACAAACGGGTTTACCACTAGTAACTTTATACTAGCAGATGGAATCAAATTTGTTCGGATAGGGGCAAACGTGCCGGTACAAAGCGTAATGGTCACGGGAAATCCTTCGGCTGTCGTACTGAAAGGCGCTGCCCTACCTATGATCGCGGCGATACTGCCGGTTACCGCTACGAATAAGGCGGTCGTTTGGAGCGTCGTAGACGGAACAGGCAAGGCGGTGATCGATTCCGCGACCGGTATCTTGACTGGCGTGGAGACCGGTATGGTTACCGTTAATGCTGCAGCGGCCGACGGTTCAGGCGTAAAGGGCCAACTGCAGGTGAATGTAATCACGCTGGATCATGTGACGCTGACTGCTAGTAAACCCATCATGAAGAGCGGTGATCAGTCGACCTTGACTGTCATCGGCATTATGAGCGATGGATCGCAGGCTGACCTCAGTACAGCAGGCCTTAACTTCTCTAGTGATCGTGCGATAGCTACGGTGGACGCACAAGGGATTGTGACAGCGACAGCTTCAGGTGAGGGGACCGTTCATCTTAAAGCGACTGCAACGCTTGGGGGAACGAGTGCGGAGGCAACCGTGGCTCTACTCGTGGACAATACCAAGCCAACGACCGTTGCTACAGTAAGTCCTTCTGCGCCGGATGGACCAAATGGCTCGTACGTGAATCCGGTCTCGGTAACATTGACCGGCACCGATAACTTGTCGGGTGTGGCGAAATCGGAGTACAGTCTGGATAACGGGACGACATGGCAGCTTTATACGTCGACTGTTACGTTTGACAAGCAAGGCCAGTATACCTTGATCTATAAGTCCACGGATCAAGCGGGAAATGTTGAGCTTCCTCAGAATCTTAGTTTTTATTTTGCCACAACTGCTGTAAAAATCCAGCTAAAAGACAGCAACGGAAATCCGTTGAGTGGCGGAACAGTCAAATACTATGATGGAGGATGGAAGGATTTTGGCGTAACCGATGCTTCCGGAACGGTGAGTAAATCTTTACCGAATAAAAGCTACACTTTCGCGATGACTTATGATGGAACGTACAAGGAGAAGGTGCAAAATACTGGAACTGATGCAGTGGTCGTATTCCAGACGGTTAACGTCAAGGTACAGCTGAAGGATAGCCAAGGGAATCTGATTGACGGCGGAACTGTGAAATTTTACGCAGGCAGCTGGCGCACCATCGGCAATACAAGCGGCGGCGAAATCTGCAAGGAATTATTGTCCGGCTCCTATACCTTCGGTATGACATATGAAGGAACGTACAAGGAGATTGTGCAAAATACAGGAACTAGCGCAGTAGTCGTATTCCAGACGGTTAACGTCAAGGTACAGCTGAAGGATAGCCAAGGGAATCTGATTGACGGCGGAACTGTGAAATATTATGCAGGAAGCTGGCGGACCATCGGCAATACAAGCGGCGGCGAAATCAGCAAGGAATTATTGTCCGGCTCCTATACCTTCGGGATGACTTATGAAGGAACGTACAAGGAAATTGTGCAAAATATAGGAACGGCCGCAGTGGTCGTATTCCAGACGGTTAACGTTAAGGTGCAGCTGAAGAATAGCCAAGGCAATCTGGCCGACGGCGGAACTGTGAAATATTATGCAGGAAGCTGGTGGACCATCGGCAATACAAGCGGCGGCGAAATCAGCAAGGAATTATTGTCCGGCACCTATACCTTCGGGATGACTTATGGTGGAACGTACAAGGAAAGTGTAAATAACATCACAACAAATCCAACTGTAGTATTCCAAATGTAAGAATTCAGTAAAACGGCGGTCTTTGGATCGTCGTTTTATCGACTTGGTAAAACCAAAATCAGTGGATGGATTTCCATTCGGGGCCGATGTGAGATGAAATTGTGAAACGGCTTTCGAAGGATCTGCGCCGAGCTGTTACTGGTGCCTTGAATCGCAGGCAGCATTCGCCGCTGCCGTCGTCCACAGGACTGGATTGGAACACAACCATCCGCAAATATCTCAAGCACTACGACAAAGAGCGCGGTCTATTGCTGCCCGAACGAGTCTACTTTTTTGATCGAGCGCGTCGGAGCAAAGAGTGGACGGTAATCCTAGATATCGACCAAAGCGGTTCGATGGCGGGCTCCGTCATATACGCGTCCATTATTGGTTCGATTTTCGCCAGTATGCCGGCTCTGGACACGCGCGTGGTTGCTTTTGACACCGAGGTCGTTGATTTAAGCGAGCAGTGTGCAGAAGATCCCGTAGATATGCTGTTTGGGATTCAACTAGGCGGGGGAACGGATATTAACAAATCCATCGCTTACTGCGAATCTTTTATCACGGAGCCCAAGAAAACGCTGTTTATCTTGGTATCGGATCTATATGAAGGCGGCAATCGGACGGAGATGATTCAAAGGCTTGTCGACATGCATCAGGCGGGCGTGAAGACGATCTGCTTACTCGCTTTATCTGATCAGGGCGTGCCTTCTTATGACGATGCTGTTGCTAAAAAGTTGGCTCAATACGGCATTCCTTGTTTCGGATGTTCTCCTGAGAAGCTCCCGGAATTCATTGAAGGTGCATTAAAAGGGCATGATCTTGCGGTGCTTGCGGAGCGGGTTAGGCATGGTAAGGGGATGTAGAATAAAAGACGGATCACTATTGCATTTATTGTGATAGTGGTCCGTCTTTTGTTAGAAAGTATGAAAAATAATTTTTTATACTTCAATGAAGTATATTGGCAACTTTTTACAGTAACAAGCGTAAATTCAATGAGCAGTATTTTTTGGTGAGAGGGAGTGTGCTCTTGAGAGGTAGGATTCACGGATTGCTGTGTTTTGTTTGCTTACTGGGTCTGTTTATCAGCTTTGTGACGCCTACGGCATATGCTTGTTCCCGCGGGCCGACAACGTTGGAGGAAGATTTTCTGGAAGCGAGTGCGATCTTTACGGCAAAAGTCACGAGCGTAGATGACGTGTATCCGTCGCAGAAAGCGGCAGTGGTGGAATCAGATAAAGTATTCAAGGGGCAGTCTCCGGCCTTTGTTTTGACCAATGATGATTCGGACCAATGCGGTGCCGGTATCGAAGTTGGGGAAACCTATCTATTTTACTCCCGTGGATGGGATTTACCCTACGTTAGTGTATTCGATACGCATCTTCTTAGTACGGAAAGAGCAGAAAAGCTGACTCAGTGGCTCTCAGATAGGACTCAGAAACAACAACCTATGCCTCCCCGCACTGAGAGTATTCTTGCCCATAGACAGGGAGAGATCCGGATATTTTTTGAACATCATGATAGAGGGTACTCGAAAAAGTCGTTCATAACGAACAACTCCATTTATGTTCCTTTTTCTTTTTTCAGTGAGTCACTTTGGTATTCGGCAGACTGGAATGAGGATAAGAGGGAAATTGTCATCGATACAACGAACCGTTTAGATTTCGAGGAGTCAGATCCCAATGTCCTACTTCCTCCCCATAGTGAGGCGCCTAAAGTAATAAGCGCAGCGTACAATGAGATTAAAATTAAAGTGAAAAGTGAAACCCTAGAGGAACATCCGGAAGCGTTTGTTTCGGGTGATGAAATCTTTGTCCCTTTACGCGTTGTCGCAGAAAAGCTTGGTTATGAAGTCGAATGGGTACATACCACTTCTTCTGTCATTCTCCACCTCCCCCTTGAACAGCAGAGTGGGCCCAAAACTTTGGCTATGAGATATATCAATAATACCGGGTTGGAAGGTCATCTTGAGATAGAACGTTTAACGGCGAATGAGATCACTTATCGGGCTTACCAGGGGCATCTGCCTGAAGACATTGAAGTTAAGCCTGAAACAGTTCCTTTTGAGGAAATGTTAAAAGAAGAGCTTGGATATCGAAGATATGGGATACAATTTTATTTGAAAATGGATAAACAGGACATTCGGCTGTTAGTGTCTCATGAACTCCTTCGCAAAATCGAAAGTGACGCTTCATTTCGTGAAAAAGTTGGAGCAAATTTGGGAGAGCCGATGAAAAGATTACCTAATAATGGGATTTTGACTGAATTAGACTTTGAATGAGTTTATCAGGATAAAGATGTATGGGTGGGAGTCCCCCAAAACAAGGAGGACCGGGTGTAATGGATCAAAAAGCAAATTCTGAATTCAGTAAATCGCTGTTCAACGATTATCCCTTACTGACCACGAAATTATATATTCCGCAGCAGCCATCGTATCATGTGTCCAGAGAACATTTGATGGAGAAGATGTCTAAGGCGTTGAGTTGCAAAGTGACTCTGGTCACATCCCCTCCGGGATTTGGTAAGACGACACTGGTAAGCCATTGGTTACTAGACCAGCAATTACGCGCAGCTTGGATCTCTTTAGATCAAGGTGAGAATGACGTGCTTAGGTTTTGGACTTATGTGATTGCGGCAATTCATCGGCTTTATCCCAGCGTTGGCCATAAATCGCTTTCTTTGCTGCAGACGATATCATTTTCGTCCGAACAGATGATTTCATGGCTGATGAACGATTTGTTTGAGATTCCAGATTCAATCCAGCTGGTATTGGATGATTACCATATGATTGAGTCCGATGAGATTCATCGTTTGGTTGCTTTTTTTGTTGATCGTATGCCGTCACAGGTACACCTTTGTATACTTAGTCGCAAAAAACCTCCAATCGCTGTTGGCCTACTGCGCGTCAAAGGTCAACTCAACGAAATCGGCTTATCCGATTTGAGATTTTCGCAACGGGAAATATCAGCTTTTTGGCTTCGTCAAACAGGCGTTTTGCCTAACGAGCAATCACTTAAGCTGTTATCTGACCGCACGGAAGGTTGGGTTGCTGGATTACAACTGGCTGTATTATCCCATTTGTCGGGTCAACAAGATGCGCTGCACCAATTTAAGGGGAACAATCGCTACGTTGTTGACTATTTAATGGAAGAGGTTTTTGTTCATTTACCAGAGTCGATTCGTACTTTTTTATTGAAAACATCGATTTTGGAAAGGATGAATGCCAAGCTTTGCTCGGAATTGACGGGTCAGCCGGTCGAAAAGGAACAGCTGCAAGAGATGGAGAAGTCTAACTTGTTCGTGATTCCATTGGATGCAGAAGGCAATTGGTATCGATATCATCACTTATTTGCCGATTTCTTGCGCAGCAAACTAGAAGATAAAGGTGAAATCATTACGCTGCACAAAATGGCCTGTGACTGGTTTGAAAGGCACGGCTATATGGGGGAAGCGATTGAACATGCTCTGGCTGCAGGAGCGTATGATCAAGCATGCACCCTCATCCTAATCGTTGCGACAGAGCTGTTAAAAAGAAGGGAATTAACCACGCTGCACCGCTGGTTGCTGCAGTTGCCTGCTGCTATTAGAGAGCGTCCCGCTTTGCTGATCATTCTAGTATGGACAGAATTATTAATGGGGCGCAAGGAACTGATGGATAAGCATATTGAAACCTTGCAAAAGGCGTTGGATTCACCTAATAGCGTAGAAACATCGCTTTATGTTGGCATACGGGAAGATATGAAGGTCGCTACAAACTTTCAGTCAATGTTAACCGGCAATTACAAGTTGTGTTACTCCCTATTGCAGGCTATGCATGAGGATGACAATCTCCCAGATATCAAAGGTCTGCCCATGCTATTTGGTTTGGGCATGGAGCTGAATGACGGGGCAATTCCATTTATCCGGAGTTACTACGGTTTTAATGGACGAATCAAACAGGCAGAGCGCTATCATCGGTTATATGATTCCTTTATTAATAAGCATGAGTTTCACCAATATCCGTTTACGGCTTATCAACGGGCAGCCATGAGCGAGATCTGTTATGAACGAAACCGATTAACGGAGTCATTACGCTTGGCTGAAGATGCCATTCGGATTGCAAAAAGGAGCCATGTAATCGGGGCCTATGTGCCCGCTGAGATCATCCGTTCAAGAATCCTTTGGGAGAGAGATGCTAAAGAAGAAGCGATTGCCATCATTTACGAAGCAATGGAACATCTAAAGCTTACCCATCATCATAGCTCGCATTGGCACGGTTTGCTGAACGCTTATCTGATTAGCTGCCAATTGGAGATAGGAGAGATGGAAGCTGTTGATCACTGGATGGAAATATCCCCGTGGAGTAGGCAAAGTGAAATTATTGGCGATCAGGATTTCGAGATTCTGACATTTATCAGGGTTTTAATGGCAAAAGAAAACATCCATGACGCATTCTCTTGGTGCGAACAGCTCTTAAAAAAAGCCAAGACATCTGGAAGAATCATGACGGAGATTGAAGCTCAGTTATTCCTATCACGTATACACAGTAAAATGAACAACCCCCATTCCTGTTTGCTTCACCTGCATCAAGCTCTACTCCTAGGGGAGAGGGAAGGTTACCTTCGTATTTTTGCGAATGCGGAACTGGAGCCGCTGCTCCATCACTATGCGGATGTACGGAAGAACAAGTACATGGCGGAAGTACAAACGGAAGGGGTTTCCCTTCACTACCTTCAAGTCGTTTTAACCCTTGCCTCCGATAAGATGAATGTTGATCCAACTTTCAATAACAAGGCATCCTCAATACATATGCTGACTGTTCGGGAACAAGAAGTACTGCAGCTCATTGCGGACGGATTGTCCAACAAAGCCATTGCAGAAAAATTAGTGCTGGCTGAAGGCACGGTGAAGCTTCACTTGCACCGGATTTACAGTAAGCTGCAAGTTAACGGGAGAATCCAAGCTATCCAGAAAGCAAATCAGTACCGATTACTTTGAAAAAGATATAACCATCGTATATATCCTTCGTTGGATGGCCCCGTCCTTCCCTTCTGATAAGCTGATAGAGTCAGAAACTGAGGAGGGAAAAAATGTTAAAAAAAGACTACGATGTTATTATCATCGGAGCGCGGGTTGCCGGTTCATCACTCGCTTACGAGCTGTCGAAAGCTGGATATGAGGTGCTTCTCGTTGATCGCAGCTCGTTTCCAAGTGATATCCTGTCCACGCATAACTTTTTCAATAATTCGGTAGCGATGCTCAGGGAGATGGGGGTATTAGAGCAGCTGCTTCAAACTGGTACGCCAATGTACAAACGGGCTTTCGTTCAAATGGATGACGTGATCATCGATGGGATTTATCCCGAAGTAAACGGTGAAACTCACTGTTTATGTATTCGACGTAAGTATCTAGACCGAATCTTGTTCGACCATGCAGCTGCTCAAAATCAGGTGACCGCCATGGAAGGCTTCCGCGTCACGGATGTTCTCATGCATAAGGATAGGGTGTCAGGGATTGTAGGGGTAAGCTGCGATGGTAAAAGAGAGGAATTTACTGCTAGGCTCGTAGTCGGAGCCGATGGTCGTCATTCTACGCTGCGTGATTTGGTGAAAAGCGAGCGGAAAATGGCTGTCCCTACTGATTTTGCATCGTATGTGGGGTACTTCTCTACTTATCGCCAAGAAGGCGAGCGTTGTGTGGAATTTTATAAAATGAAAGATAATTTGGCCATCATTTTTCCTACGAGCGACGATTTGTTTGTAGTAGGGATCATGTTCCCGTTAGAGAAAAAGGAATGGATTGAGAAATTTAAAAGTAACCCAGAAGCTGGATTCCGCGAGCTAGTCGATGTCGGCTTCTCCGACACAACTTTCCCTGAACGTTTGCGAGAATCTTCCTTAGTAGAACAGATTAAAGGGCTGTTGGGCTACGATAACGACTGGTTTCAAGGGATGGGCAAGGGATGGGCACTTGTTGGGGATGCTGTTTCTTTCAAGGATCCCGCGGTTGGGCAAGGTATGCATGACGCGATCTACGGTGCGCGCTTGCTGACTGCTATTTTATCCTATACGGACGACTGGGAAACAAACTGGGAGCTTATGGCTGATAAGTACCAGACCGCCATGGAGTCGAAAATGATGTCCCGTTATCACATGGCCTGCCAAATGACGAAGAACACACCAGATACCATGGAGCAAACGGTCGTGAATGGATTAATCGGCAGCAATCCCGATGCGGCACGAGCTTTTCTTGGCATCTACAACTACGCTAATGAACCTGAAGCATTAGAGCGGACATTGATGAGTTTGCTTCAGGAAGGGAAAAGCGTTGAAGAATGAGCCGTGGTAGTCCCGGCTAAAGCTGTAGGTAAGGGCCAGCTGATTTCATTTTCGAAATCGGTTGGCTCATTTTCGGTTTTCTATCATTTTCTATTCATTAATTCGATCCAATTCGTAGTATAATGTTCCTAATGACATATGGAGGAACTAAAATGACGTTAATTAAGCAATTGCAAGCACCAGAAGAGTTTGTGGGCTTTTACCTCATTAAAGAGTTAGAAGTCAAACAAACGAATACCACGCCTGCCAAAGATTTCATGGACATTGTTCTTTGCGATGCTAGTGGGCAGATCTCAGCAAAACTATGGGATGCTAGCGCGACCGATAAAGAAACGTTTTTCCCGATGACGTTGGTCAAAGTTCAAGGCTTAGTCCAAACCTATCGCGATAAACTACAGGTGAAAATCGGTAGATTGCGCAAGGCGCTGCCAGAGGATGGCGTACATATTACGGATTTCATCCGTTCAGCTCCGATTAGTCCAATTGATCTTATTCATACGATAAATCAAGTTCTAGAAAGTATTGCGAATCCGACCATCAAGTCGATTGTTTCGTTTTGTGTGACCAAAGTAGAAGAGAAGCTAAACCATTATCCTGCTGCCAAGACTCATCATCATGCCTATTTCGGCGGCCTTGCTTATCATATTGTACGGATGCTGGAAATTGGTGAATTTATTTGTAAACAGCGGCCATTTCTCAATCCCGATTTAATTAAAGCGGGCATCATTCTGCATGATATCGCCAAACCCGAAGAAATGATCGCGCAGCTAGGAATCGTTTCGGATTACAGTGTGCAAGGAAAGCTGCTCGGACACATCTCGATGGCGTCGAACTGGATTACGGAAGCTGCTTTGCATCAGGGGATTGATCTCCAATCCGATGTTGTCATTGGTTTGCAGCATATTGTGCTGTCCCACCACAACTTACCTGAATGGGGAAGTCCGGTACTGCCTCAAATTCCAGAAGCTGTTGCTTTACATTACATTGATTCGATGGATGCGAAGCTGCAAATGGTGGAGGATACTCTGCTGACAACGCCGGAGACAGAAGCATGGACGCCGATGATCCGCGGACTAGAAAATAAGGCGATGTATCGTTTGAACTTATAATTTATCAAAATAACGAAAACTGCGTGAGCCCAATGCTCGCGCAGTTTTTTTGTCTTTTCACAGTTCCAATCCTGTCCCTTGTTTAAATCGTTTAATGACGACTTGTGTGTTAACGCGTACGACGCCTTTCAATTTGTAGATATTTTGGTAGAGGAAGTCTTCGAGCGCGGCATCGTCTTTGAGCAAGGCATGCATATGCAGAGAGCTGCTCCCTGTCATTTGATAAATACTGATAACGTTGACGTCAGCGGAGAGCAGATTGCCTACTTCCTCAGCGAAACGCGGCTCAACTTCGACTTCGAAAAAAGCGCTAACGACTTTACCTAATTTTGTCGCGTTCAACCGAATGGTAAAGTTCTCGATGACCTCTTTCTCGATGAGATTTTCGACTCGTTTTTGAATCGCAACACGTGAGAGATTAAGCATTTCCCCGATTTTTGCATAGGATATCCGCCCGTTCTCATGAAGTAACTTGATGATTTCTTGATCCACCTGATCGAGGTGAGGAAGTTCTAACACAGGCATGACTCCTTTTGCGAAATATATACAGTTGTTAATATTATCTTAGTATTCTCATGAAAATAACAAATTTTACGCAAAAAATCAAACTATGTTAATCGAAATAACTAATGTTATGTTAAAAGTGTAACTATATACAGTGATTACATTTACAAATGGAGTTGACGGTAAAAAGGTTCATCCATATAATGATGTTAATTAACATTACACAAAATTAAAAATAATAAATTAATGTTAGATTATATAACATAAAAGAGGGGTGGTAACATGTCAAACAAGTTAATTTACAACGGTACGGTGTTGACCATGAATGCCACCAATGAGATTTTCAAACCTGGCTATGTGTATATGGAGCATGATGTGATCCATGAAGTGGGGGAATGGAGATCCGACGGGAGCTTGGACCATTTAATCTCTCGATCTTCGTATACGTACAATGCTGCGGGAAAAGTCGTCATTCCTGGGATCATCAATGGTCACACCCATTTATTTCAAACGTTCATGAGAGGGGTATCGGATCACTCGCCGCTGGCACAATGGCTGAAAGAAATTATTTGGCCGATGAGCCTCGCAATGGAGCCTGAAGATTTTTATTTAGCTGCTTTAATTGGGTGTATCGAAAATTTAAAATCGGGCGCGACCTATATGATGGATCATCATTATATCCACACGTATTCAGAGAATGATGCAAGTGTTCTGCAAGCGATGGTGGACTCAGGGATCCGCGGACATTTGGCCAGGGGTGGGTCGGATTTGTCCGGAGAAGTCCGATTAAGGGAGACAGAGGAACAGATATTCGACAGTACAGATCGATTGCTCGACGATTGGGATGGCGCTGCTTTCGGCCGGATTCGAATTGCACTAGGGCCGCTTAATTTATATGGATGTTCTCGAGGGTATCTAGAGCGGGCGGCCGTCTTTAGCCGGGATCGCAAGCTGATTTCTCACGTACATGTCGCTGAAACGAGCGAACAGATCGACACGACGATGGCTCGCTATGGGCTGCGCAATTTGGAATTGCTGAATGAAGTAGGACTGCTGGGCGAGCAAACGCAGGTTGTTCACGGTGTGTGGCTTGATGATGGAGAATTAGAAATGATTCATGCAAAGCAAGCTTCCGTCATCCATTGTCCAGTATCCAATATGTATTTAGCTTCTGGTGTTGCCAGAGTACCTGAAATGCTGCGTATGGGCATTAATGTCGCCCTAGGTACGGATGGTCCTGGCAGCAATAATTGCCAAGATAACTTAGAAGTGCTGAAGTTCACAGCATGCTTGCATAAGGTGAATGAGCTGGATGCTACCTTATTGCCGCCGATGGATGTGCTGCGTATGGCTACTGTGAATGGTGCAAAGGCTGTTGGAAGGAGTGCTGATTTGGGCAGTCTTGAACCTGGCAAGAAGGCAGATTTAGTGACCGTAGATATGATGAAGGCCCACATTAGTCCCGTGCATCGCGCTTCTTCAGCGCTGGTTTATAACGCGAACGGCAATGATGTCGATCTCGTTATTGTTGGCGGACAGATTGTTGTTGAGAAGGGAATAAGCACATGGATCGATGAGCAAGAAATTCTGCAAAGGGCCCAGGCAAGGGTTGATGCTCTGCGCAATAAGCTGGCTGGGCAATATCCTATTTTTTCAAATATAGAGTAATTCATCTTAAGCTTGCGCTAACCAATTTTCATAAACGTTAAGGAGGATGATTTCAATGGCTTTACAACGTCTACATGATCCTGTACTTGAAAATGATTGGCACGCTGTGTACCTCGCGTCTGAACTGAAAGACCAACCTGTAGGTGTCGTCATTTTGGGTGAAAGAGTTGCCATTTACCGCTCTAGCAAAGGGGTTCATGCGCTGCAAGATCTATGCGTTCACCGCGGAGCTATGCTTTCCAAAGGGTGGGTACAAGACGATGTTCTAGTCTGTCCATATCATGGCTGGCAGTATGATTCATCTGGGCAGTGTGTCTGTATTCCGGCGCAGCCTAAGGGAGAAAAGATTCCTCTCAGAGCTAAAGCGCAAACTTATGCCTGTGAAGAGAAGTACGGCTTCATCTGGGTATGTATGGGTGAACCCATGGCACCTTTGCCTCATTTCGAAGAGTTTGCAAATCCGGAGTTTCGTCCATTACCATGCGGCCCATATAAAGTTGAGGCAGCTGGGACTAGGGTGATTGAGAATTTTACAGACTTTGCACATTTGATGTTCGTTCATCAGAATCTGCTCGGACACCCCGACTATGCGGAGCTGCCTGACTTTCAGGTTATTAAAGAAAAGGAACGCATTTATATCGAAAATATCCCGATCTTTCAACCGGTTGCCCATTCTGGCTCGGATAAGAGTGAAGGGACGACTTACGTCTATATGAAAGAAGTTTATCGGCCTTTATCCGCTCGATTGTCCAAGGCAGATCCGAGCAATGGCCAAACCTTGTGGATTATGTTGACGGTGTTACCTGTAGCCGCAGAAGAATGTGTCGTGTTCATGATAGTATCGCGGAATTATGCCTATGATGTAGATGACGCTAATTTTATTCGCTTCCAGGATATCGTGTTTGAACAAGATGCAAGGGTAATCGAGACTCAGAAGCCGGAACTGCTGCCACTGGATCTACAGGTCGAACTCAACCATAAGGTAGATCGTTTCTCCATTGCGTATCGTCGTTGGTTGAAAGAATTAGGCGTGGTGGTTGGTACGATTTGAGACAATGTTCGTGTTTTGTGTGATATTAGTGCATTTATTAAAAATAACTCTTGGAAAAGTAATAAAAAGGCGTACTTTTATTGTGTATAAATACAAAACGTTAGTCTATTCGTTGACTTGAACAGGCCATCAACTCTATATTTGACTAAAGATTGATAAGTTCTTTTGTAGAGAAAACCAAACATGGAGGGGAAGTTTAATATGAAACCATTTAATCTTACTAATCCGCTTGCAGCGAAACGCCCAGTTGTTTTGTCCATTAGCTTAGTTATGATCTCAAGTATGCTTGCCGCATGCGGTAATGCGGGCTCCTCGGTTTCAACGTCAGCGCCTACTACAGCACCATCGGCGCAAGCGACGGCTTCCACTGCTCCAGCAGCTTCACCGGCTGCAACTGCAGCTACCAAGGCAGTCATACCTGCAACTGTTGTTTTAAACTGGTTCGCTGAACCCGAACATGGTGGGAACTTTGCGGCTTCCGCCAAAGGATTCTATAAAGACGCTGGATTTGATATGACGCTTATGCCAGGTGGTCCGCAGGTTTCCTCTACGCAAATTGTCGCTTCAGGCAAAGCGCAATTCGGTATGGCCAATGGCGATGATATCCTGGTAGCCAGACAAGAGGGTATTCCGATTGTAGCGATTGCAACCTCCATGCAAAAGAGTCCACAAGCAGTTTTTTATCATAAAGAAGATACGGCGATTAAAGATTTTGGTGATTTAAACGGACATAAGGTATATGTGGCTTCAACCGCCAGCTTCTGGCAATTTATTAAGAAGAAATACAAATTAGACAGTGCCCAAGAAATGAAATACACAGGTCAACTAGTTAACTTTGTCAGCGATCCTAAGGCACTTACGCAAGGGTATGTAACTTCTGAACCGTTCACGCTCGCACAGCAAAAGGTAGAGCACGGCACGCTCTTGGTTGCTGATTCGGGTTATAACATTTACGCTGGCGTGTACTTCACTACGGAGAAAATGATTGCTGAACATCCGGACCAAGTGAAAGCTTTCGTCGAAGCTACGGTAAAAGGCTGGGATTATTACAAGGATCATTCCGAGGAGATCAATCCATCCATTCAAGTGAAGAATCCAGATATGGGCTTAGATATGATGAAATTTAGTGCAGCTAAAGAGATGGACTTTGTATTCGGCGGAGATGCAGCAACCAAAGGTACAGGAATAATGACCAAAGAGCGCTGGACAGAAGTTCAGAAGCAGCTTGTTGATGTAGGTGTTCTAAAAACAGCAGAGAACATCGACAAAGTGTTCACAACGCAATTTTTACCTAAGAAGTAAGGGATAAAGATTAGGAAATAATCAGGGGGTGACGGCATTGGCTTCTATGATGAATATGGATTTAGTGAACGTTCGATTGCCAATGGAGGATGAGGGGCATTTGTTTCGTCTCTCAGTTCGTGAAGGCATTTGGACTCAGATTCAGAAGCAAGAAGCTAATGCTGCCCTTTCTGGTGCTATTTCATTGGAACAATGGAAACCGCAGCTTAGTACTGGTGAATCGGGCGTTTCGCTAATTGACCTCGAAGGGAAAATCGTATTGCCGGGCTTCGTAGATGCTCATATGCATTTAGACAAATCTTTCTCGCTAACTTCCGTTGAGAATCGGAGTGGTACGTTAGAAGAAGCCGTGCGCAATTATTCAAGTGCATCATCGTCTTTTACCAAATATGAGATTAAATCAAGAATAATGCGTTCTGCTTTGCAAGCTTTGTCATTTGGTACAACGCACATTCGTACACACCTTGATTTTAATTTGAGAGCCTCACGTGAGGTAGCGTTACGTACGATTGAGGCTGCTTTGGAAGCCAAAGAAGCCTTAGCACCTTATATCGGCTTGCAGTTGTTTCCGATGTGTCCCTACAATTTCATGTCACTAGATGTTGATGCTGTAGAGGAAGCACTACGGATGGGCGTCGATGGGATTGGTGGAGCGCCGCATTTGTCATTAACCCCTAAGGAAGATATCGATTATATATTCAAATTAGCAGAGAAATATGATGTGCCGATTGACCTGCATTGTGATGAAACAGATAATCCAGCTATGCGTACCATCGAACATATCGCTTTGCGAACGAAATCAGAGGGTTATTCAGGAAGAGTTACCGTCGATCATCTATGTGCGTTAGCTTCGATGACGGATCAGGATGCTCACGGCATCATAGAACGTATGGCTGACGCGAGGCTTAAAGCAGTCTCCTTACCTGCAGTCAATTTGTATTTGCAAGGAAGGCACGACAGTTTCCCCGTTAGACGTGGCGTAACTCGTTTGAAGGAGATTTGGGAAGCAGGCATTCCTATTGCCGTGGCTTCAGATAATATTCACGATCCTTTTCACCCTTTTGGCAGAGGCGATTTATTGCAAATTGCTCTTATTGGCTCCTATGCCGCTCATATGGGAGGACCGTATGATCTTCGCACACTGCTGCGCATGATCACAGATGTGCCCGCCAAGGTGCTGGGTCTAACTTCCTATGAGGTAAAGGCTGGTCATCATGCGAATTTTATTATCATAGACGGAAGTACGCCGGAAGAGCTCTTTACCATGCTGCCTGAACGCCGCTGGGTATATAGTCAAGGAAGCTTTGTGCGGATGGCTGCAAATAAAGCGGAGTGGCAGGATAAGACCTTAGCTCATTATTGGCAAGAGGCAAGCGAGAGTGTATCCTTCCATAAACCTCAATTCGTGAAAGGGTGAGGTTCTTAATGGCTAACCTGTTGGTCATCTATTACAGCGCATTCGGTCACGTATTTCAAATGGCGCAGGCTGTTGCAGATGGAGCTAGCCAATCTGGAGCACATCAGGTCAGGGTCGTTCGTATTCCGGAAATGATTGCTGTTCAAAATCGTGTTATTCAGCAAGATGAAGAAAGATCCAGAGCGGGAAATGAGCAGTTGGCAAGCGCAGCGACGCTTTCTAAGCAATTTCGCTTAACAGATCGTTACAGTAAATATGAAGCTACGCAAGCCTTACAGCAGGCTATTCCTATTGCGACGAACGATGATTTGCGTTGGGCGGATGGCATTCTATGGGGATTTCCTACGTATTATGGCACGATGCCTGCCCAAGTTAAGTTATTTCTTGAAATGGCTGGAGAGCTTTGTATTGAAGGTGCTTTGGAAGGAAAACCGACAGGTATTTTTAATAGTACAGCTTCCATTCATACGGGACATGAAGCTGCTATTTTAACCGCTATGGTTCCCTTATTTCATTTTGGCATGATATTCGTTGGACTGCCATATTCGGAGAATCCCGAATATTTAACCGCTGATGCGATTGGCTGCTCGCCTTATGGGGCATCCACTTTAGCGGGGCCAGACAGTTCGCTATCTCCGGATCCAAGAGAGCTTCTGATGGCCGCTCGATTAGGAGAGAGGGTTGCTGATGTAGCCGCTGCTTTACAGCTATTCCAATCAAGATAAGCTTAATTTTATTAATTTTGAACGACGCTAATTTGAAAGCTTAGGATCCGCTCTTCACTTTCGAGTCTGGGTCTTTTTTCATAAGAGCTTATGCGTACTATAATATCCACTCACTTGGAGGTGCTCAACTTGTCATTCAATCGTTATCAAGGTAAGGCGTGGGATCGCTGCTTTTTTCCCCGCTTAAGTAAGCTCGAGGTTGCTCAGGTTCCCAAAGATGATGCGCTCATCGTTCTGCCGGTTGGCGCAATTGAGCAGCATGGTCCGCATATGCCAGTGTTTACCGATACATTAATTTCTGAAGTGCTCTTAACTGAGGCTTTCGAACAGCTTCCCGATGATGCGAATATATGGCTGCTGCCCGCCATTCCGTATGGGAAAAGTACAGAGCACCTTGGCCATCCAGGGACCATAACGTTATCGGCAACTACATTAATGGCTGTCGTGATGGATATTGCAAAAAGCCTGAGTAAAAGCGGATTTCAGAAATTAGTACTAGTGAATACGCACGGGGGTAACACGGATTTATTAAATATGATGGGCCGGGAAATTCGTATTGAAACAGGATTGGCTGTATTTCGGTTAGATCCTGGCGGACTCGGTGCTGCTGATGAGTGGATAACGCCGCTGGAGAAGCAGGCTGGGATTCATGCGGGTGATATGGAAACTTCCTTAGTGATGTCGGCTAAGCCCGATTGGGTTCATATGGAGCTTGCTCCTACGGAATATCCGAATTATCCGGATTCGCGTTATTTGGGCCTTCGTAATCGTGCTTTTGCTTGGGTGATGGATGATTTATCCCATTCAGGCATTTCTGGTGATGCCACGCAAGCAACGATAACGAAAGGCCGTGCGATGTCCGAAAAGTACGGTGCACATATCGCCGAGGCGCTGCTCTCCTTTCAAGCTTTTGAGATGGCGTCTTTGAAAAAGAGTCAATAACACAGGGTTGGCCCCAAAAAACAAATACAGGAGATGAGGTAAATGGCTATGAATTCTTCTCTGATCCATACATCTAACTCACAAATATCCGGCCCGAAATTCGTTAGCATGGAGAATCTCTCTAAGACGTACCCCAACGGAACGATTGCTTTGCAAGATGTAAATCTAACAATTCAAGAAGGAGAGTTCCTTTGCTTTGTTGGTCCGTCTGGTTGTGGGAAATCAACGATTTTCAAAATGATCACAGGGCTTGCCAAGCCGAGTAAAGGGACGTTAGATGTATTCGGAACGACGCCGAAAGAAGCACGAAAACAAAGTGATATCGCCTTTGTTTTCCAAGATCATACGCTGCTGCCTTGGTCTACGGTAGAAGCTAACGTAAGATTGCCGCTTGAATTGCGCGGTGTAGATAAGAAGACACAGAAAGAAGAGGCCCAGCGCGTATTGGAGCTAGTCGGCTTGAAGGACTATATGAAGGTGCTGCCTAGACAGCTCTCCGGAGGAATGAAGATGCGTGTCTCCATCGCGCGCGCTCTCATTTCGAGACCAAAGCTGCTTCTCATGGATGAGCCCTTCGGCGCCTTAGACGAAATTACGCGTCAAACCTTGCAAATGGAGCTGCTCCATATTTGGCAGCAGGATAAATCGATGACCGTGCTGTTCGTCACGCATAACGTATTCGAATCGGTGTTCTTATCCACAAGTGTTGTTGTGATGACACCGCGTCCCGGTAAAATATCGGCGAGGATTGATATTCCCGTCCCTTTTCCTCGAGATGAAAGCTTCCGTACAACGACGCAGTTCAGTGATTTAGTTCGTGAAGTAGCTGCCGCTTTGGATCATTGATACGAAAGGGTGAATAAGCTCATGGCCATGAATATAAGCTGGGAGAAAGAGATGCAGGAGCAGCTTGCTAAAGAAATCGTGTTTGTTGATGGCGAAACGAGAGAAAAGCTCTCTAAAGATTATTACTGGTACTCCCCTGTGCTTAATCGTCAATTACAGCATATGAAAGCGGCCGATGTCGTTGCCATACCGCGTAATGAAACTGAGGTGGCTGAAGTGTTAGCCTTTGGTTACCGCCATAATATTCCCGTTACGGTTCGTGGAGCCGGTACAGGCAACTATGGTCAGGCGGTTCCCTTGCAGGGCGGTATTGTCTTAGATCTAAGCCGGATGGATGAAATTCTTGAAATCGGAGCTGGCTATGCTCGTTTACAATGTGGAGTTCGTCTAGGCGTCATTGATAAAAAGGCTCGCGAAGTCGGACAAGAAATTCGCATTTACCCGAGTACTTATGTTAAAGCGACGGTGGGCGGCTTTGTGAGCGGTGGTTCCGGCGGAATCGGCTCGATTACCCACGGAAACCTATGGGACGGCAATGTGCTGGAAGCCGTCATTTACACCATGGAAGAATCTCCGCAGCGCTTGGTTATCAAAGGGCGTGATTTATTTGATTACATTCATAATTATGGGACGACCGGCATTTTGACCGAGGTGACCATCCCGCTTTCTCCTCGCACCGAGTGGGCTCAGGCTATTGCTAATTTCGAGACCTTCGAGCAGTCGATGCGATTCGGTGAGGCTCTTGCCAGAGAAGAAGCGATTCTGAAACGACTCATTGCTCCGATGGAGTGGCCAATTCCCTCTTATTTCGTTCCTTTTGCCAAAGTGATTGAGTCTGGTATGGCCGCTGTCATGCTTGAATTCGCTGAGGATTCACTGCCTTTAGTTGAAGCTCTTGCCCAAAGCTACGGCGGGCACATCGGCCATCTCATTGAGGCTAAGAATTACCGGAAAACGATCGGGGTATCTGATTTTACATGGAATCATACGACGTTATGGGCAATGAAAACGGACGCTTCCATGACGTATCTGCAAGCTGGCTTTAAACTGGATAGCTATATGGAACAAATTAAGAAGATTAAAGACCAATATGGGGAAGAAGTTTACTTGCATTTTGAATGGGTACGCAGCGGTGGGGAAATATCGCCGAATTCGCTTCCGGTTGTTCGCTTTGAAAGCGAAGAACGCTTATATGAGATCATTCAATATTGTGAATCCATCGGCGTGAAAATATTTGACCCTCATACCTGGGTGTTGGATCATGGCGGACGCGGTGAAGTTGGCAGCATGGAGCGTAAGAAACGTGAGAATGACCCAAGAGGTCTGCTGAATCCAGGGAAAATCATTTATGAGATGTAAAGGAAGGAGGACATACAATGGCTGTAGATTCTAACTACCTGCAAATGCTGCCGGATGAAATATTCCCTGCCCGCGAACGGGCTGCTTGGGCTAATCGATTGGAAGACGGGGCCTCGCCAGGGCGTAGGCTTCTGATGCTGCTTAAGCATCTTTTGCCACCGCTGGTCGCCTTTATTGTTTTCATTGGAGGCTGGGAACTCATTGCTTATTTAGTGAAAGCGCCTGTTTATCTCGTACCTAAGCCTTCCGATATTGTCGCAGCAGCCGTAGAAAACAGACATGGACTATGGGTATCTGTAAGGACAACGACGCTGGAAGCTGTGCTTGGATTTTTCCTCAGTATTATATTAGGCGTTACTGGTGCTATTCTATTGGCAAGCTCCAAATGGATTGAGAAGAGTGTGTATCCTTATGCGATTATTTTACAAACGATCCCGATTGTCGCCATTGCCCCTCTCATTGTGATCTGGTTCGATGCGGGTGTGAATGCGATTGTCATTATTACATTCTTAATCGGATTCTTCCCCATGCTTTCGAATACGTTAATCGGTCTGAATTCCACGGATCAAAACATGAGTAACCTGTTTTATCTATACAATGCGAATCCGATTCAAACGATGTGGAGGCTGCGCATACCAGCTGCCCTTCCTTATATCGTAGCTGGCCTTAAAATTTCATGTACTTTATCCGTAGTCGGGGCTATTGTCGGTGAATACATTGCCGGTATCGGCGGAGGTCAAGGCGGACTTGGTTATGCGATTACGTATGCCGCTGCACGCTTAAAAACACCTTATTTATTCGCTTGTGGACTTTCAGCATCAGCACTGGGCATTATTTTCTTCCTGTTAGTCAACGCTTTCGCCAAATGGCTGCTTAGTTCGTGGCACGAATCCGAGATGAAAAAGGATAACTAATATGGCACCAAGGTAAAGAGGGTGAGTTAGCTGCTGGATATTGTATTTCGTAACGTGCGTATGCTTAGACATTCAGAGGATCAAGGTCCTGTAGATATCGGTGTAAAATACGGCAAAATCGCCATGCTTGGAAGGATTGCCGAACAAGGGGAACGCGAAATCGATGGCATTGGTCACCTGCTGCTCCCTCCGTTTGTGGAGTCTCATATTCATTTGGACACTGTCCTAACGGCGGGGGAGCCCGCCTGGAATGAGAGCGGGACCCTATTCGAAGGTATCGGATTATGGCAAAAGCGAAAACAAGCGCTCACCTACGAAGACGTCACCGGGCGAGCAGAGAAGGTGCTTCGGATGCAGATGGCTGCCGGTATCCTGCATGTGCGTACCCAAGCAGATATCTCTGACCCGAATTTGACTGCTCTACGTGCACTTCTTGCCTTGCGCGAGCGCGTAAAACCATACATGAACCTGCAGGTTATCGCATTTCCTCAAGATGGCATTCGCGCTTGTCCCGATAATGAGCGCCGACTTGAGCAGGCTCTGGAGCTTGGCGCTGATGGCATAGGAGCGATTCCGCACCTCGAGCCTACGCGTGAGGAAGGACTGGCCTCGCTGGAGATTTGCTTCAATTTAGCAGAGAAGCATGGCTGCTTCGTACATGTGTTTTGCGACGAAATGGACGATGCTCACTCCACGTTCTTAGAAAGCGTGGCCCAATTCGCCATTCGTTCTGGACTACGCGAGCGAGTGACAGCTGCGCATACGAACGCTGCGGCCTATTATGGTGAAGCTTATTACCAGAAGGTGCAGGGAATGCTGGCGCGCTCGGGTGTGAATGTTATTTGCTGCCCACTCATCAATAGTGCAATGCAGGGCAGATACGACGGCTATCCCAAAGGCAGAGGCATCACCCGGATCAAGGAATTATGGACGGCTGGCGTTAATGTTAGCATCGCACATGATGATATTCAGACGCCTTTCTATCCGCTGGGTACAGGTAATATGCTGCAAGCAGCCCATATCGCTGCTCATTTAGCACATATGACGGGGCGCGAAGAAGTGGCGGAACTTGTGCGTATGATTACGACACGTGCAGCGAAAACTCTGCAGCTCAAGGAATACGGGCTCGAGATTGGCCAACCTGCCAGCTTTATCATTTTGCCTGGAGATGATGCTATGGATCTTGTTCGTGAACAGCCTTGTTGTCGGTATGTTGTGAGCCATGGCCGCATTGTTGCTGAAACTTTGCCTGCAAGGAGTAAATTGTTGATTACATTGTGATTTCTTCAATAAGCAGTACCCCCTGATGTTATTTAACAGGGGGTTGTTTATGTTTGTTTTTCAAATGTTTACCATCTAATAAAAAGGGAATGCAAATAAACTTGTCGAATTTATTATATTGTTAATTACTTACAGTTTTCTTCGGGGGAGGAAAATAAATGAAATGGATATCTCGAGAACTCTGGACAACAATGTTGGTTCTGATTGTTTGTTATGGATTCATGTCTTCCCATGTTTCTGCCGATGAGCAAGCGGATTTGAAACCGATTCCAACGTGGAGTATATTGTGGAATGATTCAGCCGAAGGAATTGATAATGTCGTGATTCCTTCACCTACCAATAAATGGATAACAGTCAGAAATGGCGACTTGCCTCCCGAGAAACCGAAAGAAGTTTCCTCGGCATGGGTTCGATTCCAGCTTCCGCCTGATGTCCCCAAAGACTATGGCATTTACATTGAACAAATTTATGCCCAGCAACTCTGGGTATATATTGGCGATCGATTAGTTCGAGAAATAAACTTTGAGTTTCCAACTGATGAACAGAGAAGCTTATTTCCTGTAGGTAGTGAAGATGGGGGGGAATTCGTATATTTAAAGCTGGGGACATCGATGGATCGATTGGGTTTACACTCAGAAATTAAACTGGATCATTATTCAGCTTTGACTCGATCATTTATATTTCGGGATTTGCAGAACATCATTCTAGGCTGTGCATTTCTTTTTATTGCAGCGATTATGCTGATATGTTCTTTCTTTTTGAAGCAAATTCAACTTGCAAGCTGGATTTCACTAAGTTTACTTATTTTAGCTCTAGGCACTATTTTTATTACGTATTCGCCTTTCATGTACGCAAATTTCACAAATTATGGCGACCTATTTCTTGATTTATTTGATATCTCTCTTGCTGTTTTTTTACCAACACTCACCTATTTCTTTGAAAAAATATTTGATAATGGGAACTTTAAGTGGATTAGAGCGTTTAGGAAATTCCAGATTATTTATTCCGCAATTTCAATTGCCTTTATGTTTATTAATCAACTCAATAATTATCGATTTATCAAAGCGTATTTCATTGCGTCTGTTACCGTTTTGGGGTCTATTATGATTATTCAATTCATTTTAATTATTGGATTATCCATTGTATTCGTAAAAAGAGGGAACAAGGAAGCTGTTATTTTTTCAACCGGTTTTTCCTTATTGGCTCTAATGAGTGTCCTAGATTTAATGTGCTACTATGCCAGTTCTCAAAAATATCAATTTTTCTTGTGGAAATGGGGCGTAGTAGGATTTATAATTGCCCTCATTGTTATATTAGGTAGACGCTTTGCAATCAATCAGGAGCATATGATCAACTATTCTAAGGAATTAGAGTTTTACAACCATCAGCTTCAGCTCTCGGATAAGATGGAAATGATAAGCTCGTTGGCGGCATCTGTCGCGCATGAGGTGCGAAACCCTTTGCAAGTAACGAGAGGATTCTTACAGCTTGTCGCAGCTAGAACAGATGATAAGAACAAAGAATACATGGGAATAGCAATAGAAGAATTAGATCGGGCTTCGCTAATCATTACGGACTTCCTGACATTTGCAAAGCCACAGCTGGATGAACTCGTTGATTTAAATGTTTCGAAGGAAATTAGTCAAATTGAAGGTATTATTGTACCATTGGCCACATTACACGGTGGGCGGATCACGGTTAGTGTTCCTAATGATTTGTTTATACAAGGGAACTCATCCAAATTGAAGCAAGTGCTTATAAATATTATTAAAAATAGTATCGAAGCCTTTCAGGTTGATGGCCAGATTCATATATGGGCATATGAGAAAGATGAAGAAGTATATATTCATTTCAAAGACAATGGAGAAGGAATTGAACCTGCGCAGTTAACCAAATTAGGGGAGCCTTACTATTCCACGAAAACGAAGGGGACCGGATTAGGACTCATGGTTACTTTTCGAATTATTGAAATTATGAAGGGGCACATTGAATTTAAAAGTCAAAAATACGTAGGTACTGAGGTAGTACTTAGGTTTCCATCCATAGCTGTAAAATAAAGAAGAGATGCTGCGCGTAATTGCGTGGCACCTCTTTTATATTTTGTTCTTACCAGATGCTTTCAACAGCATTCGTAGTAACTAATACTTTCGCGGGATTCGTAGGGATGACGAGTACAAACTCTGTTGAGGTTTCTTCAACTGCTTTAACTTTGATGTCATCAGGAAGAGTGATGCCAAATGCTTGTTTTAGCGCGGCTTTGGGATTAGCAATAAGTTGGTTCTTGAATGCTTCATCTTCCCAAGCTTTTTGAATAATTTTTTCTTTTAAAATTCCATTGTTCGACATTACTAATCACTCCTAGTCAATTGGGTAATTTTTCCTACAAGACAGATTATAGCACGAATATTCAGAATAATCTATCAAAATTAACTAGTTTTCGACAAAAAATAATAGAATCCACCTAATGTTAACATTTTTCTATTTTCTTTGATTTCAAGGGCTACTTTTTGAATGTTTTGCACAAGAGAATCATGGAAATTGATCATTTGTGTCATAGATATTTGCAAGCCTAGTAATTTCGCATGATGAGTAGTTGCGATTTGCCCATAGAAATCCAGAAAGTCATGCACGTACAACTGCTGCTTCACCATTTCAGGAGATATAGGACTATCCGTTGAAAGCTGCAACTGCTTACGCATCGAAGCTAATAAGCAGTTGTAAGATCCCTCTTCCAAATCTTCTTCCCAGTCAGCCCAATCATCCAGCATTTGCAAAGTGATAAGTGTTTGTTCAACAGCTTCCGTGACGACAGGGATAAGGTGAGCTTGGTTTGATAATAGAAGAGCACCGGTGCTGGCATTTTTGACTGGGCTTGCTTTCTTAGCGACCTTGTCAATGTCTTGATGGAAGTGATCGGATTGCTGCTCATTGGAAACAGCTTCAGACCATTCCGTAACATACGTCTCATAGTAATTCCAGAAAGGCGACCCAGTTGGGAACATTTCTCTATAAATGGCTAGGAATTGCATATGAAATAAATTGGCGAGCGGCAGCTTGTCCTTGTGCTCACCTTTGGCTGAATCCATGATATCGTCTTGTATAAAATAGTAGAGCATGACGAATACATTCGCTAATGAGAGTTTATTCATTGACTCTGGCGGCAGTTCACTGATGTCTTTCATCCAATACGGAAGAAGGTAACAGATATAATTTTTAGTGCTATCTTCTTTTCTCCCGTCAAATGTAGCTAGATAGGCAAGTCCGAGGTGATCTAACGGTGCTGGAAATGCGCTAATGATCCCCTCTGCCTCTGCAAACACGTCAGCAAGATCTTTCTCATGAGCATTGAACCAGTTCATAGGTCATTATCCCCTTTATTGGTATATTCTTGAAACTAGCCTAGCACGAATTCAGGGAGTATACAATTAGTGTTTTTCTTGACAGAGGGATTAATTTTATATACATTTGAAACAAATCGATTGTTTACAATATGACTACGGATAGAAAGGAAACCAATTCAATGAGCAGCAGTGAATTTTTAAAGCTAGAAAATCAACTGTGCTTTAGTCTATATGCAAGCTCGAGAGCCATTACTCGTATGTATCGCCCTTTTCTTGAAGGTTTGGGGATTACCTATCCGCAATATTTGGTGCTGTTGGTTCTCTGGGATCAAAAGGAAAGCACGGTTAAAGAGCTCAGCGAGAAGCTTGATCTTGATTCGGGTACTTTGACACCTATGCTAAAGCGGATGGAAGCTCAGCAATTGGTTCAAAGGAAACGATCTTCGGAAGATGAACGTGTCGTGAATATTCAAATTACAGAAGCGGGTCTAGCCCTATACGAGAAGGCGCTTTGTATTCCACAGTCGCTGCTTGCGTCAAGCGGGCTATCTCCTGAAGAAATTTACACGTTCAATGAACAGTTAAAACGTATTATCAGCAGCGTAAATGCGTTCGACTAGAACGACTATAGGTTTTTGAAGTGAGGCTCTGGAATGAGTTATTTCATATACATTTTGGTGAATAACATTGTACCTATTAGTATAATGATTGCGATTGGCGTGGCGATGTACCGCGCATTCCACATTGATATTAAGACATTATCGAAGCTGAATTTCTATGTGTTTTCACCAGCGCTCGTTTTTGTTAAGCTGTATGAGTCCGAAATGAACTTGCATGTTTTAATGCAGGTTCTCTTGTTTTTTGTCCTTTTCTTTAGTCTCCTTTTTGCCAGCATTGAGGTTTTTATTCGGTTGAAAAAGATGAAGCGAGGAATGCGTATTGCCATGCGTAATAGTGTTATTTTCTACAATAGCGCTAATTACGCACTGCCGCTGAATCAAACCGTTTTTGGTGGGAATGCTTATACCTTATCTATCCAAATCGTGATCATGATTATGCAAACGCTAATTCCAAATACATATGGCATCTATACTTTAAATGCACATAAATCGACTTGGAAAGCAACGATGAAAACCATTCTTTCCTTACCGGTCATTTATGCCATTCCGATTGCGCTTCTGCTGAGATATTTCCATTTACCTGTTCCGGGATCGATTCATATACCGCTGCAGTATATTTCAAACGCTTTTATGGCGACAGCCTTACTGACTCTAGGTGTGCAGCTTGGTGGTATGAAATGGGAATTTCATTTTTCCAATGTGCTCGTTTCTAATATACTCAGACTTGCCGTAGGGCCGCTGCTCGGATTTTTCGTTGTTTGGCTGCTCGGGATTGAAGGAATTACGGCCAAAGCATTGATCCTCTCGTGTGCTGTGCCCACCTCTCTAAGCAGTGTGCTGCTCGCTATTGAATATGAAAATGAACCGGAGTTTTCTTCACAGGCTGTCTTTACTTCAACTTTATTTAGTATGTTTACAATCCCAGTTGTTATCTTTTGTTTGAATTTTATATGAACATAGTGGGGAATCATGAAGTTAGCAGGAATTTCGACATTTTTCAGCGAATTGGTAACCATACTTATCTATAAGGGGGACTTCCTTCATGCGTTACCAATTTTGTCAGTATGTTACGATTGTGGATATGAATGAAGAGATTTTGTCAGAGGTATTATTTGACCATGGCGATTATGATTCGAATGCATTAACGATTGGTTCATCTGTTGTGATTTATCAACTTGGCTTGAGACAATTTGACGTTGTTTATGACAAAAGAGAAGGCAAAACCGCTCGTAACAAGGTTGTAGACATTGAACTCGATCTTATCAAAAAGCCTTCGGTTACGCGAGTATTTTTGGAGCCTGTGCGGTTAATTGTCGGTCAGCATGATATTGGCGAAGTGGAATAAATAAATGAAATCTTTATGGAAGGGAAGAAGATGAAAATGATGAAACTTTTTTTGCTGTTAGGCAGTGTGAATGCGTTTCTTTCTGTCGCTTTAGGCGCTTTTGGGGCACATTACTTGAAACAAAGGATTCCGGATAAGATCGATGTGTTTCAGACAGGGGTACAATATCACATGATTCATGCGATAGCCCTCATCCTTATTGCTCTTTTGTCGGATAAGCTGGCAAATAGCTCTATGGTGAATGCATCGGGGTGGGCCATTTTTATCGGGATTATCCTGTTCTCAGGCAGTTTATATGCACTGAGTTTGACTGGACTCAAGTTTTTTGGACCTATTACCCCGCTAGGCGGGCTGAGTTTCTTGGTTGGATGGATACTTCTGGCCGTGGCCGCTTACAAATAAAAAAAATGGAAAGAGTCAGGGAATCTGACTCTTTTTTCATTGTTTTGTGTCTGCTTAGCAGGAAAAAGCGCGGATCATGTAGAAAGTAGTCCATGACGGATACGATCATTCTTCCTTCATTGAGAGGATGTGGCGCATGGCTGATATCATGGGGAACCAATCAGAAACGGGGAAGCCAATTGCTTCGGAACTAAAGCTACTTACAAACCAGGAGTTATATCATCAATTGTTTGGTTGCGCAATCATTGCAATGGCAATCGTTAGTCTGGACGGCAAGTTACTCTTGGTGAATCCATCATTATGCCGCCTCTTGGGCTACACAGAAGAAGAACTGATTGGTCTGCATATTCAGGAGATTTCACATCCTGACGATGTGGAAACCTATGCTGAGCTATGTGAACAGTCCCTTCGTGGCGAGCGGGATTCTGCTCAAAAAGAGAATCGCTATGTCCATAAGGATGGCTCCATGATATGGGGAATTATTCAAGTTTCTTCCATTCGTGATACAGATGCCCATCCCAATTTTGCAATAATTCAGATTCAAGATGTATCAGAAAGAAAGCATTTGGAGCACAAGCTTGAGGAAAGCAGACGCAGCTATCAATCCCAGTTGAATCATAACCATAACCAACTCATTCTAAATGCCGTTTCAGAGGGTATGTTTGGCATCGATGAGCATTATGGCACTACGTTTTGGAATAAAGCTGCGGAGTGCTTAACGGGTTACACCTATGAGGAAATGGTGGGGAAGAATCCTTATCTCGTTTTGACACGTGCTAGCGGAACCGATAAAGATTTGCAAAACAAGAATGAAACTGTGTTAAATCGAACGATGATTGAAGGGGTTTGTGAATGTTCAAACGAGATCTTTTACAAAAAAAATGGAGACTCGTTTCCGGTTGAATACATGAGTTCACCGATCTTGGATCAAGATCAAATCATTGGAGTTGTCCTATCTTTCATCGATATTACTGAGCGGCAGCACTCGGAAGAGCTGCTCCGCAGGTCAGACAAGATGTCCCTTATCGGGCAGCTTGCTGCTGGGGTTGCTCACGAAATTCGTAATCCATTGACTACGCTCAAAGGATTTATGCAATTTCTGCAGCAGGGTGCTGCAAATAAGAAAGAATATTACGATATTATGATGTCCGAACTAGAACGGATCGAGTTAATTACTACCGAAATGCTCGTTCTGGCTAAGCCGCAATTCATACACTACCAGCCCAAAAGTATCGAGAATATCATTAAAAGTGTCATAACCCTGCTTGAAACACAAGCCATTATTAGTAATATTCAATTCATTGTCACTATGGAGCTTCATTTGCCGTTTGTTCATTGTGAGGAAAACCAACTGAAGCAATCCTTCATTAATTTGCTCAAAAATGCAATGGAAGCAATGCCAGATGGCGGACAAATCGATATTCAACTGTTTTCAGTTGGAGACAAAGCTGTACGTGTATTGTTTCAAGATAGAGGGCATGGAATACCGAATGATGCAATCGCTAGACTTGGTGAGCCTTTCTACACAACAAAGGAAAAAGGGACTGGGCTTGGCATCATGATTACGCATAAAATCATTGAGGATCATCATGGCCAGTTTATGATTGAGAGTAAAGTGGGAGAAGGAACGGTTGTCAGTGTGACGCTTCCTATTACCTATAGTGAGCAGTAAGAGGAGGCTAATTTGTGAAAAACCGGCTCTATATTGGCGGATATCTGTTAGTCGCCATATTCGTAAGCTTTTACGTAAAGCCGTATGCTGCATGGATTTGTTTGCTTGCCTCACTCGTGCTGCTAATTGTGCTGCTTAGAAAGGGTGGAAGTAAAGAATCCTTGAAAAAGGAAATGCCGCGGGATCATACGTATTTAAACGTGCTTGATTCCTTATTCGAGCATAATCCGAATGCGATTGGTATTTTTGATCAAGAGGGTAGATTTATTCGGATTAATTTAGCGGCAGAAACCATCCTAGGCTACTCCGTATCGGAGTTGCTAAATCAACCGTTTATCAGTTTTGTTACACAAGAGCAGCTGGAGCGGACAAGCAGCCAGCTTGAACAAGTGAGAAGCGGGACTCCTGTCACCTTTGAAACAGCTGTCATACATAAAAGCGGCTATCGGGTGGATTTGAACGTGACGGCTGTTCCAGTTGATTTGCAGCCTAATTCCAAAGGGAATATTCTCATTTGCCAGGATATCACTGAGCGGAAGCGCGGCGATGAGCAAGTTCGCTATATGGCTTATTATGATGATATGACAGGGCTGCCGAACAGGCGCATGTTCAGAGATAACTTGAATGAACGGCTAAGTATTTCCAGATCTATTGGACAAAAGGTAGCAGTCTTCTACTTAGATATTGATCGCTTCAAGCTGGTCAATGACAGCTTCGGATATGATTATGGAAATATGCTGCTGCTGCAGCTCGCGGAGCGTTTCACGCGAGTTGTAACGGACAATGATTATCTGGCTCGTACGGAAGGCGATGAATTTGCCTTTTTCTATACGAATGTAGCCGATTCGAATGACGTAATTGCGGTTATAGCAGAGATTAATCGTGTCCTCGAAAAACCGTTTCTTTTAGAACAATATGAACTACATATTACAGCTAGCATCGGCGTTGCGATATCCTCGGATGACGCCGACGATGCAGATTTACTTATGAAATATGCCGACATTGCCTTAGCCAGAGCCAAAGAGAAGGGGCGCAACGACTTTCAGATCTTCAATACGGATATGAAGTCAGTTTCAATAAACCGGCTCAAGCTGGAGAGTGAGCTTCGCAGGGCGATTGTCGGGGATGAGTTCGTCTTATACTATCAACCACAGGTTGACATTGAGACAGGGCGTATTGTTGGTGTTGAAGCTTTGATCCGCTGGGATCATCCGGAGAAAGGCCTTATTTCTCCAAACTATTTCATTCCTTTTGCTGAGGAATCCGGATTGATCGTACCGATCGGTGAATGGGTACTGCGAGCTGCATGTAAGCAAAATAAAGCATGGCAGAACCAAGGGTATCCGATGATGCCGATATCTGTGAATCTGTCGATGCGGCAATTTTTTCAACACAATCTCAAAGGCAAGATCAGACATGTTTTAGAACAAACAGGACTTGATCCGCAGTATTTGGAACTTGAAATCACCGAAAGCATGACGATGGATGTTGATCATGCCATTCAGTCCTTGCTTGAGCTTAAAGAATTAGGTGTGAATGTAAGCATTGATGATTTTGGGACAGGCTACAGTTCCCTGTACTACTTAAAGAAATTTCCGATTGATAAGCTGAAAATCGATCGTTCCTTTGTTCGAGATATCATGGTGGATCCGAATGACGCGGCCATCGTGGCCACGATTATTGCGATGACGCACCATCTGAACTTGAAGGTCATTGCTGAAGGTGTCGAAACCGAAGATCAACTGCATTTCCTGCATCAGAATCGCTGTAATGAGGTGCAGGGCTACTGGTTTAGTCCACCCGTAAGTGCGGATGAACTAGAGAAAATGCTAAGATCGGGCATCCCCAACGCTTCAGCTGCTGCGTCTGTCCATGCGAAATAAAATAAGAGGGTATCCTTGTACGTATTAGGATACCCTCTTACTTTATTTAGAACGCAACATAATCATCAATTTCATTCAATTTGAATAAGTAGACCTTCTTCTCATCTACATGATACACCGATACATTTTGATTACTGCTATCATAATTCAAAATACGGCACGGGAGATTAAGCTTGATTCCTTGCCCTTTGATAACCGTTAAACGGATTAACGTATTATTCGCTTTGAAACCTTCCAATTGCTCAATAATTTTATCTGAAGCTCCATTGTTGGTGGCGGCTTTGGCCGCAGCTGTTACAGTTGAAGGTGGGACAGCAGCCGTTTTTTTACTTGGTTGTAACGGTGGGGTGCTCTCATATTTCGTGTTAAGTTCGATCAACTTGCCAAGTTGAATGCCTTTAATTATTTGGTAATCCTTGACTGTATCAACATTCAGAAGATGTAGAAGCTTTTCCATGGCAAGGCCATTTGTGGCATCTTCAATCAGAATTTCGACGGTAAATAAATGTCCATTCGGACTTGTGCTTACTTTTTCTTGACTCATATAGCCTCCTTGCTGCCTAGATACTGCTCTTGCACTTACTATATCATGATATCATACCCAAATATAGCTTGCTTCCCGCAAAGATTAAGAGTACTTTCAACATACAAAATAAAGAACCCTATTGCAATGTTGGAGATGATAAAATAATTGGTGAGGAAAGTATGAATGTTAATACTATTTCAATAACAAATAAAGGCGTGATAACATGGAAAATGAAAACACAAAAGATTTAAAAGAGTATGCAGGTAGAATTCAACGATTAGTTGATAATTTTCAAAGCAATATACATGAACATTTAAACGAGGATTATATAAAATCAACAAAATGGTCAGATAAACTCGCCGATAATGTCGCTAGTTTTGTCGGAAGTTGGAAATTCATTAATATTTTCATGGTATTTTTGGCTGTATGGGTTATCTTAAACTCTCTGGCGATCACTAAGGTAATTCATTTTGATGAACCGCCTTTTATTTTGTTAAATCTTCTATTGTCTTTTCTTGCTGGATTCCAAGCGCCAATTATCATGATGAGTCAGAATAGACAGTCAGCAAGAGATAAGCAAGAGGCTATTATTGATTTTGCGATTAATTATAAAGCTGAACAGGAAATAGTTGATATACAAGGACATTTACATAGACTTGAGGCAGATTTTGCTGAGTTTAGGAATGATGTGAAAGAAGAACTTACTGAGATTAAAAAACTTTTAAGGGGAGAATGAAAATCCATTTCAGGATATTTACCTGATATTTTTCAACCTTTCTTACACCGTACTAGCCGAGCGCGCATATACTACCGTAAGACTGCGAAGAGGAGCTGTGCAGAGCATGATGCGCGTAGAACCCATTCTCCTTGAAGGACATACAGCAATCGCTATAGAAGTGAAACTGCCGAAAACAACGCTGCTGGTAGTGACAACGGATAAAGGTTACATTATGTGTGGCGCTCTCGATGTTGCGCTGCTCAATGAACGCTTGAGGGACAGGAATATTGTAGCTGCACGGGCAACGGGGGTTCGCACAATTGAGGAACTTCTGGAAGCGCCGCTTGAATCGGTGACACACACCGCAGAAGATTTGGGCATTGTTGCTGGGATGACGGGAAGGGAAGCTATTTTGAAAATGATGTAAAGTGTAATTTGAATGATAATAATTAGAACGCTTGGGGTCTTAGGATCTAAGCGTTTTTATTTATTTGAGCATGGTGACCAATCAGCATTCTTTCTATTGTGCAGATATCTAAAATTGTGGAAAATTAGCTATTTTCAATATATTTCTAACATATTTCCTTAACAAAGGCGTTGTTATTTTATTGACCAAGTGTTAAAATATGATTCGTCCATTACATAGAACGGGGGAATAATTTTGAAAAAATTAATGTTTTTTTTACTAGCTGTAGTTGTAGTTGTTGCTCTAGCAGGTTGCGGTTCTAAAGGGACTGGTGGCACGAAGTACAAATTTGCTACTGATGCTGCCTATGCACCAATGGAGTATATGGATAAAGATAAGATGACAGGCTTTGATATCGATTTTCTTGCAGAAGTGATGAAGGAAGCAGGTCTTTCCTACGAAGTCACGAACACAGGCTGGGATACAATGCTAACAAGTGTGAAGCAAGGTAAAGAGTTTCAAGCCGGAATTTCCAGTGTCTCAATTACAGATGAGCGTAAACAAACCTATGATTACTCCATCCCTTACTTCGAATCGACGAACATGATTCTTGTTAAAGAAGGCAGCCCGATCAAAAGCGCGGCAGACTTGAAAGACAAGAAAGTAGCTGTTCAAATTTCTACAACAGCGGATACGCTGATGAGCAAGATTATGGGTGAGAAGAACCCATCCTTGAAACGTCTGGATAATAACACATTAGCTTTAATGGAGCTTGAGAATAACGGTGTTGACGCGGTTGTTGCTGATATTGCTATTGTTCGTGAATATGTGAAAAATAATCCGAACAAGAAGTTCACAACGATTTCTGATCCGAAAAACTTTGATTCCGAGTATTACGGTATTCTACTTCCCAAAGGCAGCGAGCTTAAAGCGAAGCTAGACCCGGCGATCAAAAAAGTTATTGAGAACGGTGCTTACGCTAAAGTGTACAAAAAATGGTTCGGTCAAGAGCCTGATACAAAGAAATTACTTGAACAAAAATAATAGGTCAACAGCATGCGTGACTTCAACCTTACGCATGCTTTTGTTCTGTAAAGGCAGAATAATAAGAAAGGAAGTGTGGAATGGATTTTCGTTTTGACATCATTATTGAATATATACCTTTATTACTGAAGGGTACGCTTTGGACCATTGGCATATCCATTCTTTCCATTCTCTTCGGTTCGGTTTTAGGGTTGGCTGTTGGGTTAGGTAAAATGTCTCACCGTGGCTATCTAAGATGGCCGACTAGTATTTATGTAAACTTCTTCCGCGGTACACCGCTGCTCGTTCAAATATTGCTCGTCCACTTTGGTGTTGTTCCACTATTCTTAGGAACGACTAATGCGATTGTCGCATCAATCGTTGCCTTATCTCTGAATTCAGCAGGCTACATGGCCGAGATTTTCAGAGCTGGTATTCAATCCATCGATAAAGGCCAAACAGAAGCCGCGCATTCGCTAGGATTGACCCATTACCAAACCATGAAATCGGTGATTTTGCCTCAGGCGATTAAACGTATGATTCCTCCATTTGGGAACGAATTTATCGTGTTAATTAAGGACTCCTCTCTGTTCGCTGTCATTGCTGCACCAGAATTGATGTATTGGTCCAATGCGATGCGCAGCCAATATTTTAAAGTGTGGGAACCTTATTTGACAGCAGCTCTTATTTATTTCATTCTCACTTACTCTCTAAGCAAGCTGCTTGCTTATCTGGAAAGGAAAGTGTAGAGCTATGACCGCTATGATCGAAGTTAGAAATCTTAAAAAATCGTTCGGGGACAATGTCGTCCTGCGAGATATTAGTGCAGATATTCAGAACCAAGAGGTTCTTGTTGTGATAGGACCTTCCGGGTCAGGGAAATCGACATTTCTACGTTGTTTGAACTTGTTAGAACAGCCGGATAGCGGCAGTATCTTGATTGAAGGTAAATCGATTATGGATCCGATGAATAAGATCAATGAGATCCGTATGGAACTCGGAATGGTCTTCCAACGGTTTCATTTGTTCCCGCATATGAAAGTCATTGATAATATCATGCTAGCGCCTCTTCAAGTGAGAAAATGGCCGGAAGATAAAGCGCGTAAGAAAGCGCTGGAGCTACTTGATAAGGTAGGGCTGGCGGATAAAGCCAATGCCTTTCCAGACTCGCTTTCGGGCGGTCAGGCGCAGCGTGTTGCTATTGCACGGGCGCTCGCTATGGAGCCGAAGATTATGCTGTTCGATGAGCCTACATCAGCTCTTGATCCTGAAATGGTTGGAGAAGTGCTTGCTGTCATGAAGCAACTGGCCAAAGAAGGGATGACCATGGTTGTCGTCACACATGAAATGGGCTTCGCTCGCGAGGTCGGCGATCGTGTTATGTTTATGGAACAAGGCGTTATTGTCGAAGTAGGAAAGCCCGAGCAAATTTTTGAAAATGCCACGCAAGAACGTACGAAATCATTTTTGTCTAAAGTACTCTAGCACTTTTTTAAAGCATAGAAGTAAGCGAAGAGGATCGCATGTCGGTCCTCTTTTTTATTTGTATCTTTTTGGTAAAAGATAGATTTATAATGAAGATAACTCTCTTATATGGAGAATAAAGATGATTTATTCCACATCATTTGCTCATTCATTTAAGCGCTTCCAAATAAGTGTACTTCTCTATTTGCCTGGTCATTCGATTCCAATTCTAAAAGAGGTGCTAGCTTTGAATACGTATGAAGATCAAGTGCCGATGGTGCAAGCAATTGGCGTTACACGTGTTTTTGGGAAAGGACCTGGAGCCGTTCACGCTTTGCGGGGAGCTCATTTATCTATTCCCAGAGGCAGATTAGTCGCTTTGCGCGGGAGATCCGGATCCGGTAAAACAACGCTGCTTAATATTTTGGGGGCGCTCGACCATCCGTCGGAAGGTGCCGTTTATTTAGAAGGCATGGAGATTAGCCGTCTATCCGAGGCGAGGCGCAATGAAGTCAGACGGAAGCAAATCGGTCTTATTTTCCAATCTTTTGCCTTGGTGCCGTATATGTCAGCCTACGAGAATGTGGAGTTTGGATTGCGTATTTCGGGTATTCACCCCAATCAATTTAAGAGTTTGGCAGAAGAGGCACTAGATTTCGTCGGATTGAAGCCGAGAATGAAGCATCGTCCCTACGAACTTTCCGGAGGAGAGCAGCAGAGGGTTGCGATTGCCAGGGCCATTGCGCACAAGCCAAAGTTGATTTTGGCAGATGAGCCTACCGCTGAGTTAGATAGCAGAATGGGTCTCCAGGTGCTTAAACTGTTCAAAGATTTGGTGCAAGAAGGAATGACAATTATTTTGACAACGCATGATCTCGCTATTATGGAAATTGTAGATGAAGTGTATGCATTGGAGGATGGTACCATTGTCGATGAAGGTTAATAGATTCGCTTGTCAGCTAGTTCTAATAACAAGTGCTGTGATTTTACTAGCAGGATGCTCGCTGCTGCCCAAAGAAGAGGAAGCGCTTAAACCGCCTTTAGTCAAACCCGTGAAAGAAAATTTCGATCTTTATGAAGTGAAGAGAGGCACAATAACGAAGAAAGTCAGCGTTGTTGGAACCTTTAAGTCTAGTAAAACGACTAACTATTATTTTAAAGAGTCCGGGCATCGGTTAGCTGGACTGCGTGTTAAACTAGGCGATACCGTTAAGAAGGGGGATGTGCTTGCTGAACTGGAAAAGGGCGACTTAGAAACTCGGATTGCGCTTCAAAAACTGAATCTGGAGAAAGCCCAGATTGCTAGTGTGCAAACGAGGCAGGTTGACCCCGATCAAGTGCTAGCCAATCGTTTGAAGGCTATAGATGTTGAAGCCGCGCAGCTTCAATTGGCAGCCCTCCAAGCTGAACTGGACAAGACGAGGTTGACGGCCGATTCCGAGGGAGTAGTAACTTATTTAACCGATGCACAACAGGGCAATGTCGTGGATGCCTTCAGTACGCTTGCAGTCGTAGCTGATCCTACTAAGCTTCAGCTATCTTACGAATCTTCAGATACGGGTGCTCTTTCCGGTATTGAAGTTGGCATGGATGTTGAAGTGAAGATTGGTTCCTCTGGAAATAAGATACAAGGCAAAGTACTGAGAACGCCCTCAAGTGCACCAGCAACAGACAACAAAGCACAAGCCGAAAGAAATGCAAAAACGATTATCGTCGGGGTTCCCGATGGAACTGACGGAGCAGTTATCGGTACATCCGGAGACATAACGATCGTCGTTGAGAAGAGAGAAAATGTCATTGTCATACCGAGAACTGGTCTTCGGAGTTACCTAGGCAGGGATTACGTTCAAGTGTTGATTGGCGAAAGTCGGAAGGAAATCGATGTTGAGAAAGGGCTTGTAACACCGACAGAAGTGGAAATCCGAACCGGACTAAAGGAAGGTCAGAATGTTATTTTAAATAACTAGCATTCTTTAGGAGGAAAGCAATGGCTTTATTTCTGATGATTCTCCGTAAAATGGTCAAAAACCGCTGGCTAGAGCTGAGTTTATTGGCAGGGCTAATTATATCGGTCGCACTTGCTAGCTCTATGCCCATTTATACTCACGCCATTTTACAGCGTATGCTGATCAAAGATTTGGAAGTTTTACAGACCAACACGCAGCAATATCCTGGGCATGCCTATAATTCTGCCTACTTAATGGGAGAAAGCGGTGATCGTCTTTTAGCGGAAACGGATGCCTATATGGCAGAACAAAGCCAGCAATTTGGCTTGCCAATTCTCCTATCTACCAAGACGCGCAGCACAGTAAATTTCGAGCTTAAACCAAGCGATCCAAGCAAAGTAGACCCTAAAGTGAACCGTTCAGCTGAATTAACAGCGATGTCAGAGTTGGAGAAACATATTCGCATTGTTGACGGTGTCATGCCTTCTACGGAACCTGTGGATGGTGTATATGAAGCTTGGGTATTCCCTGAACTGCTGACGCAATTAAAAATCGTACTGGGCAATGAATTAACCATAGTTGACAAAGATTTGAAACAAAATATTCGAATAAAGCCGGTGGCTGTTATCGATCGTACCGATTATGCCGATCTGTATTGGACGAATAATATGGGTGACTTACGTTCAAGATTTTTCATTCCCTTTGCCTTATTTGAGAAGGATTTCACGAAAAACAAAATGTTTCCCAACACATTTTCCTATTGGGATTACATTCTCGATTATCACCAATTGAAGCTGGAAGGACTTGAAGCCTACACCAGCACTCATGAAAGGCTATCAAGCTATTTAAGCAATCATTTCAACACGTTTACGGTCAAAAATCCAGCAATTACCACATTGAAATTGTATGGTGAGAAAGAGAAGAAACTCAGAATTATGCTGTGGTCGCTTAATGTGCCCATTAGCATTTTATTGGCCTTCTATCTATTCATGGTTGCCAATTTGATTACAGAACGACAGAAAACAGAGATTGCCGTGCTGCGCAGCAGAGGAGCAAGCCGGACTCAAATTCTGCTAGGTTATGTGCTGGAAGGTATTTTTTTAGGGGGAGTTGCCCTTCTAGTTGGTCCGCTAATTGGCCTGCAATTAACGAAGATTTTGGGTGCATCGAATGGATTCCTAGCGTTCGTCCAGCGCGCAGCGATGGAGGTCAAGCTGAATAAGGAGGCTTATCAGTACGCTTTAATTGCCGTAACCGCATCGGTTTGTATGACTCTTATTCCCGCTGTACTCGCCACTCGCGCTACAATTGTAAGCCATAAACAAACCATGGCGAGGAAAAACAAGCTCTCATTTGTACATAAAATGTTTCTCGATGTTGTCTTATTGGCAGTGTCTATCTATTTACTACAAAGCTTTAACCGACGGATGAATGATCTGGTAGCCTTAGGTCTGGACTCAATGGACATGAAAGTAGATCCACTCCTTTTCGTAGTCCCGGCTTTATTCATATTCGCCATGGGTCTTTTCCTGCTTCGGATATACCCGTGGGTGATTCAGTTATTCTATTTCATCGGCCGAAAATGGTGGCCCCCCTATTTGTATTCAACGCTGCTCCAAGTTGGCAGATCAACCACCCAATATCAGTTCATTATGCTGTTTATCATCATGACACTGGCAACAGGGTTATTTAGTGCCAGCGCAGCTAGGACGATGAACAAAAATATTGAAGAGAAGATCCGTTATAAGAATGGTGCGGATATTGTTCTGCAAACCAAATGGGACAATGATGCACCGCCTCCACAGTCAGGATCTTCAGGCTTTCCAGGGGAAGCGAGTTCTAATGCTAGTCAACCAGTTGCTAAGAAGCGGGTCCAATATACGGAGCCTCCATTCTTGCCCTTCACACAGCTGGCAGGTGTGGAATCAGCGGCTCGAGTGTTTAATAAGAAAGATGCTTATTTCGCACTTGGCAAAGAAACGAAAAAAATTGCGTTAATGGGCATTGATACCGATGAATTTGGTCAAACGGCTTGGCTCCGCGATCATTTGCTCGATCATCACTTTTATGAGTATTTAAACCTATTGGCAGGTGATTCCAAAGCGGTGCTTATTTCCAAATCAATTGCTGAGGAAACCGGAGCCAAAGTGGGCGATGTGGTACATGTAGGATGGAGTGATATAGAGGGAGCCACTTGTGTTGTGTATGGAATTATTGATTACTGGCCGAGCTGGAATCCCAATCCGATCTTAACCGCTGGAACCAAAACAGGGAGCAGCTCTGACTCGACGAAGCAAAGTAAAGTGGATGCACCGAAATTAGTTATTGGGCATCTCTCTTTCATTCAAAATAATATGGCTGTAGAGCCGTATGATGTTTGGCTAAAGCTAAAACCGGGTATGACGAGTCAAGCTTTGTATGAGGAGCTAGAGCTTAAACATATACCGCTCTCAAGTTTAATAGATACGAAGCAAATGCTGGTTCTCTCCAAGAATGATCCGTTCCAATTGGCTGTGAATGGTGTTATGACGCTTGGCTTCCTGATTGCTATTGGCATAAGCTTCATTGGGTTTCTCCTGTACTGGGTGCTTTCTTTGTCCGGGCGGATCTTACAATTCGGTGTGCTTCGGGCGATGGGGATCTCTTTTGCGCAGCTAATCGGAATGCTAGTGGCTGAACAATTATTAACTTCTGGAGCAGCGGTTCTAATTGGCATGATTACGGGGAATACGGCTAGCCGATTATTTGTTCCTTTATTCCAATTAACGTTCGATTCTTCCAGTCAAGTGCCGCCTTTTCAAGTGAGTTTTGATCCCAATGATCAGCTGCATTTGTATGTCATTGTTACTGTGATGATAGGGATGGGACTACTACTACTCGGCACGATGCTGTCCAGAATTAAGATTCATCAAGCCGTTAAGCTTGGGGAGGATTAAGGATGATTCACTGTGAAAATCTAGTTAAAATTTATAAAACGGCTGACATTGAAGTCGTCGCTTTACAAGGGCTTGATCTCCACATTGAGGAGGGAGAGCTGATGGCGATTATCGGCAACAGCGGCAGTGGCAAATCGACGCTATTGAATATGCTGGGAGGGTTAGATCGACCTTCGGCAGGTAATCTCCACGTAGATGGGAAGGATTTGTTGAAATTTAAGGAATCAGATCTGGTGAAGTATAAAAGGGAAACCGTTGGCTTCGTCTGGCAAAATAATGCACGTAACCTGATTCCCTATTTGACAGCTTTGGAAAATGTAGAGCTACCCATTCTGCTGCAGGGACGACGCAAGCGCCATCGGGCACTAGATTTACTGGAAGCTGTGGGTTTGACCCACCGAAGAAAAAATAAGCTAAATGAGCTTTCCGGTGGAGAACAGCAGCGTGTGGCTATAGCTATTGCGCTTGCTAATCAGCCAAGGCTCTTGCTCGCTGATGAGCCGACAGGGTCTGTCGATACGAAGATGGCGAATCAAATTCTCGATCTGTTCCGTGAGCTGAACCGCAGCTTCGGTTTAACGGTTGTAATCGTCACACACGATCCGCTTCTAGCTAAGAAAGTAGACCGTGTCGTTGCTATTCGGGACGGCAAAACCTCCTCGGAGATACTGCGGCGCAAATCCTACCAGGAAGAATTGCTGGAGCTGGAGCAAGGCATCGTTGCTGCTGATAATGACTCTCATGTCGAATACGCGGTCGTTGACAAGGCGGGCAGACTACAAATTCCTGCTAACTTCCTCGAATCGATTGGTGCTTCGAGTACGAATAAAGTTCGCGTTGCGATGGAAGATGGACGAATTGTTCTTCTTCCGCCAGAATAATCTGGAGAAAGCCCGCTTTGAATACATTCAGAGCGGGCTTTTGTATATGAGGGGGGGCAAGGACTCCTATCAAAAATGGTATAGAAAAATATCCCAATATGGTATATTGACTTTACCTAGATATTTCCATTAGAATGATTGTATACTATTCCAGTAGGAATTATCAAGTTTAATTCATGACGGCATTTATTCAAATTATTTTATCCTAGGAGGCATGTGCAATGTCAGATTCAGAACGCCAGTACTTACCGGAAACGCTAGCCATTCATGCAGGTCAACAGGTTGATCCAACGACTAATTCAAGGGCTGTACCGATTTATCAAACGACGTCTTATGTATTTAACGATACGGAGCATGCTGCAAATTTATTTGCGCTCAAAGAATTTGGCAATATTTATACGCGAATTATGAACCCTACGACCGATGTATTTGAAAAACGGATTGCCGCGTTGGAAGGTGCCCCAGCCGCTCTCGCTGTTGCATCCGGTCAGGCTGCCATTACCTTCTCAATTCTGAACATTGCCGAGGTTGGAGATGAAATCGTTTCAGCTTCTTCCTTGTACGGCGGTACATACAATTTATTTTCAAATACATTGCCTAAACTAGGCATTAAAGTGAAATTCGTTGATCCGAGCAATCCGGAAAATTTCCGAGGTGCGATTACGGACAAGACCAAAGCCATTTATGCGGAATCGATCGGTAATCCTAAGGGGGATATTCTCGATATTGAGGCTGTAGCAGCTATAGCACATGAAAATGGCATTCCTTTGATCATTGATAATACATTCCCGAGTCCTTACCTGCTTAGACCGATTGAGCATGGGGCCGATATCGTTATTCACTCCGCAACCAAGTTCATTGGTGGACACGGAACTACGATTGGCGGTGTTATTGTAGATAGTGGTAAATTTGATTGGGCTGCTAGCGGTAAATTTCCTGGTTTGACGAAGCCTGATCCAAGTTATAACGGTGTCGTTTACACTGAAGCTGTCGGTCCAATTGCCTACATCATTAAAGCACGGGTTCAACTGCTTCGAGATTTAGGCGCTTCGTTATCTCCTAACAGTGCGTTCCTTTTATTGCAAGGTCTTGAGACGCTGCATTTGCGTTTGGAACGCCACAGTTTCAATGCGCTTAAGGTTGCTGAATATTTAGAGTCACATGAGTCGGTAGAGTGGGTGAGTTATGCGGGCTTAGAAAGTCATCCTTCCTACAAACTTGCCCAGAAGTATTTGCCGAAAGGTCAAGGCGCTATTTTGAGTTTTGGTATCAAAGGCGGTATTGCAGCAGGTAAGAAGCTGATACATAACGTTAAATTATTCTCGCATTTAGCGAATGTCGGAGATTCCAAATCATTGATTATTCATCCGGCAAGCACGACGCATGCACAATTGAATGAGCAGGAACAAGTATCTGCGGGTGTGTCTCCAGGACTTATTCGATTGTCCGTTGGTACGGAAGCGATCGAAGATATTATCTACGATTTGGAACAAGCGATTGCATCAAGTCAAGGCTAGAAGTACATCAGGAATTATTTTAATAATACAAAACTTGTAACCACACACGAATACGCATAAAATAAGAAGGCTGTAATCTAGGCTCATAACCTAAAATTACAGCCTTTTTAATTTGCGATGCAACTTTTGCACGAGCTCAGAAGTCTATTTCTTATGTAAGTTTTTATATTAATTGAGGAGGCATTCCAAAGATCATGAACAACAAGTTAACATACTCACTCGCCATATTTGTGGCGTTATCCATAGCATCAGGATGCAGCAAAGGGGAAGTGGCTCCTTCAGTTAGCCCCACTGCGACGGCTACTCCGCCGGTTAGTGAAGGAAGTCCTACGCCATCTTCGAACCCTTCTCCATCGCCTTTAATTATTCCGAAACCCTCAAATGCTCCTACGGCATCCCCATCAACTTCTGCTGTTCCGCCAAAGAGTGGAGCTATCCAAGTTGTATCGAAACCGGAGAGTATAACTGTTCTTGTAAATAAGCAAAATTCACTGCCATCGAGCTACGAGCCGACTGATTTGGTTTATCCTGACATTCCATTTATTTTTGCTGAGAAAAATGAAAAACGTAAAATGCGTAAAACCGCAGCCAGTGCGATCGAAAAGCTCTTTGCTGGAGCTGATAAGGACGGTATCCACCTTGCTGGCGTTTCGGCTTATCGTTCTTATGCGACGCAGAAATCTATTTTCCAACGCTATGTGCTTAAAGACGGCGAAGAGAAAGCCAAAACGTACAGTGCTGTTCCTGGAACCAGTGAGCACGAAACGGGACTCGCCATAGATGTAACGGGAAGTGACGGGAAGTGCGCGGCGGAAGATTGTTTTGGTGGGACTAAGGAAGCGAAATGGCTTGAAACACATGTGGCTGAGTACGGTTTTATTATTCGTTACCCAAAAGGGAAAACAACGATTACCGGTTATCAATACGAGCCATGGCATATTCGTTATGTGGGTGTAGATGTTGCGAAAGAATTGGTAAGCAAAAGCTTAACAATGGAAGAGTTTTACAATGCGGTGCCTGTAACCAAGTAATGAAAAGATGTCGTTATTTTGCACCTTATATTGTCGCTAATTCGAAATTTATCAAGATGTTATGGCATGTTACAATGAAACCAAGTCACTTATTTGGAGGTTAACATGATTAGAGTAGCGATGTTAAGTTTTTGGCACGTGCATGCAAATGACTATGCAAAACAGGTAGAGGGACATCCAGATACCCAGATCGTTGCGGTTTGGGATGAGCTTCCAGAACGTGGGCAAGCCGAAGCTGCGAAGCGCGGAGTAAGCTTTTACTCAGATCTAGCAGAGTTATTAGCAAATAAGGAAATTGATGCTGTTGTTGTGGATACACCGACCAACCTACACCGAGACGTAATGATCGCTGCTGCGAAGGCAGGTAAACATATTTTCACAGAAAAAGTTATTGCACCAACCTTGCATGAAGTGAATGAGATTCTGAATGCGGTTAATGAAGCAGGTGTGACATTGACAGTTTCATTGCCTCGTTTGAATCCAACGTATACATTAGCGATTCAAGAAATTATCCAGAAAGAATTATTAGGTCAGATTACACTCGTTCGTACACGCTTATCTCACAATGGCGGCATTTCTACGAATGAAAATCCAAACGGATGGCTGCCAGAGCATTTCTACAATGCAGAGCAATGTGGCGGAGGCGCCCTAATTGATCTCGGTTGTCACCCTATGTATTTAACTCGTTTATTGTTGGGGCTGCCTGAAGCTGTAAGCGCTTCTTACGGCTATGTAACAGGCAGGGAAGTTGAAGATAATGCCGTAGCAACTCTCCAGTATGCAAATGGTGCACTAGGCATCGTGGAAGCTGGTTTTGTGAACGCAGCTTCACCGTTTGTGATTGAGGTTCACGGTACGGATGGCAGTGTGCTCTATTCCGACCATGATGGAAGAGTCTTGCTTCGTACGAATAAACTTGCTGATGCAAGCAAACAATGGGTGGCATATGAGAACGGTCCAGCAGCGAAGCCAACTGCGTTCGATCAATGGGTAGCTCATATTCAGAATGGGACAAAAGCGGCCCAAAATATTGAGCTTGCTGTGGATCTAACGAAGCTGATGGAGGCTTCTAATCGTTCCGTTGCAGCCAAGCAGCAAGTGCGACTTGATTCACTACATCAGTAATTTTTGCAGGTAAGAAAGGAGGGTCTAATGATGAGCCAGCCATTTTACTTTGAACCCATGGTCGAGAATCCAATGGCATTGGATCGCTTGGAGTTAAGCTTCAGGTGGGGTTCTTACGGACTTCGAGTATTGCGCTGTCATCTGACTTCCTTTCCTGCAGGTATGATCATAGATTTCCATCAACATTCCGAGTATGAAATTCATTACATCCCCTATGGCAAAGGCAGAGTCATTCTGGACGGTGTTACGCATCCCCTTCAAGAAGGCATGCTTTATGTAACGGCACCAGGCGTCAGTCATCGCCAAGAAGCCGATGAGCGGGAAGCGATGGGCGAACTTTGTCTGCATGTGGATATCGTAAAGCTGGATCAAGATGAAGATGAGCGAGGTTCTAAACCCGTCTCTGAAGCATGGGGAGAAGCTTGGGAGATTGCTGAGGCAGATGCATGCTTAAGGCAGCTGAGCGAGCTTCCTCATGTCCCTGCTTTAGACCGACAGGAAGCCATGAAGTGCTTTCTTATAGCTTATGAAGCTTGGCGAAGCAATCAGCTAGGGCAGTACACGATCATTAAGCAATCCATTGTGCAAATGTTGTTAAGGACAGTGGGGGCCTATAAGGCGGACCAGCAGGGGGTGAATCTGCCTGCGCGTGATATGAAGAGCTATCGTTATCAGCTTGCTATTCAATTTATTGAAGATAACTTCCGTCGTCCACTGACGCTTGAAGGAGTAGCTGAACGCTTACAGATCAGTTCAAGGCAGCTTCAGCGCATCTTCAAGGAGCAGGCGAACATCTCGTTCAGCGAATACTTGGAACAGGTACGTTTGAAACATGTATGCAGTGAACTGCTTCAAACCTCTTTGACCCTTGACAAAATTGCGGAAAGCAATGGTTTTGCCTCTAGTAATTATTTGCACTATGTCTTCAAGAAAGCGCATGGTGTCACGCCGAATCAATATCGGGATCAACTATTGAATCCTGTATAAAAGAAAAAGGCTGTTCCCTCGTAGAATGAATGAATCTACGCAGGGAACAGCCTTTTTTTATTCGAATAGCTTCCTTAGGTTTTCCGTATAGGGAGCTTGTACGATACCTTTTTCGGTAATAATGGCTGTCACATATTCGTTAGGTGTAACGTCGAAGGCTGGATTAAACACTTTCACCCCAAGAGGAGCTGTGCGTTTACCGAAGCCTTGTGTAATCTCATCCTCATGACGCTCTTCAATGGGGATGTCTCCGCCCGTAGGCGTATTCAGATCGATCGTAGAGAGCGGGCTCGCCACGTAGAACGGGATGCCGTGCGCTTTCGCCAGTACGGCTACACTGTAGGTGCCGATTTTGTTGGCAACGTCACCGTTAGCCGCTACACGGTCTGTTCCTACGATGACAGCCTGGATCCAGCCCTTCGACATAACCGCGCCGGCCATGTTGTCACAGATCAGCGTTACGTCAACGCCGGCTTGCTGCAGTTCAAAGGCGGTCAACCGTGCGCCTTGCAGCACCGGACGAGTCTCATCCGCGAACACTTTGATGTTCATGCCTTTTTCCTTAGCCAAGTAGAACGGCGCTAACGCTGTGCCGTACTTGGCAGTAGCTAAGCCCCCGGCGTTGCAATGTGTCAGCACGCCGAATCCATCCTCGAACAGCGTTAGCGCATGTTCGCCGATCAGGCGGTTCGTCTCCTCGTCCTCCGCTTGAATCTTCTGCGCTTCGCCCAGGAGAGCTTCCTTGAAGGCAGCCGGGCTTCCGCCCGCAGCTGCCAAAGTCACTGCTTGCGCTCGCATGCGATCGAGCGCCCAGAACAAGTTCACAGCTGTCGGACGCGATGTCGCCAGGTAGTCTGCTTGCTTCTGGACTTCCGCCAGAAGCCCGGCGAGCGGAGCATCCACTTCACGGATGCCGAGGTATACCCCATACGCTGCGGCGATTCCTATCGCTGGTGCGCCGCGAACCTTCAAGTGCCGGATCGCTTCCCACACCTCGATTGGTGTCTCCAGCGGCAAATATACGATCTCTTCAGGCAGCAGCCGTTGATCGAGCAGATCAAGCTGCTTGCCATTCCAACGCAAGGATTGCAAAGCACCTTGGTTTTCCAGGTTTTGCACTTCTAAATCTTTATTGTTTGTGTTTGTCATAGGGCAAATCCTCTTTCTGCAGCAGATTCTTGGGTGGCGATGGCAATAAGCTCATCGATGGATTTCACTTGACGATGGGTACGAATGGATGATGTGCCAATGGCTAACGCTAAGCGCTGTGCACGCTCTCTATCAGCAGCATCTTCGATTTTATCAATATCAGCCACATGTGCAAGCCCCACAATGCGGCGAACCATTTTGGCTCCGGCGAATCCGACTGTGTCTTGGAGCAGATTGGCTAGGAAGTAGTTTTGATAGCCAGGTGTTTGAAATACACGATCTACACCATGCTCATTCCATAAAGCGCGGAAATTCGTTTCGAAATGGGTCCATACGTCCTTCACGGTTTGAAGTAAATAAGCGCGATAGGAAGCACGGCTCTCACTATCCTTACTCCAGCCCTCTTGAGCGGCATAATTGAGGAGCAAATTCGCAAGTACAGCACCAATATCGAAGCCCATCGGCCCATAATAAGCGAATTCAGGATCAATCACCTTCGTGGAATCAGGTTTGATAAAGATACTTCCTGTGTGCAGATCGCCATGAAGGAGCGCTTGTGCACTCGTAAGGAATTTGTTGCGAAGGATAGCTACCTCAAAGTGAAGTTCGCTGTCCGCCCAAAGCTGTTCAGCCGCATCGTGGATGTGAGCTTCAATATTATTCGTTTCTGCATCGCGATACGGATCATCGAAGATCAAATCCTCTGTGATTTTGCAAAGCTCGGGGTTGATGAATCGACCCTGTTGGATTTTCTTTTCTTGTTGATTTTTGCCTAGGTCGGAAGTGAAAAATAACGTATTTGCTAGAAAACGACCGATATGCTCAGCAAAGAGCGGGTACTGGTTACGTTCAATTAACCCTCTGCGCATAATGACATGGTCACTCAGATCTTCCATTACGGTAAGCGCCAAATCCGCATCATAGGCATAAACGTGAGGTACGAGGTCTGGATTCAAGCCTTCTTCAATCAAGAGCGCTTCACTTTCAATTCTTGCACGGTCGAGTGTTAACGGCCAGGATTCGCCGACAACTTTGGCATAAGGGAGGGCTTGTTTTAAAATAATACTTTTTCCTGTAGCTGTTTCCGATATGCGAAAAACGAGATTTAAGTTGCCGTCGCCGATTTCATGACTAGTTAAGTCTGAGCCAGGTTGAAACAGATTTGGAATTTGACGTGCGTATTCAATAGCTTGGGCTTCACTTAAAGGATGATAAGTGGACATGTAGTAACCTCCTATGATTTATTGGATTTAATTCCAACTAACTTACTGTGTTTTAATCGTCTTTTCCTAGTATAAGACAAAAAGTAGCTGCTTGAAATACTAACTTTGGAAATGTTGCACAAATTACATAAAATGAGTGCTTCTAACGTAAATTAACGCGTACGTGAACAGAATTTAACCGATTAATCAAAGATAAGGAGGCTTACTATGGTGACAACGTCCTTAACCCAATCTATCCAAGTTATTCTGAATAAGCAAATTGCAAACTGGGGGTTGCTTTATGTCAAGCTGCACAACTTTCATTGGTATGTGAAGGGCAATCAGTTTTTCACGCTGCATGTTAAATTTGAAGAGCTATATAATGAAGCTGCCCTACACGTGGACGAGCTGGCTGAAAGGTTGCTATCAATTGGTGGTCAGCCGGCGGCTACAATGAAAGCTTTTATGGAATTATCGTCCCTAAAAGAGGCTTCGGGTACAGAAACCGCTACGAAAATGGTCGAAGCTGTTATTGAAGATTTCACGATTCTTACGCAAGAATTAAAAGCTGGCATGCAGGCTTGTGAAGAGGTTCAGGATGAGACGACGTCGGACATGCTTTTAGCCATTCAAACTTCCTTGGAAAAGCATCGCTGGATGCTTCAGTCATTCCTTGGATAATCTATGTTTACAAAATATTTAATCTGAACAAACATCTGGTTGATGAAACTTGGCTATACTTGAGGCAAAACAGTTCTGGAGGATATCAATGTGATGAAAATCCTGAATCTGCTGCTCATTGTGGCCGCATGCTGCTTCTTGCTCATAATTGCTTTCGATGCAGACTCTCCCAGCACGGCTGCTGATCCTAACCCCATGAAACAAAATCAAGATCAGTTTACCCGGATGCAACCAACCTATTACGCTGAAACTTCGAAATAAAAGAAGGTAAAGGGATGGCCCCAGTCGAATAGGGCCATCCCTTTTTTATTCGTGTGCTCAGATTAAACGCGGACGCGCAGGATAGTCTGCGGAGAAGCCGATTTTCGGCTTCTCCGACTCTGTGGGCGAGCTTCGCCTCGCAGAGCTCTCGCTGTAAGCGCGTTTTCCGCGCTTATTTGTTCAGATTGCTTGTTTGGGTTTGAGTGAGCTTAATGAGAAGAAGTAACTGTGGTTTTGGTAAGCCTGCAATTGTACATGCTTTTTTTCTTCGACTAGCTCCTATTCGTACATTCCTGCAATTGCTCCTAGGCCCCCTAATTAAACTGGAGTCCTCCCACCCAATAATTTAAACTAGGGACAAGGAGATGATTCAGTATGGGGAAAAGGCTGAAAGAAGAAGCACGGCTTAAAATTGTTAAGGAAGCATTGGCTGGTATTAAGGTGGGGGTATTAGCCCGCATGTATGACATCCATCCTGAAACCATCCGTTTGTGGATCAGAGATCACCGTGACTCTATTCCTCCGGAAGAAATCCCAGTGGCTGACGAGCATCTGCAAGAATTGCAGCGTCTACAAGATGTAGAACAACGCTATGAAAAAGCCGTTAAAGTACTTGGCGAGAAAGAGCTAGAGCTTGAGATCCTGCGCGAATTGCTAAAAAAGAAAGACCCCGCTTATCCGAGAAATTCGAAGTAGCAGAACCATTTATTAAGCGGGGTGAACCAGTAGCGTTGGTTCTGCGTATCCTTGGCCTTTCAGAGTCCACCTATTACGATCGTAAGAAGAGAGCTACCACCCCGCTATCTGAATGTTCCAAAGAAAGCCGGAGAGGGCGCCCTGTGCCTGGATACTCACATACGTTTACGGGTGAACAAGTGTGTGACGAACAAATCAACGCGTGGCTGCTTGAGCTCATAGAGGGCGAAGAACATGTCTATGGCTACAAGCTTCTTGCACAATGTATTCGTGACCAATATAACGTGAGGCTGGACAAAAAGAAATCGTATCGCTTATGCAAAGAGTTAGGCATTCTTCAAAAGCCACGCCAGCGCATACAGACACATCCGCGCAGGCTGCCGAAGAACCGAGTAGTAACAGGCTCCAACCAATTATGGCAAATGGATATCAAGTACGGATACGTCATTGGACAGGAGCGATTCTTTTATATGCTCAGCATCATTGATGTGTTTGACCGTGTCGTCGTTAAACAGTACAGAGGTCCGGTATGTGAGGCCAAGCATGCGGTCCAGACGCTTTGTTATGCGATACAGAGCCGGCTAAACCCTGGAGAAGAGATGCCTGTAATCCGTACAGATAACGGCCCGCAATTCGTAAGCAAACTGTTTGGAGATATGTGCGAGTGCCTAGACGTCGTCCATGAACGCATTCCGCCAAGGACGCCGAATATGAATGCTTACATTGAGTCGTTTCACAGTCTACTTGAACGTCACTTGTTCGGCATAAGAGACTTCATGACCTTTGAAGAGGCTTATGATGCACTCGATCGTTACATGGACTTCTACAATAATCGCAGGATGCATGGTAGTTTAAACCGAAAACCTCCGAAGATGTTTTCAGCATGGGTCAAGACGCTGGATGACACTTCTGCCTTTCATAAAGCGATGTAATACCTTGAAAAAACGCGGTATTCTACGCATGAATCATTTTTGGTGGGCAAGACTCCGGTTTTAGGGGGCCTAGCCGATTGTGCAGGCTTTTGCGGTCTTTTTTTAATTTCTGTATGGAAAAGCTAAAATTCCTGCATAATAGCAGGCTTTTCCTCTATTCAAACGATTTTAGCAAAAATACCTGCACTTTCTCGCGCAGTTATTGTGGGCCTTTGAATATTCGTTCTCCTCGAGGAACGGTGGTAAAGCCCTAAGGGGATACAACTGCAAAGTTAAAACTTTTGTAATTAAAGCCTAATACTTTGAAAAAAACGACTTTAACAACGCTTGGAACCCACGCCCCTCCCTATATACGAAAGAATGGGTTTACACCAAGGACCTGAGGCAGAGCCTGAGGTTTTTTGTTCGGTCGCTCTAGATTAAGCACTTTATTATTCATAGGACAAAAAGGTGTCAATCCACATTTTCGAAGTTTAGCCACACGCCTCTATGTCACATTGTTTTGCGGCTTGAGATTCCTTATAATAGATAAGATTAATGAGGAGAACGAGGTGTTTGCTTTATGGGGAAACCAAAGGCTCTGAAAGAATGGGCATCGGCTGTTAAAGCACTGGAAGATGGAACGCAAATTTTTATTATGCGCAAGGGAGGAATTGTTGAGGAAACAAAAGATTTTCAAGTGGAATCCGCTGATTTCTTTCTCTATCCAACGTATGAACATCAGAGAAAAGAATTATTGAAGGAAGCTTATCGCGGTGTTATCGATGAATCCCTCATAGGCTGGAGTGCAGAGGATACGCGCGTAACGATTAGCAGCTTTGCACGGATGGTTGAAGATATTGAGGTCAGTGATCAAGAGCAGTTGAATAAACTGTATCCTTATCACATTTGGACGGAAAATTTCACGGAAGAAAGATTGAAGTGGAAACGTAAGAATCCGCTTCATATCATGCTGTTAAGGGTATATAATTTGGAACAACCCTTGCAAATACCGATCGAACAAGCCTATATAGGCTGCAAGTCATGGATTGAGCTTGAGGCTGATATACCGGAAGAGTCTTCTTTGGTTCCAGTTTTGAGTAATGAGGAGTTTGCTGCGATGGTTGCTGAAATAAAGCATACTTTGGCGTAATAAAAAGGTAGCATTTTCAGAAAATGACCTCCTTTTTCAAGCAAATGCCCTTTCTTGATTTAACATAGTAAGTTATAATAGAATTATTCTAATGAGAATCAATGATAATCATTCGAAATGGTTGTCGTTTATCTTGTACATTCCAACACATTATGGAGGCTTAAGAAATGGCGAATTCATCAACATTTACAATAGACGGTCTAAAAGCGAACGTCGAAGGAAAGGAAATTTTGAAGGGTCTTAGCCTGGAAATCAAAGGCGGAGAAATTCATGCCATCATGGGACCAAACGGTACAGGTAAAAGTACGTTGGCTTCCGCTCTGATGGGGCACCCGAAATATGAAGTAACAGAGGGTTCTGTAACATTAGATGGTGAAGATGTTCTAGAAATGGCTGTTGACGAAAGAGCACGCGCTGGTTTGTTCTTAGCTATGCAGTATCCAAGCGAAATCACGGGCGTAACGAACGCTGACTTCTTGCGCAGCGCAATGAACGTACGTCGCGGTGAAGGCAACGAAATCTCGTTGATCAAATTCATTCGTCAAATGGAAGCGAAGATGAAGCAGCTAGAAATGAACCCAGAGTTCATGCACCGTTACCTGAACGAAGGCTTCTCCGGCGGTGAGAAGAAACGCAACGAAATTCTTCAAATGCTTTTGCTTGAGCCAAAGTTTGTCATTCTAGATGAAATTGACTCCGGTCTGGATATCGATGCATTGCGTATCGTTGCTGAGGGTGTTAATGCTATGCGCAGCGAAGACCGCGGCTTCTTGATCATTACACATTACCAACGTTTGCTGAACTACGTTAAACCTGATTTTGTACATGTTATGATGCAAGGCCGTATCGTAAAATCCGGTGGTCCTGAGCTTGCAGAGCGTCTGGAAGCGGAAGGTTACGATTGGATCAAAGAAGAACTCGGTATCGTGGATGAGACCGTTGGTCAAGACACGGAAGAGTTCAAAGTTCCAATGAACACGTCCGGACCGAAGTACTAAGAGAGGAGAGACTTTGATCTAAGGGTCAAAGATCCCTATAAATGGAGGAAACCATGAGTAGTCAAACAACACTTTCCATAGATACTAATGCTGTCATCGAGCTCTCCCGCAGCAAACAAGAGCCGGAGTGGGTGACTGCCCTTCGTACAGAAGGGTTAGCGTTAGCGAATTCTTTGGAATTACCTGCGCTAGAAAAGACGAGAATTGACCGTTGGAGCATCTCCTCCTATGGTTCCTATAAATCGCAAGCCCCTTTGGCATCCCTCGATGCTTTACCCGAAGTTACCAAAGGTTTAGCTAATTCCGAGAACTTGATCGTACAACGCAACTCCGGCATCGTGTTCAACCAAGTTTCGGCAGAATTGAAACAGCAAGGCGTTATTTTCACTGATTTGGAAACAGCCATTCGCGATCATGCGGATTTGGTGAAACCATATTTCATGAAAGCTGTAGAAGCTAATGAAAATCAATTAACAGCTTTGCATGCTGCACTATGGAACGGTGGTATTTTCCTTTATGTACCGAAAAACGTTCGTGTGGACCTTCCACTCCAAGCGTTATTTGTAACCGATGATGCCGAAGCGACTTTTGCACCGCATGTTTTGATTGTTGCAGAGCAGTTCAGCGCTGTTACTTATGTAGATAATTTTGTATCCTCTGTAGCAGGTGCTCCTTTGGTACAAAACGGAATCGTTGAAGTATTCGTGAAGCCAGGTGCGCGAGTTAACTATGCATCCGTTCATAACTTGGAAGAATCCGTTACGGATTTGACATACCGCCGTGCGATCATCGATAACGATGCGAGCATTCAGTGGGTAGTTGGTGAAATGAACTACGGTAACACACTTTCGGATACAACATCGATCCTCAAAGGCAAAGGTTCCGACTCCGATGCTAAAGTGATCTGTGTTGGAACTCAGGAGCAGAAGTTGAACCTGACTACACGCGCTGTTCATTGGGGCAAAGCATCAACAAGCGACATGATTACTCGTGCCGTAATGAGAGATGGCTCAACAGCGATCATCAACGGGATTACAAAGATCGAAAAAGGCGCAACAGGCTGTAACGGTCAGCAAACAGAGAAAGTGCTTATGCTCAGCCCGAAAGCGCGTGGCGACGCGAATCCGATTCTTCTTATTGATGAGGACGATGTTAAAGCTGGTCATGCGGCGAGTGTTGGTCAAGTCAATGCTGAGCAAGTTCACTATCTGATGTCTCGTGGGATTACGAAGGAAGAAGCTCAGCGCTTGATTATTTACGGATTCTTGGCGCCAGTCGTTTCCGAAATTCCAATTAAGAGCGTCGAAGAACAGCTGCAAAGCTTAGTAGAGAGGAAGCTGGGACAATGAATACCTCGGAGATACGTGAACTTTTTCCCATTCTGAAGCAAGAGGTGAACGGTCATCCGCTGGTGTACTTGGACAGTGCTGCAACTTCCCAGAAGCCTATTCAGGTGATTGAAGCACTGAAGCACTACTATGAGTGGGACAATGCGAACGTTCACCGCGGGGTTCATACCCTAGGTTCCCGTGCAACGGATGCATACGAAGGAGCCAGAGCCAAAGTGGCTAAGTTCATCGGCGCATCCAGTGAGCAGGAAATCATTTTCACTAGAGGTACGACAACGGCAATCAACATTGTAGCAAGCAGTTATGCGAAATCTGTACTGCGTGAAGGCGATGAAATTGTCCTTACACCGATGGAGCATCATAGCAACCTGATTCCATGGCAGCAAGCTGCAAAGGCTACAGGCGCTACTTTAAAATATATTCCTTTACAGCCTGATGGTTCGATTTCGCTTACAGATGTTGAAAACACGATAACCAATCGTACGAAAATTGTTTCGGTTGTGTATGTTTCCAACGTTCTTGGTGTCGTAAATCCGATCAAAGAAATCGCCCAAATCGCCCATAAACATGGAGCGAAGATGATGGTCGATGGCGCACAAAGTACACCGCATATGAAGGTGGATGTACAGGAATTGGATTGCGACTTCTATGCGCTTTCCGGTCATAAAATGTGTGGTCCCACCGGAATCGGGGCATTGTATGGGAAGAAGGCATTGCTAGAAAATATGGAGCCTGTCGAGTTTGGCGGCGAAATGATTGATCATGTGGATCTCTATGAGTCCACTTGGAAGGAACTGCCTTGGAAGTTTGAAGGTGGAACACCAATCATTGCTGGAGCAGTAGGTCTTGGCGCGGCTATTGATTTTCTACAAGAAGTCGGTATGGACAATATTTATAAACACGATATTCAGCTCACGAACTATGCGATGGAGCGTATGGCTCAGATCGAAGATCTGACGATCTATGGTCCTAAAGCTAATCGTGCAGGACTCGTTACGTTCAATCTAGGTGATGTTCATCCTCATGATGTGGCAACCGTTCTAGATGCGGAGGGAGTTGCTGTACGCGCCGGTCACCATTGTACTCAGCCTTTAATGAGATGGCTAGAAGTAAGTTCCACGGCTCGTGCTAGCTTTTATCTGTACAATACAGAAGCAGATATTGACCGTCTTGTGATGGCCTTACTAAAAACAAAGGAGTACTTCGGCCATGCAATTGGATGATTTATACCGTAGAGTGATTATGGATCACTATAAAACACCGCGCAACCGTGGGAAGTTTGAGTCTGGCGAAGCTGTTACCATTGATCTTAATAACCCGACCTGCGGTGATAAGATTTCCCTGCAGATGCAGGTGGAAGATGGTGTTGTGAAGATGGCTAAATTCACAGGTGAAGGCTGTTCGATTAGCTTATCCTCTGCATCCATGATGACGGATGCGGTCAAAGGTAAGACCATCGAAGAGGCGCTGAAGATGGCCGATAATTTTTCAGGCTTGATGAAGGGCGAACCTGTGGAATTTGAATATGAAGATATAGAGGCGTTATCTGGGGTGAATAAATTCCCTGCGCGGATCAAATGTGCGACCCTTGCATGGAACGCACTACGCAAAGGAATTGAACATTCCCAAAAAATCGATAACTAACGCAAAAGCGATCCCATATGTAAGATGTTTTTGCAACACAAAAAAACTAAGGAGGAATTCACCATGGCTAAACAAATGCCAGATCTCGAGGATTATAAATATGGTTTTAGAGATGAGCACAAATCGATTTTTCAATCGGGTAAAGGCTTAACTCGTGAAATCGTTGAAGAAATCTCCAGAATTAAAGGCGAACCTGAGTGGATGCTAGAGTTTCGTCTGAAATCCCTGGAGCAATTTTTCAAAATGCCAATGCCGCGTTGGGGCGGAAACATGGATGATCTAGATTTCGATGATATCCAGTACTACGTAAGACCGTCCGAGAAGCAAGGCAAAACGTGGGAAGAAGTTCCTACAGAAATTAAAGAAACATTCGACAAGCTCGGTATTCCTGAAGCGGAACAAAAATTCTTAGCTGGTGTATCGGCTCAGTATGAATCTGAAGTTGTTTACCACAGTATGCAAAAGGAACTTGAAGACCAAGGCGTTATCTTTACAGATACGGATACGGCGCTTCGTGAGTACCCAGAGCTATTCAAACAGTATTTCGGAACTATTATTCCGCCAAGCGACAATAAATTCGCTGCGCTCAATAGTGCTGTATGGTCCGGTGGTTCTTTCATCTATGTGCCTAAAGGCGTAAAATGTGAAGTTCCTTTACAAGCGTACTTCCGTATTAACTCCGAGAACATGGGGCAATTCGAACGTACATTGATCATTACCGATGAAGAAAGCTTTGTACACTACGTAGAGGGCTGTACAGCTCCTATTTACAGCACAAACTCCCTTCATAGTGCGGTAGTTGAAATCGTATGTCTCAAAAACTCCCGTGCACGTTATACAACGATTCAAAACTGGGCACCGAACATCTACAACCTCGTTACCAAACGTGCGGTTGCAGAAGAAGGCGCTACTATGGAATGGGTCGATGGTAACATTGGTTCCAAGCTGACGATGAAGTACCCAGCTGTTGTGCTGAAAGGCCGCGGCGCTAAAGGGATGGTTCTTTCCATCGCTGTAGCTGGTAAAGGGCAACACCAAGATGCTGGCGCGAAAATGACGCATCTGGCGCCTGATACAACTTCGACAATCGTATCCAAATCGATTTCTAAACACGGCGGTAAAGTAACATACCGTGGTCTGGCTTCCTTCGGACGTAACTCCCAAGGTTCCAAAGCGAATATCAAATGTGATACTTTGATTCTCGATAACGAGTCAACGTCAGATACGATTCCATATAACGAAATCATGAATGACAACATCACGCTTGAGCATGAAGCGACAGTATCCAAGGTATCTGAGGACCAATTGTTCTACCTCATGAGCCGTGGTCTTACGGAGGCTGAAGCGACGCAAATGATCGTTATGGGCTTCATCGAGCCGTTCACGAAAGAACTTCCAATGGAATATGCCGTGGAGATGAATCGTCTCATTAAATTTGAGATGGAAGGTTCCATCGGTTAAACGATATTTACTTAAAGCGTGCCCGAATTATTCGGGCACGCTTTATTAATTGAATCCTATTCTAGCAATTAAGTCTCTCTGACAAATGGACCAACTAGTCTAAAGCTTCCAAGATGATCCAAGCTGTTCAAATGGCCTTTTATGCATATTTGCATGTCACTTGTCTCACTCTATAGAGGATAATAATTATGTGTCCCTAAAGGAGAATAAAAGCGATGTGGAAAAGGCTGAAAGTAGCAGCAATTGGCAGTATAGTAGTCATGATGGCAACTACAACCGCTTGTGGAAGGGTTAATACCAGCCCCAACCAAGCAGCACCAACACAAAATCCTACCGTACAGTCAGGGACAGGCAGTATGCAGTCACAAAGCTTGTCACAACCAGGACAAGGAACGACATTAGGCACTGATGACGCTGTTATACCAATTAAAGTGATTAACAATGTCAAGTATGTAGCAGCACGTGAACTTATCCAAACCCTAAAGTTCCAGTCAAACTGGGAAGAAGGCAATCAGAAGCTGTTAATTGGCGATAATGACGCAAACTTCGAAGTGACAATGAATTCGACGAAAGCTATGAAAGATGGATCAGAAATCAAAGTTAGCCAGCCCTTTATTAAGGAGGGTGATTCGGCCTACTTGCCAGTCTCCGCATTGGCAGATTTGTTTCAAGAAGATATGTCATATGAAGTGAAAAATGAGCAATTGTTGATTCATGCGGCTCCGGTTGCTCCAATAGAACGTGAAGATGACAACGACCCTCGGGCTAATACCGCAGAGCTTGAGTTTGGCGATGATCCAACGGATCCGTTCAAAGGCGAAGGTAAGGGAACGCACCCTGCATCTATGCAACAAAATGAGGATGACCTTGAGGTGTGGGCATCCACTAATCAAGATGAAGTAATTCCAGTACTTAAGAACATTGATATTAATGCAATGATTAACAAGGGTATGCAATATCTAGGTGTGAAATATCTATTCGGTGCTGGACCTTATCCGCAAACAGGAAAATTTGACTGTTCAACGTTTACTCAATATGTATTTGGAAAATATGGCGTAAAACTTCCAAGGCTTGCTCGCCAACAAGCGGCGGTAGGACAGCTGGTAAGTCGAAAATCCTTGCGCAAAGGCGATTTGTTGTTTTTCTATGTACCAGGTCGATTCAAAACCAATAAAACTGTTGGACATGTTGGTATTTACATTGGCAATAGGCAAATGCTGAATGCTTCACCTGCGCCAAAGAATGGCGTTCAAATCATTAATATTGATAAACCGTATTGGAAATCAACGTTTCTACGAGCAAAACGTGTTGCATATTAATCCTTTAAGCCTATCCTTAGGATAGGCTCTTTTTATTTTCGCTAAATTGAAACAAAAGGTCTGTTCGTGCGTTTTATTTAGTATACAGATTGGATGGAGGAAGATGAATCGATGAATATCACGCTCTTCGAAAAATTGACGGACGGACAACTGCAAAAAATTAGTGAACGCCCATGGGATGAAAGGCTCATTCAAGCCTTAAATGTTGCAAATTTTGTTCTTATTGGCGGTAAGGAATATGAAATGATCGAAGGAAGACTGAACTTAGATCTTAATGTTTTTGAGCTTCTGCTGGTTACGGTAGGCTCAGAAGGGGGAGGGAACCGGCATTGAAACGACCGCTCAAAGTGCTTTCTGCTTCTATTGGCATCATGCTCGTTAGTCATATGTTGCTGCTTTCAGCACATGCCGCAGAGTCTCCTAGTCCGAGTACTGGAGCAGGATCATCTAAGCTGGTTGAATGGTCTTCGGAAGACGTCAAAGCCTATTATGATCCTGCGGTTGATTGGAGTTTGCCTGTGCCCGTGCAATCGGATAATAAATCACCTTCGCCTTCTCCGTCTCCAACGCCTGTTGCAGGGGGGAGTTCAACGGGCACTGGAGGAAGTACGACCCCCATCATTGTGAATCAGGTAACCGGAGGCGGTGGTTTTGGTTGGGATGATCTTCTACTGTACCATTTGATCTTTAATACGGTAAGTCCTTACTCATCGAGTAGTTGGGGAAGCAATCATCGCTCTTATTATTATCGATCGAATACACCCTATGTGACGAAAACCTATCAACCGAGTTCGTTCTCGAATCGCTCCACGACGAAGACACCAACAACCTCAAGTGGAACCGGCTCGTTTACAACTAATAAGTCATCGTCAAACAGTACGAGCGGCGGAACAACATCAAGCTCCAAATCGACCTCAACCTCTTCCGGTAGTATAGGCGGTAAATCAAGCGGTTTCAGCTCTTCGTCAAGCTCCAGTTCAGGAGGTTAATTGCTTTGATATATGAAGTCATAGGGAATCCTTCTGCTAACAGAGATCGCAGGGTGCAGCAGCTGGCGAACCTTGGATTTACATGGGCAGATATGGAAGAGGAAGCATACTGGATTGACCAACTTGTAGTTATGCAGCGACATGTATACGAAGAACTTATCCATGCGGCAGGAGCTTTGTGGAACGTGTTTGATAAGACGGTTCGTTATGTGAAAGGGAAGAGGGAGTTATATGAGCTCTTGTCTATTCCTGAAGTGCTGTGGGATGGGCTAGATCAGCTTGAGCCTGGTGCCGCAGGTTTCATTAGTCGATATGCCAGATTTGATTTTACAGTGAATCAGCAAGGCGAAATCAAGCTTTTAGAGCTGAATGCTGACACACCTACGGGGTATGTTGAAGCAGCGATTGCTACACCCTGGTTATGTGATCAAATGGGAATAGAATCACCGAACCATGCTATGAAAGAACTAATCCGCTTAGCATGGGAAATCGAAGCGCCTGACTTTGCTGCCTGCACCGCGTATGGAAAGCATGTTGAAGATACAGGAACTATTGATGCCCTTGTAGCGCATAGCGGAAGAAAGATGACCTGTGTCGATTGTTTGGATTTGTGGATCGATGAAGGCGTTGTTAAGGTTGGAGAGAACCAAATCATCACTAAAATGTTTGCGCTGTATCCAAAGGAATGGATGGGCATTGATGATGGGGGAGAGGCTTTCTCTTATGCGATTGAAGAACAATTCATACAAGTGTTCAATCCATTACACGCGGTCATCTTGCAGTCAAAAGGCTTGCAAGCTATCATATGGGGCTTACATGAGGAAGGCGCAGAAATGTTCACCTCTGACGAGCACAAGGCAATAGGGAGCTATATGCTGCCTACTTATATGACGCCTGAGCTTACAGGTGATTACGTATCCAAATCTATGTTTGGCAGAGAAGGCGGCTCAGTGGAATTGTATAACACGCTGGGTGAATTAGAGGTCAAAGATGAAGTTGGTTTTGATACGAGTGTGTTTTTCAAGCGTGTTTATCAGCAGCGAGCCGATTTGCCCGAGCTATCTTTTGCTCATGGAAATAAACATTTATTAACAGGTCTCTTTGTTCTCAATGGAATACCATGCGGGTTATTAGGGAGAGCAGGTGGGATGATTACAGGAAATGCGAGTCAATTTGTACCGATAGGAGTGAAAGCACCTTGAAACAAGGACGATTTTGGCTTATGGCCGCGGGCTTCGTTGTATGCATCCTGATCATTTGGGGCATTAGCAGCGCTTTTAATAAGAAGCCAGCTGTCTTGAGTAAGGCGACGGCGGGAAGTCCGGCAAGCATAAGCAATATGAGTGGTGAAGTACCCTGGGATTATCAAGTACAGCAGGCAAAAGTCGGGGATTTATTGGATGGGGATATGGTCCTGCTGCCGAATAATGAACGGATTTCGAACGATCAGAATTTTGCTACAGGGGACCAAGTATGGGTACTGAGCTATATGCAGGCAACAATGAAAATGGATAATCAAGGGAAGAATGATGTAACACTTTCGCAATGGAAGCCAATCAAGACGTTTAAAACGAAAGAAGAAGCTGATAAAGATGCAGGGGAGTTAAAAATAGAAATTAAAACGGATGTGAAATTAGTAGGGGTTTACAAAACGGAGCAGGATGGCAAATTCCGCTATTTCGCGGTAGCTGATCTACCAACAGGACAGAAAGTGAAGCAGCCCATTCCTGAGGAACGCTATGTAAGCTTTAAAAACAAGAAGGAAGTACAGGTTATTTTAGAGGAAGCGGCTAGGCCCCCTAAAACCGGAGTCTTGCCCACCAAAAATGATTCATGCGTAGAATACCGCGTTTTTTCAAGGTATTACATCGCTTTATGAAAGGCAGAAGTGTCATCCAGCGTCTTGACCCATGCTGAAAACATCTTCGGAGGTTTTCGGTTTAAACTACCATGCATCCTGCGATTATTGTAGAAGTCCATGTAACGATCGAGTGCATCATAAGCCTCTTCAAAGGTCATGAAGTCTCTTATGCCGAACAAGTGACGTTCAAGTAGACTGTGAAACGACTCAATGTAAGCATTCATATTCGGCGTCCTTGGCGGAATGCGTTCATGGACGACGTCAAGGCACTCACACATATCTCCAAACAGTTTGCTTACGAATTGCGGGCCGTTATCTGTACGGATTACAGGCATCTCTTCGCCAGGGTTTAGCCGGCTCTGCATCGCATAACAAAGCGTCTGGACCGCATGCTTGGCCTCACATACCGGACCTCTGTACTGTTTAACGACGACACGGTCAAACACATCAATGATGCTGAGCATATAAAAGAAGCGCTCCTGTCCAATGACGTATCCGTATTTGATATCCATTTGCCATAATTGGTTGGAGCCTGTTACGACTCGGTTCTTTGCCAGTCTACGAGGATGCGTCTGTATGCGCTGGCGTGGCTTTTGAAGAATGCCTAGCTCTTTGCATAAGCGATACGATTTCTTTTTGTCCAGTCTCACGTTATGTTGGTCACGAATACATTGTGCAAGAAGCTTGTAGCCATAGACATGTTCTTCGCCCTCTATGAGCTCAAGCAGCCACGCATTGATTTGTTTGTCACACACTTGTTCACCCGTAAACGTATGTGAGTATCCAGGCACAGGGCGCCCTCTCCGGCTTTCTTTGGAACATTCAGATAGCGGGGTGGTAGCTCTCTTCTTACGATCGTAATAGGTGGACTCTGAAAGGCCAAGGATACGCAGAACCAACGCTACTGGTTCACCCCGCTTAATAAATGGTTCTGCTACTTCGAATTTCTCGGATAAGCGGGGTCTTTCTTTTTTAGCAATTCGCGCAGGATCTCAAGCTCTAGCTCTTTCTCGCCAAGTACTTTAACGGCTTTTTCATAGCGTTGTTCTACATCTTGTAGACGCTGCAATTCTTGCAGATGCTCGTCAGCCACTGGGATTTCTTCCGGAGGAATAGAGTCACGGTGATCTCTGATCCACAAACGGATGGTTTCAGGATGGATGTCATACATGCGGGCTAATACCCCCACCTTAATACCAGCCAACGCTTCCTTAACAATTTTAAGCCGTGCTTCTTCTTTCAGCCTTTTCCCCATACTGAATCATCTCCTTGTCCCTAGTTTAAATTATTGGGTGGGAGGACTCCAGTTTATTTAGGGGGCCTAGGAGGAAGTACATGATTACAGCAATTTTGATCAATCCATGGCGAAATTTCGGGGGTGGGCAGAATGATTGTTTTGGATATTGTCATTAGTTTATTTGTGATTGTTCTGCTGCAATTCGCAGGTATGTATGTGTTTAGTTTAATGACACCCTACCGCGATATGGAAGAAATAAACAACGGCAATGTAGCCGTCGGTATCACCATGGGCGGTAAATTTGTAGCTACGGCGATTGTTTTGTGTATTGCAGCTTACACCAATTCATCAATTTGGCATATGAGCTTATGGTTCGCGGTAGGGTATGCATGTCTACTTGCTACGTATTGGATCTTTGATTGGCTCACGCCTGGTGTGAAGCTATCTGATCAACTAAAGGATGGGAATGTAGCTGTTGGCACCCTGCTAGCAGCTGTCTATATTGGAATCGCAATTGCTGTTAGCAGTCTTATTATTTAATTAGATCGCGATTTGCGTTATTTCTACGTCGCCAAGCTGTGACAGATCCAAGAATTGATTATTGATGTTAATTAAAGGTCGGAAGAAATCGCATGGATTTGTCATGACGATCGTACCGACACGTCCGTCACTGAGTGACACTTTCTTACCGATAAAATTAGGAATCATGTTGCGGATAAATATTTGCGTTATTTTCGGATCTAGTTGGCCAAAACTCATGCGGTGCAGTTCCTTCAGAACGATTAGAAGATCACGTTTTTGCTGATAAACTCGGTTGCTGATCATAGCGCTATAAACGTCTGCAACCGCAATTATCAGCGAGTACGAATGGATTTCTGTACTCTTTTTGCGTAAAGGATAGCCTGTACCATCCATACGTTCATGGTGCTCTAGAGCAACGAGAGCAAGGATATTGTCATTTAAGGATTGTTTGATGATTTCATAGCCGTATATCGTATGTTTCTGAATTTCACCGTACTCATCATTGGTTAGTTTTGAGGGCTTATGTAGAATATCCGTATGGATTTTGCTTTTGCCAATATCGTGTAGATAGCCGGCTTTTCCAATATGAAGGGCTTCTTTCTCACTTTTATTCATCCACTTGGCAATATAATAGGATAACATGCCTACTTGCACACTGTGCTGGTAGGTATAGTCATCTTTGCTGTTCAAAGAGAGAAGTAACGAAACAACGTCTTTCTCCTCCTGAAAGCTTTGGATCATCGGATTGAAAGCGGATTCGATAGTTTCATTTTGAATGGATCCACCGTTTTCGACGACCGAAAATAAATCTTTTATACCGGAGATTGCATTGTTAAAAGTGTGTAATTGCGTGTTAGTTGCGTGCCGGACTGTAGGCTCATCTAGTTCGTTAGTGGCTTCACTCGCTCTAGGCTGTATATCGACATAATCCACATTGTGGCGATTAAGCATCAAAATATCTCCCGCATCGACAACCGTGCCTGATGAAAGAAGATGAAGTCCTACCATATTGTAGGAATCTGAAATTAGTTTATCACCAACAATAAGTTGAAGCACATGGATACGCATAGAAGCTCCTCTCCTAGTCCTATAATCCGTAGGTATATAGTTATACTACATCCCAATATATCGGCTGTAAAGACTTTTAGCCTGAATTAAATCTTCGGTTCCTTGGATGAGAACACGGCCATCTGGAAAGATGATCATCTGCAAATCTGGGGATGCTTGGAATTTTAAAAGGAAGCGATTTTTGTCCACCGGACCAAGCGGTTTTAATCGTTCTTCCCAATATTCAAGCGGTTTATCGGAAGGAGCTACCGGATGAATCTGGACGGAATTACGACCGCATAACGATTGAATCGTGTCACTTTCCACACCGGCTTCTAAGTAATCGTACTGCTTCATTGCACAGGCGGGACAGTCAGATTTATGAGCGCCGGCTACACTAATTGCTGAGTTCTGGTTGAACCATAAGTCCCATTGCTGCATTCGGAGATTAAGCTGATCTTTCGCGCCAACAAGCAATTTAAGAGCTTCCGTGGCTTGAAAAGAAGCTACGACATGAATGATCCCGCCAATAACACCGGCAGTATCGCATGTTTCAGTTGTACCTGCTGCGGGGGCTTGTGAGAAAAGGCAGCGAAGGCATGGGGTTTGTCCCGGTATGATCGTCAAAGAGACTCCTCTAGAGGCGACCGCACCGCCATAAATCCAAGGAATCCCTAGTTTGATACTCACATCGTTAATTAGGAAGCGAACCGAGAAGTTATCGGTTCCATCTAGAATTAAATCAACATCACTTAAGAGCTGTTCAGCATTCAAGGAATTCAGATCGGTTACATGAGGCTCTATCGTTACCTGAGAATTAACAAGTTGTAACCGTTTAGCTGCTGCAATTGCTTTGGGTGTTGTGCTAGCAGCGTCCTCTTCATCGTAGAGCATTTGTCGTTGGAGGTTGCTAGTATCGACAAAATCACGATCGATCAATCGTACGTAACCAGCCCCTGCGCGAACCATATGGTTGGCAAGTACCGTACCTAGCGCACCCATGCCTACGATAGCCACTCGACTTCCTCCGAGCTTGCGCTGTCCTTCTAAACCAATGGGGGAAAACAGAACTTGTCTGGAATAGCGTGTATCTACGTCATCATTATGATCTATATGTATATGTGTGTCCAAGTGAGGTCATCTCCAGTCTCGTTTATTCGAATTGTGGCGTTTGGAGCGGGTTCCAAGGACCTGTTTGGCTGCCTTTCCACTCCGAACCATCTTCCCATATTTCTTTTTTCCAAATAGGTACGATTTGCTTCAGGCGTTCAATCGCATACCGACTCGCTTCATAGCAATGCGCCCGATGCGGAGATGAAACGGCAATAACGACGCTAGCTTCGGCAATAGCGACCTTGCCCAAACGGTGTGTAATGGCACAAAGCGTGCCTGGCCACTGATTATCTATCTCTTCACCGATGGTTTCCATGGTTTTGAGAGCCATCGGTATGTAGGCTTCATATTCCAAAAGGACGGTCCGCTGTCCATAAGTCATCTCCCTGGTTGTCCCGATGAAAGCAAGCGAAGCGCCGTGATTAGGGTGATTGACTTTAGAAGCTACCTTGCCTGCATCAATCGTATCATGAGTGATTTCATACATAGAAGGTTGTCCACCTGAAACAGGAGGAATCAGTGCAAGTTCATCTGCAGCTGTGACGATTTCCTGATCTCCCGCATAAGCTTGGTTTTTAGCAAAAAAACAGGTTGAGAGTTGAGTGGAAGCTGCCGGATAAGCGGCTGTGATCTGCTGTTTGAGCTGCTCGATAGAAATGGCTTCTTGTTCTATTTGTATAATTAAGACGGAAGTCCCGAATAGGTCTACCAGACCTGCAAAGAGTTGGATGTGTATGTTCACGGTTCTGCTCCTAATGGCTTAGTTAGTGGAATTCCTTACAGCATATCATATTTTGACCTGAAAATGGTATAATGGGTAGAGCCTTTTGGCTGAGAAATAGAGCTTAATTAGGAGAGGGGAAATGTATGGATGCAAGTGGATAATCACATACAAGTGTCAGACCTATATATAAAGAATGAAGCATTCACTATAACCGAAATGGTTGCTCTTGCTGAGCAGCAGTTAGCGCTTCAAGAGCGTGTGCCGGATGTGCAGGGAGATGCTTTTGATTTGAAAAATTGGTATCGAAGCTGGAAGAGAAACCGCAACGTGGAGCATGCTGAAGAACCTACACATGTGAAAGTGGAGGCAATAGACGAATTTCAAGCACTCATGCCTTGGTCTCAATTAGACTCTGCCTTGTTTCTGTATGCCCAAGATGGACAGGCGCTCAAGAAAGGTTATCCGATTCGCCTTTATGTACCTGATGGCAGCAGTGAATGTCTCAATGTCAAAAGTGTTGTTAAAGTGTGGTTTCTTCATGATCAGGCGCTCGGGGAAGAAGCGACATTCGGCTTCAAAAACAGAGTGGCACTTGATGAGCTAAAATTCAAGAAATGATAGGGGATTCTGCTGCATAAGATTAGACATGCTTCGGATCTGGCTTACAACGAAAAGAGGTGATCGGTGTGTCTGAGCCCTTGCAACGACTTGTTATTTTACATACGAATGATATTCATAGTCATTTTGAACAGATGCCCAAGATTAGCGCGTATTTTGATCGCGTACGTCGACTGTGGCCTGCTGATCAGGTGTTGACACTTGATATTGGCGATCATATGGACCGGATGCGGCCTGAAACGGAAGGCACGAATGCTTCTGCCAACTTAGAAATTATGAACGCAACCGGCTACGAAGCGATGGTCATGGGTAATAATGAAGGGCTGACATTCACACCGGAATTGTTAAGAACAGTTGTGAAAGAGCATGCCAAATTCCCAATTATCGGCAGCAATATTGTAGAAGTAGCGACGAATAAGACGCCGGATTGGATGCTTTCTACACTCACGATTGAGAAATCGGGTCTCACCATTGGCATCATTGGGGTAACAGCAGCTTACCAAGCGTACTATGAACTGCTTGGATGGCATGTAACGGACCCGATCGAAGCCGTAAAGACCTATGCTAGGCTTCTGCGCCCAAGAGTGGATATCATTATCGTCATGTCCCACTTGGGATTGCGTTCGGATCAACGTATGGCTGAGGAGCTGGAAGGCATCGATGTGATCCTCGGCGGCCATACGCATCACGTACTTGAGGAGCCGCTCCTGCTCAGCGGCACCTATATTTGCGCGGCCGGCAAGTTCGGTCAGTATGCCGGCCATATTGAACTTGCTTACGAACCGGCGCAGCGCCGGATCGTAGAATTAAACGGCCGCGTCGTTCCAATGACGGACGCAAGTGAAGAAGACAGCAGCGTTACCACGCTGCTGGAGCACTACCGCATCGCCAGCGCAGCGGCGCTGGATGCGGAGGTGGCTCAGCTGCGGGAACCGCTGCGCCTCGATTGGTACGGCGAATCCCCGCTCGGCAACTTGCTTGCTGCAGGGATTCGCCGCTGGACCAGCGCCGAGATCGGGCTGGTCAATAGCGGCCAGCTCCTTCAGGGACTGAAGGAGGGGCGCCTGACACGCGGCAGATTGCTGGAAATCTGCCCGGGTCCGATCAACCCCTGCCGAGTGCTGCTCAGCGGGGCGGACCTGCTCCAAGCGCTCGAAGAGTCGCTGCTTGGCGAGTTCATGGAGAAGCCGATACGCGGCTTCGGCTTCCGGGGCGAGGTGCTGGGCGTGCTATGTGTCGACGGATTGACCGTCATGACCGACAGCACCCGTGCACCTTACGAACGCATCATCGCTGTGAACGTTGGCGATGAGCCCTTGGACCTGAGCCGTGACTATGTCATTGGCACGATCGATATGTTTACTTTCGGCTCAGGTTATTTATCGCTCAGTCGTGGTAAGCAGATAACGTATATGCTGCCTGAATTTATCCGTGATGTACTTGCTTCTGAACTTCGGGATGAAGACGCGATCCTAAGCAGTCATTTCCAAAGATTTACGGATAGAAAGCTACCTGCTCATATGGAATAAGTCGAACAACCACAACCTTTGTCGAATAAGTTGTCAGATCTACCAAGTTACAGGTAGAATAGATAATTGGACAGGAGTACAACTATAAACTCTCAATTCATAGGGGGAACACATGCATACTATTTTTGAAGCGATCATTATCGGGATTGTAGAGGGGTTGACCGAGTTTTTACCGGTTTCTTCTACGGGGCATATGATTCTAGCACAAAGCCTATTAAACACCCAAAATGATGAAGTAATGAAAACCTTTGATTTTGTCATCCAGCTTGGCGCCATTATGGCTGTCGTCCTGATTTATTGGAAACGAATTTTATCTTTATTCGGGCTAGTGAAAAGAAAAAGCGAGAGTAAGACGGGGAAGAAGCTCAACTTGCTGCACATTCTTATCGGTATCATACCTGCTGGTGTCATCGGAGTCTTGTTTAATGATTTTGTCGATGAGAAGCTTTTTAACTCAACAACCGTGTTAATTGGGCTTGTTCTAGGCGGTATCCTGTTGATTATTGCAGAGAAGAAAAAGGAACAGCCGAATGCTGTAGTTTTAGATGATTTGACTTATCGTCAAGCGTTCTTCATCGGTTTGTGGCAATTGGTATCCATTTGGCCAGGATTCTCCCGGTCTGGATCGACGATTGCGGGTGGCATGCTGTCCGGCGTAAGCCGCGCTGCTTCTGCAGACTTCACGTTCATCATGGCGATTCCAATTATGTTTGGAGCATCTGGTGTTTATTTTCTCAAAAACTACCATGCACTCTCTTCGAATGACTTAACTTTCTTTGTTGTAGGATTCGTCGTTGCATTTATTGTTGCACTACTGGCAGTTGTTACTTTCATCAAGTTTGTTCAAAATATGAGATTAACCATTTTTGCTTACTATCGATTTGCAGTAGCCATTATCTTCGCTCTTTATATGTTCTTAAAGTAATCATCAACTTTCATTTATCGAACCGCGTCGAATGATGCGGTTTTTTTTATTGAACTTTTTTGTGAAATCTATTACATTTAGATAGAAAGTAACGCTCACCTATTCGGGGGTCCTGAAATGCTGTTAATGCCGATCAACATGTGTCATCCTGGAATGAGGTTGGCCAAGAATATTTACAACGACGATGGTATGGTCCTGCTGGCCGTTAATGTTGAGCTTTCTCAGAGACTCATTGATCGACTTTTTACATACGGAATCGACTACATATATATTCAAGATTCTCGGACCAATGACATCATTCAAGAGGATGTTATTCAAGATGAAACGAGAACAAAGGCTGTTCTCGAAATCCGTAACACCTTTAAGAAGGTAATGGAAGATTCGAACAAACGCGGAGCCGTTAATTATTATGATATCGGACGTAATTTCCGTGATGTGATGAAAATGATTATTGACGATCTAAGCGCTCATCAAGGGGCTATGGTTATGCTCAATAATATGAACGTTAAGGATAATTACTTATTTCAGCATTCTGTGAATGTAAGTATTTATGCCATCATGCTGGGAATTAGCTTTGGATATAGTCGCGAGAACCTCGAAACACTTGGATTAGGCGCTTTACTTCACGATATTGGGAAGACGAAAGTACCACTTGGTATTCTTCGTAAGCCTTCGCAATTGACTGAGCAAGAGTTTACCGAGATGAAGAATCATACGACATACGGTTTTAACATTTTGAAAGACGAACCGAACATTCCTCTATTGTCAGCACACTGTGCTCTTCAGCATCATGAGCGAATTAACGGAAGCGGGTATCCGCGTGGGATTCAAGGAACAGACATCAATGAATTTGCCAAATGGGTTGGCTTAGTCGATTCTTATGATGCGATGACGACAACACGAGTATATAGAAGACCTTTACTGCCGCATGAAGCTATGGAGCAACTGTTCGGGGGTTCTGGCACGATGTATGATCAAAGTCAGATTGCCTTATTCCGTGATAAAATCGCCATTTATCCATTAGGCATAACCGTTCGATTGAATACGGGGGAGTTTGGCATCGTATCCAAGTTAAACGTAACCGTTCCTCATAGGCCGATCGTTCGCGTTCTACAGGATGAATCCGGTCAAGAGCTGAAAGAACCGTACGAAATTGACCTGTCAACGAAGCTTTCTACATTAATTTCAGAAATTGGGGAAATTAAAGTAGGGGAATTCGAACCTGATGAAAGTATGCCGACCATATTTTAAGATAACATATAGATAACAAGCACGAAGAACCTGGGAATCCAGGTTCTTTTTGCAAATTAGGGGGATGCCTGTGAGAGAATCAGCTGTGAAAGGGAAGTTCTGGAGATGGGGATATGCGATGCATCGTTTCCGATGGCTCGTGCTAGTTATTGGCGTGCTTCTGCTTCTCAGCTTTGCTGTTTTTGCTCAGAAAACGCCGGGAATGCTCAAAGACAACGGCTTTACCCCTAAAGGCAGTGAGTCCGATCGCGGACTCATTCAAATGCGGGATGAGCTTGGTATTCCACTTACGATGATTAACCTGGTTTATACAGGGGAAGGGCTCGATATGACGGACAAAGTCCATCAACAAGCCATTATGGATTCGCTTAGCGAATTAAAGAAACTCTCCTATGTTGAAAGTGTGAAATTCGTCGCAACACCTCGTAACGAAGGGCATCGGGATGTACTGGCCGTAAATGTGTCTCTAAATCTAGATACTGACCCTGCTCTGGAGAAATATCCAGAGCTTAAGGAACGCGTGCATCCGCCAACAGGCATGAACGTATATGTGACGGGTGGACCTGCTATTTTGCATGATATGCAGGAAGCGAGCAAGCATGATATTGCCAAATCAGAAGCGATTGGTTTACCGATTGCGCTGATTGTCTTATTAATCGTGTTTGGCACCCTTGTCGCGGCGCTATTACCTATGATAGTAGGGCTTATGAGCGTTACCCTTACGTTGGGGATAACCTATTTTATCGCCCAGCACCAATCCTTATCGAACTTCCTTCCGAATATGGTGACGATGCTCGGTCTTGCCGTAGGGATTGATTACGCTTTGTTTCTCGTCAGTCGCTTTCGAGAGGAACTCAAGGTTGAGAAGAATGTGGCTGAAGCTGTGGCCATGACGTGTCAGACGGCTGGGAAATCGATCTTTTTTTCCGGTATAGCGGTATTGATTGGGCTGCTTGGCATGTTATTTGTAGATCTAACCTTTTTCCGCTCTTTGTGTTTAGGCGGCGTCATTGTCGTATCGATCTCCGTTATAGTCGCGAATACCATGCTGCTGTCGCTTCTCGGTATACTTGGTGAACGGATTAACTCCCTGCAGGTCGTTCCTAGACGCTTTCGCAAGCAAGAAACGTCCCGCTTTTGGGAACGGATCGCTTATGCAGTAATGAAACGGCCCGTACTGCTGGTCGTCATTGTCGGGGGTGCCCTAATCTACACCATGAGCCCGATGGGTCATATAAAGTTAAATGTACCGAATGCTGAGGTGCTGCCTCCCAGCTACGAATCCCGATATGGTTCTGAATTATTGAAGGCGGCCTATGATCCGCGCATGACGGGGCCTATCCAAATTGTTATTCATACAGAAGGAGAAGTGTGGGAAGAGGCTTCGATTCGTCAAGTTCGGGCTTATAGTGAACAGGTTAAAGGGGTATCCGGTGTAAAAGAAGTACAGAGTTTTATCCATTCACTGGGTCAACATTCGGATGCCAAGTTAGCAGCTATGCTAAAGGATTCAAATGTCAAAGCTCAAATAGAAGGCAATAAATTGGCAAAAGGACACACGGCTCTGATGGTTGTAGTGCCTGAGAAAGATACCGATGATCCTGCGACGGATGGCCTTGTCCGAGAACTTCGCAGCTTAAGTAAGGACGGACTTGATATTGCAGTCACGGGCGGGCCGGCCTATAGGCTGGATATTATAGATCGAATTCAGAATGAAATTCCTGGAGTATTAACTTTCGTGATGGGGATTACCTATATTGTTCTATTGCTTGCCTTTAGGTCCGTTGTGCTTCCGCTCAAAGCTGTATTAATGAACATGCTTAGTCTTGGCGCGAGTCTCGGTGTTGTTGTGTTAGTATTCCAGCATGGCTACATGGCTGATTTGCTGCACATAACGTCCATTGGTTATGTCAGTGCTACGCTGCCAGTTATCATTTTTTGTGTAGTGTTTGGCATATCCATGGATTATGAAGTATTCCTGATTTCTCGTATTATGGAGGAGTATGAGGCAAGCGGTGACAATGATAAAAGTACGGCTGAAGGGCTTAAGAAAACGGGAAGCTTAATTACAAGCGCAGCTTTCATTTTAGTTGTAGTTGTAGGATCATTTATTTTTACAGATATCGAAATCATGAAGGCGCTAGGGCTCGGTCTAGGTCTCGCGGTTCTGATCGATGCAACCATTGTTCGAGTGATGCTCGTTCCTGCGCTTATGAAACTGCTTGGGGATGCGAACTGGTGGGCGCCTAAGTGGTTGCGAATGAGTTCGCATTTGAAAGCAGAGAAGGAATAGCGGGCTTCACATGATCTTGCCCGCCGTTTCCTTTTTTGCGAATCATAAGTTACAATAAAGGGCATAGGTATAGGCATGATAGGAACAATTAGTTAGTGAATAGGAAATGATAGGTCAGGTGTAAACAGCATGAATAAGAATGGAACAAGCTCCATCTTACCGGAGCTAACCCCCGCATACGATCCATGGGACCCTATTCGGTCTTTTCGCAAATACGGGAAACACGTACTAACAAGTGTAGAGCTTACAATAACGAATTTATGCAATATGCGATGTGAGCATTGCGCGGTAGGGGATTCGTTAACTATGACGGAAGGTCCTCGCATCCCCTTGCCGATCATTTTGAAGCAGCTGGATCAGGTGGAGCATTTAGAAACGATCAGCTTGACCGGCGGAGAGCCGTCGTACCACATCAAGATCGTCAAAGACTATATGCTGCCAATCCTTAAATATGCACGAGAGCGCGGTATTCGTACACAAATCAATTCCAATTTAACGCTTGATTTAGCCCGGTATGAACTTCTCGCTCCTTATCTGGATGTCATGCATATTTCTTTCAATTACTTGAATGCGGACGATTTTCATCAAGTCGGCTTTGTGAATAGCGGGCATCCGGTTAGTTATGATACCGCGGCGCGCATGTATGAACGCATGGTTGAGAATACGATTGCGCTTAGCAAAGGTGGACTTTATGTCTCAGCGGAATCGATGATTAATACACGCACACATGAGAAATTACCTCAGATTCATAAGCTGATTGAGGAAATGGGCTGCAAGCGCCATGAGGTTCACCCGATGTATGCCAGTTCCTTTGCTTCACATCTTCCAATGGTATCTCTGGACGAATTAAGAACGAGCATTCATCGGTTGTTAGACAGCCGAAATCGTGACATGTGGATGCTGTTTGGCACATTGCCATTCTTTGCTTGCAATGATCATCAAGAGGACAGAATACTGGTTAAAAGGCTTCGCGATGAGCCGAATGTAACCGTACGTAATGATCCGGATGGACGCAATCGCTTAAATGTGAGTACTTTTACAGGCGAGGTGTTCGTTACGGATTTTGCAAATGAACCGCCTCTTGGTAATATTCATGATGACCGGTTAGATACCATTTTTGCCCGTTGGGAGAATAATCCGCTGAATCAGCGTGTAAACTGCTTCTGCAGCAGCGCCTCTTGTTGTGGCCCTAACCTGTTGGTAGCGGACTCGTATTACCGTACTATTGATTTTAAAAGCCGCAAAGCTATCATCTAATTATTTTACTGAAGGAGATATACGCTTGCCACATACTTCGTTTGATTTCGGTTCCATTGTTCTTAACCTGATAGTAGTCATTATATTAGTGCTTCTCAATGGTTTCTTCGTTGCTGCTGAATTTGCGCTTGTGAAGGTTCGACAATCGCGCATCCAACAGTTAGTCAATGAAGGCAGCGGCAAAGCCAAGTATGCGATCAAGGTAACGTCGCAGTTAGATACTTATTTATCAGCAACACAATTGGGGATTACACTTGCCTCTCTGGGACTAGGCTGGGTTGGTGAGCCTGCCATCTCGGAGCTGATCATGGAACCCCTCTTACATACGTTTGGCGTGGAGACTTCGGTATATACGACGACATTGTCTTTCATAGTTTCTTTCGGATTTATTACGTTCCTGCACATCGTGCTCGGTGAGCTGGCTCCGAAATCGTTCGCGATTCAAAAAGCGGAATTAACTTCGCTATGGCTCTCAGCGCCGCTGCTCTTCTTCTACAGGCTGTTTCGCCCGATTATCTGGGTGCTGAATGGTACAGCAAATAAATTTCTATCATGGATTGGCGTAGAGCCGGCAAGCGAGCATGAGGCAGCCCATACGGAGGAAGAGATTCGAATCCTGATGGATGAGAGTGTCAAAAGCGGCCATATCGATCAAGATGAAATGGTGCTTTTCGATAATATTTTTGAATTCTCAGAACGTATTGCCCGTGAGGTTATGCTGCCGCGGACAGATATGGATTGTCTATACCTTGAGCTAAGCTTCATTGATAATTTACGTATGGTTCATGAGACGAAGCATACACGTTATCCAGTAGCTGATCAGGATAAGGACAACATCGTCGGTTTCGTTCACATTGCTGATTTACTGACAGCTGATCCGGATGAAGAGCAGGAAATAAAAAACTTTATTCGTCCCATTCTCAATGTTCCAGAGTCGATGGAAGTCAGCCGTGTATTGAAATTAATGCAGAAAAAACATTCTCAACTTGCTATCGTTATTGATGAATACGGTGGTACGGCAGGACTTCTAGCACTAGGGGACATCCTGGAGGAGATCGTTGGCGAGATGCACGATGAGTTCGATATCGATGAGCGGCCAGGTGTTGAGGTGAAAGATAAGTATACATCCGTAGACGGCCGTGTCCTGATTGAAGACTTGAATGATATGCTGGATTTGGACATCGAGGACGATGATGTGGACTCCATCGGTGGTTGGTTGTTTAAGAAGCTTGAAGGTGCACCTGTCAAAGGCAAAAGAGTAGCTTTCGGCAACCACGTGTTTGAAGTGTCCGAAGTTGATCGCCTGCGTATCGTGCGCATTCACATAACGAAAATCAACCCTGTCAGACCTGTAGATGAATAAGCGGAGGAGTACTAATGTCGCCTAAGACGATCTTAATCATGGTGCTTGGATTGCTGCTATTGTACGGATTGTTCACCATAGGTTTGCCATTTCTACTCGCGCTCGTGACAGCTATTTTCTTGGACCCTTTAACCGTGCTTCTCATGCGTGCTGCCAGGGTGAATCGATTAATTGCAGCTACGATCATTTGTACCGTCTTTACACTGCTGACGCTGACCTTATTTTATTTCATTGGGTTAAATGTCGTCACAGAGCTCATTGACCTTGGCCGCAAAGCGCCAAATTATATGGATGAAGTGAACAAATACATGGATCAAGCGGTCAACCGCACACAATTGTTCTATGATTCCTTATCACCAGATATGGCGGCACAAGTGCAAACTTGGTTGGAAAGCAGTACAGAAACCCTAACAGGGGCTTTAACCAATGTTTTAAGCGGCATTTCTGGCTTCTTTTTAAATTTGGCTGGAAAAATTCCAAACTTATTTATCTTACTGCTCATGTACGTCATTGCTTTATATTTGTTTATGTTTAGTTTACCTAAGCTTAGGTTATCGTTTCTGTCCATGTTTGAAGAGCATTCCAAAAGTAAGATGGAAAACGTGCTGACTTACTTACGAGAAGCTATCTTCGGCTTCATTCGAGCGCAGCTCATCATGGCTGTATTGACCTACTTAGTCACGTTTGTAGGCTTACTAGTCTTACAAGCTGAATATCCGCTAGCCATTTCCTTATTAGTGATGGTTATGGAGTTCGTTCCAGTGATTGGCACCGGGCTTGTGTTTATTCCTTGGCTCGTCTATCAACTGCTGATTGGTCACACGGGAATTGGCGTTGGATTATTAGTCCTATTCCTTGCTTTGACGATTTTCCGCCGTATTGTAGAGCCTAAAGTGCTCAGTGATGCTGTAGGCATTAATGCCCTCGCTGCTTTGATCAGTTTGTACGTTGGTTTCGAGCTATTAGGAATAACGGGTCTCTTTCTAGGGCCGTTGGTTGTTATTATTTATCAAGCTATGCGTAAAGCTGGCCTGTTGAACTTAAATATAAAGCTGGATTAAGCCGCAGTATAGGAACAGGTGGTAGGGTATGAAGTTAATTTTATTTGATTTGGATGATACGCTGTTTGACTTCTCAAGTACGTGGAATATCGTGATGAAAAAGATGTTTGCGGAGCATGAGGTGACAAAGAAGTATGACAACGAGGCGTTCTTCACTGCATTTCAAAAGAAAAGCGACGAGCTATACTACTTATATGAGCAGCGCATTTGCACCGTTGAAGCATATCGTAACCGAAGACTGATCGAAACATTAGCTGATCATCAGTATACGATGTCGGAAGATGAGGCAGAAGCTTTCAACCTCCAATACATCCAACAATATGAAAAAAGCTTAGAGCCCGATCCTCACGTGCTGGAGCTGCTGCTGAAGCTCAAGGACCGTTATCAGCTAGGAATCATTACGAATGGACCTCACGATATGCAAGAGGGTAAAATAATGCGTCTAGGTCTGAAGGAATTGTTTCCTCCCGAGCAGGTGTGGATCTCTAATGTCGTTGGAATAGCCAAGCCTGATCCGCGTATTTATCAACTGGCCCTTGATTATTTCAATGTGCTGCCAGAGGACACCTTATTCGTTGGTGACTCTTGGGAAGCAGATGTAGCCGGTCCGCTGAAAATAGGCATGAAGGCAGTTTGGCTCAATAAATATGGTACAACGCCTCCAGCCTCCGATAAGAAACCGCTCGCGATCGTTAGTCAGCTTCATGAACTTATTCATTTTTTAAATTAGAACTCCTCTGGGGTTCATAAATAAAAGCCCCTGCTTCGTTGCCAAATGGCGACGCGGCTGGGGCTTTTTTCAATATACGGCTTAGCGCCTAGGAAGATTGATTTCCCATACCATGTGGAAATATTGGAAAACAGGTGATTTTGGCCAAGTCATGCCGCATATAACGAGCATATAGGCCAATGTTGCTACGTCTGTTTACTCCCAAGACAGAAGAGGAGGAGAGATATGCATTCGCATTCACAATTTAAAAAATATTTCCCATTTATCGGTCCCTTTGATCCTTGTCCACCCATTCGAGTGAAACTTTATAACACACCGCCACAATTATATATCCACTTTCAACCGCCTGGCTTGCCGCAGTTTAGTCCCTATGAAGCATTGAGAAAAGGAACGCTCTGGCCGGCGCTTTACGGGCCTTATGAGTCTAAAGCGGTAGAAGGAGGCCCATTGACATGAGTGAACCCATGTTACCAGACTCATATTACAGACAGCTTCACGATCTGCAAGCTGTAGATTTCGTCTTAGTTGAGCTGACATTGTATTTAGATACGCATCCTGATGATCTGGGTGCCATTCAACAATACAATCAATTCGCACAGAAGAGGATGCAAATTGCTGGGCAGTTTGAGCTGGAATTCGGCCCCCTCATGCATTTCGGTCATAGTTATACCAAGCAACCTTGGCAGTGGATTGAACCTCCATGGCCATGGCAAGTCTGAGAAGGAGGAGAGCGCATGTGGATTTATGAAAAAAAGCTGCAGTATCCGGTCAGAGTCAGTAAATGCGACCCTCGGATGGCTAAACTCCTGCTCGAGCAATATGGTGGCGCTGATGGGGAGCTTGCTGCGGCACTACGATACTTGAATCAACGCTATTCGATCCCAGATAAGGTGGTGGGGCTTCTAACGGACATTGGGACGGAAGAGTTTGCCCATCTCGAGATGATTGCTACGATGGTCTATAAGCTGACCAAGGATGCGACGATAGATATGCTGAAAGCTGCTGGTTTAGATGATCACTACGTAAGTCATGACAGGGCGCCCTTTTATCAGAATGCGTCCGGAGTGCCTTGGACGGCTGCTTACATACAAGCCAAAGGAGACCCCATTGCGGACCTCTATGAGGACATTGCCGCAGAGGAGAAAGCAAGAGCCACCTATCAATGGTTGATTGATCTAACCGACGACGTTGATTTGCAGGACAGTCTTAAGTTCCTCCGTGAGCGGGAAATTGTGCATTCCCTGCGATTTAGAGAAGCTGTTGAGATTTTGAAGGATGATCGAGAGGCGCAGAAGGTTTTTTAAGCAGGCGGTAAGGTCAAGGAAGTAGGATAAATCAAGAAACAATTAACGGGCCGAGAGGCCTGTTTTTGTGTATATAGCGCGCCAAACCAAGCTAGGCAGAACTGATTGATGAAAATAAAAGGAAAGAAAGAAAAAAAGAAGCCGCAGTTGTCCGTAAGCAATTACAGCGGATGAACAACTTGCATTTCATACATGACAAACTATACAAAAAATAGTGTTATAGGGGAGGACCTGCAAAAGATACATCTAAATCAACACTTTATTCGCTATTAGGCGCCTTTTGATCAAATGAGATGCAGATTTTACAGGTAAGCACCTTGAAAACAGCAAATCATCTAAAATAAATGTACTTTTTGCAGGAGGTGTTTCCGAGCCTATCCGCCAATACACCATTTCTCAGTGTTTCAGAAACAAAAAAAGCAAGGATAGCCGTCGTTGCTTGAATGAGCACAACAAGCGGTGCTCCGTTCTAATTGTTCCTAGCTGCAAACAAGCCTAAGAATTCCTTCAGTGCAATTGTTGTGGTGGATAAACCGCTGGAAGATGGAATGAATTTGTTGATACTAAGCTGCTGATTCTGCCCAGAAATATAGTCAGTAGGGTAGGGGATCACGTCAATTTTGAGTTTTTGGAATTGCTTAACGGATCGGGCCATGTGGAAGGCAGATGTGATGAGAATTGGAGCTTTCCAACCTTTTTCTGTAAGAATAGCTTGTGTATTCACGGCATTTTCCTCGGTATTGCGACTCTTATCGTCCATGGAAATGGACGATTCGGGAACGCCAAGCGCGAGAAGGTGCCTTTTAGCAATCTGAGATTCATTGCCGGTGTCACTGAACACTTGACCGCCAGACAAAAGGATAGGCAGCTTTGTGCTTCGGTATAGCTCAGCAACTGTTAATACACGTGCGGCTGTGTTTCCTGTCAGATATCCTTCCCCTTTGGTAAGAGGGTCTTCATGATCTAAGGTTGCGCCTCCAGTGAGTAGAACTAGCACGTCGCCGGACACTTGAACCGGTGGTGTGTATCTTTTTTCAATGGAATTTAGTAACGTATTGCCGAAATAAGGCATGGAGGATACGCCTAAGAGAAGTGCGGCTAAACCAACAAGAAGTGTGCCGAGGTACTCCTTTTTTTGCTTCAGCCATAAAGCAATAGCTAAGAGTAGAAGTATGATAATTCCAGGAGGGAATAATATCGTGTAAGCGATTTTTATCAAATATATCATATTAGGCGTCAAACCCTTTCTTGTGTGAGCTCAAGTATGGTGTTAGGGATTTTCGACAAAAGTTGGTATTTTCCTGCAAATTTACAAGAGCTTCAAAGAGTGGAGATGAAAAAAGCCCCGGCTTCGCGATTAGACGAAGTCGGGGTTTTGTGCGTCAAGCCAACTTATGCTGTAATTTCCTTGCCGCGAACCCACACATGTTCGAGCTCTAATTCAGGGCTGACAAGCAGCAAGTCAGCCTGCTTGCCCTGCGCAATCGAGCCGTGCGATGCCTCGAGGCGCAGCAGCCTCGCAGGGTTGCCGCTCGCGAAGCGGCTCGCGTCTTCGACGCTGACACCGACCTCGCGCACCATAAACCGGAGCGCTTCGATCATCGTCAGCGTGCTGCCGGCGAGTGCGCCGCCTTCCGTCAGCCGGGCTACGCCCGACTGTACGGTCACGGCTTGCCCGCCCAGCTCATACTGCCCGTCGCCGAGTCCCGCGGCTGACATGGCGTCTGTGATCAGCAGCAAGCCATGCGGCTGCTTTACCATAGCCAGCAGGCGGATCGCTGCTGGGTGCACGTGGTGCCCATCAGCGATCACTTCGCCGCTGACGCGTTCGTCGGTGAGTATCGCACCGACGGTTCCGGGCTCGCGATGATGCAGCGGCTTCATCGCGTTGTAGGTGTGCACCGCATGCGTAAGCCCTTCGCGAACCGCTGACTGAATGTCGGCATAGGTCGCGTCGGTGTGGCCGCAGGCGGCAACGATGCCATGATCGCGCAGCCACGCGATCATTTCGAGGCCTCCCTCGCGTTCGGGGGCCAGGGTTAACTGCTTCATGAGCTGCGGATAGCGTTCGTGCCAGTCTTCAATCCATGAGAGCTGAGGCGGTACCATGAGGTTCGGATCCTGCGCGCCTGCCCATTTGGGTGAGATGAATGGACCTTCCAGATGTACGCCGAGCAGCTGAGCGTAAGGCATCTCCTGGCTCTTATAGCGGTCTACTTCACCAAGCACCCGATCAATCGCCTCTCGAGTCGCTGTCATCGTCGTAGCCAGCATGGAGGTTGTGCCGTGTAAGGCATGAAACCGAGTAATAATATCAAGTGTCTCTGGATTCGAATCCATGAAATCGGCGCCGTATCCACCATGAACGTGAACATCGATGAATCCTGGCAGCAACCAGCTTCCATGGGCATCGACGGACCTAGCGGCAGAACCGGCAGATGAGGGGTCCCACTGGGACATATCGCCAACAAAAGCGATAAAGCCATCCTTCACATGAAGGATGCCCCGCTCGATGATTCCTTGCTCAGTAACGATCTTAGCCCCCGAAATCACAAGTTCACTCATTCAAAAAGCCTCCCCGCCTCAGCATCAAGAAGAACGACAAGGTGTGGGTGAGTTTGCAAAAGAGTTGCTGGTATTTCCGTAGTAATCGGACCTGTAAGTGCCCGATGTACGATCTCGGCTTTATCGGCTCCACGAACGATCAACAGGATCGTTTTGGCTTTCAAAATGGTGCCCACTCCCATAGTTAAGGCATGAGTCGGAACCTCATTGATGGAGTTGAAGTAACGTGCATTCGCTTCGCGTGTCTCCGCTTTTAATTCTACGCGGTGTGTACCGCTGATCAAGGAATGATCGGGCTCATTGAAACCAATATGCCCATTATGGCCTAAGCCGAGAATTTGCAAATCGATCTGCTTCGCTTCTTCCAAAAGTTGATTATAACGCTCGCATTCCGCTTCTAGATCCGCTGCATTTCCGTTTGGGATATGGGCTCTATCACTAGGTAAGTCGATATGTGCAAACAAATGCTGCTGCATATAAGCGTGATAGCTTTCTGGGTGATCTACCGGTAGACCGCAATATTCATCCAAATTAAAGGTTGTGACGGATTTAAAGCTAACCCTTCCTTTATCGTAAGCTTTAACTAGCTCCTCATAAATGCCTACAGGCGTTCCGCCAGTGGCTAAGCCGAGTACCGCTTTAGGCTGCATTTGGACAAGCGAGGTAATAATGCCAGCTCCTGCTTCATTCAGCTCTAGTTGATTTTGAAAAATATGAAGGTTCATGATCGTCTTCCTCACTTTCATAGATAAGTTATCAAATAGGGATGTTTGCAAGGGGTGATACCTATTTTGATTAATTATGATTGAATTTTGCATAAAAATATCATTTTTAAAACAAATTACTCTCATTTCAATCATAACCGAATTTTTTCTTATCGGCAACAGGCTTTTTCCTAAATATGAACATTGACTTACTTGGGTATGTTTGCCATTCTTATCTAAGATCATTTTAATCATTTTCGATAAATAAACGTAGAAGGAGCATGAGAATGAGTAATCAGAGAAAACAACCAGAAGCGATGCTATTTGACTTGGATGGAACACTATTTCAGACGGAGACCTTACTTCTGCCTGCTTACCATAAGACGTTCGATGAGCTTCGAGCAAAAGGCCTTTTTACTGGGGAGACTCCACCGGAAGAACGAATTCTAGGGGCGTTAGGCATGTTGCTTGAGCACATCTGGGAACGGGTAATGCCGGATGAGCAGATTGCGACTCGACAGGAAGCAGATAAGCTGCTGATCAAGTATCAAATGGAAGGGCTGCAGCAAGGGCAAGGGGTGCTGTATGAAGGTGTCGCTGAAACCTTACAAGTTTTACATAGCAAAGGAATTCGTTTATTTGTAGCGAGCAATGGACTCGAAGATTATGTGAAGCATGTCATTGAAGCTAAAGGTGTGGGGCAGTTTTTCGAAGGATTGTACAGCGCAGGGCAATATCAAACGAGATCCAAGGTGGATTTAGTCCAAATACTGTTGGAAACACATCATATACAATCAGCCTGGATGGTAGGCGATCGCTCTTCCGACGTAGAGGCGGGACTACGAAATAACCTAACCGTAGCCGCTTGCGATTATGCAGGTTTTCGAGAGTCGGGTGAGCTGGAGGGGGCACATATACGAATCCGCAGCTTCGCTGAACTGCTTGAATATTTGTAATTGAGGGTAAGCTGTCGCAAATTTGGCTAGGTGGGCATACACTGTAGAACTTTGATAGATAAAGGGTGCTGATCAGAAATGCCTTCTTTTGTAGGAATATTCAACATTAATAGAAATGAAGGAAGTCTGGTAAACGGTGATACTTTCGTAATTGCTCCAACAAGTGCATCCAAGTCATATTCCGGCGGCGGCGGTGGAATAACGGGAGATTTCGCGGTATCCAATACGCTGTTTAGCGCAACGATTACGTTTGACCCGGATGGGATAGAGGCTGGTGCGAACAAAGTCGCAACAGCGACATAGCTGGCAGTTAGACAATCATTCGTTAGATCGATTCAGGCTCATGTGATGTGAGCAGATGAATCGATCTTTTTTTTTTGCAGAAGCCGTATTGACATCAGCCTGTTTAAGTAACTATTATGAATATATGAGTAAATGCTCATATATAAGATCACTTATAAATCAAATAGCGGTACACCATTCTAAATGGTTGAGACACAGGGAGGGAATTCTATGCATCATCATGAGTCTGAAGTGCAGTCACATCAACACAAAGATTATTCTAATTGCAGCGGTCACAAGGGTCACCAAGGACACGATCATGCACACCATGGACATCATCATGGACATCACCACCATGGCCACAGCGGAAATAAACAGGGACTTCTGATTGCATTTTGTATAACAGCGGGCATCATGATTTTAGAGTTTGCAGGAGGTTTATGGACCAATAGCTTGGCGCTGCTCTCGGATTCGGGTCATATGTTAAGTGATGCAGGCGCTCTGCTATTAAGTCTCGCTGCCCTTTGGTTCGCAGCTAAGCCGTCTTCCGCACATAAATCCTATGGGTTTCATAGAGTTGAAATCTTAGCCTCTCTGTTCAACGGTGTCACACTATTTGTAATAGCAGGGCTTATTATCTGGGAAGCAGTTGGGCGATTTATGAATCCTCCTACTGTTGCCAGTGGTTCCATGATGCTCATTGCATGCGTCGGTTTAATAGCCAATTTGCTTAGTGCTTGGGCTCTGATGCGCAAAGGGGATGTGCATGGCAATCTCAACCTGCGCAGCGCTTATCTGCATATTCTAGGGGATGCTTTGGGCTCTGTTGGAGCTATTTTAGCCGGTGGGGCTATGCTGATTTTCGGTTGGTATGTGGCTGATCCAATCATTAGTATCATTGTGTCTCTACTTATTCTTAAAGGGGCTTGGAGTGTACTGAAATCAACGATTCATATATTGATGGAAGGAACTCCCGAAGCCGTGTCTTATAGTGATGTCAAACACGTGCTCGAGAGCATTGATGGTGTTATCAATGTTCACGATTTACACATTTGGACGATTACTTCAGGTCTTGATTCTCTGAGCTGCCATTTGCTCATTGCGGATGATCGTGATAGTCAGATCGTTCTCCAGCAAGCTATTCATCAAATCGAGGAACGATTTCAAATCACGCATGCTACTATACAAATTGAAAACTCGACTAACACCCACCCGGAACTAAAAGTATAGCTAAGCAAGCATTAAGGAGGGATAATCATGGGAAAAATAGGGATAGAAGCAAGTGAAAGAGAGGACACATGTGCTTGTACAGGTGCTGATTCGGTAGAACTTATGCAGGAACCTCAAATAACCGAGGAGCAAGCGGTAGGGATTGCGGAGGTATTCAAAGCCTTAGGCGACCCGACAAGGGTTAAAATGATCTATTACCTGCAGCAAAGGGAGCTATGCGTACATGATCTTGCAACGCTTCTTGCGATGGGGCAGTCGGCTGTCTCGCATCAGCTTCGCTACTTGCGGGATTTGCACATTGTCAAAAGACGTAAAGTGGGTAAAACGGTCTTTTATTCGCTAGACGATAATCATATAGAGCAAATTTTTGTTCAAACATTGGGACATCTTCAGCATATGTAGGACGGAAGCTGGCTAGTCATTAGCTGATGCTTCCGATTGCTTGCACTATGATTCGTTTTTTTGTTCTTCTATTTTTATTTTCTTTTGTTTCATCATCCAGACAGCATATTCAAGTGGTCTTGTAACCGCCTTCTGATAAATCGAATGTTGGCCAATTTTGCGAAAAACTTCGCGTGATGGCTTCGGATTGACTTCAAGAAGCCATACATGACCTTTAGGATCTACGGCAATATCCATGCCTAACTCGCACAACTTGCCGAATTTAGTTTCCAAAAAGTTAGCGAGCTTATAGGCAAAGCTGTTCATCTCTTTCTTGATTGCATCCATTTTTTCTTCAGAAGAGAAGCGATAGGCTAACAGTTTTTCCTGCGTTACCGCACTTCCGCCCCCATGCAGATTCGAAGTGATACTGTGATGAGGGCCAATACGGCCCGCACAACCGGTTACTTCCCACTCGCCTTGGCCATTTTTTTGAATTAGCAAACGATAATCATGCACCCGGCCATCCCTCAGAGTTAATTGGATTCCTTGTTGAACCACATAATCGGGGCTCAATTTCAGGGTATGCAGTTTGATCGCAAGCTGTTTTTCCGTAGCGCGGAATGGAGCGATGATGGTTCGCTGCTGATTCCTTCCTTGCAATAAATAAAGATCTGAACCGAGCTGTTCAATTCGTAATATTCCTCTTCCACCCGTGCCATTCTTCGGTTTTACGTAGATTAACTTGTGCTTCTTTAGCACCTTCAGCAGCTCCTGTACGGAGCTAAATCGTACAGTAGCTGGTAAATAGGGGCGAATGCTTTCATTCTCTGAAAGGGTTTGATGCATCGACCATTTATTAGCTAAAGGTCTGCTTAAAAAGGTAAGCTCGGCATGTTGATTCCGAAATGCTTTGAGTATCTGATAATTTGCCGCCGCTTTATACCGGCAACGATCATAAATAACAGGGGGCAAAGAAGTTCGCTTGCGAATCCATTTACCCAGACCCGAATCATACGTCAGCGTACGAACGGCATTGTCTCCTTCGACGTCATCCGGGGTAAATACCTCAACTTGAACACCAAGTTTCTTTCCTTCCCTACTTAGGCGTTGAAAGTAAGAAAGCTCTTCGAGCCGAGATTTACTTAAATAGATAGCGAGTACGCCCAGTCGTTTCGAAGACAAGCATAATCACCTTCTTCTCTCATTATTGATTAGGTATAGGCTGTAACGGATAATACGTTCAAGTGATTTTTGACGAATTTTGGGTTCGTCGAATTTCATTGGTTTAGAATTAGCTTCGAAAAACCAGATGTGTCCTGCGGTATCGACACCAATATCCATAGACATTTCACCAAGTTGATTACCGGATGACTTCTCAATTTGCGCAGCGAGTGTAACAGCGGCTTTACGAACTCGCTTCAAAATATTTGTCGCTTCCGTGGCGCCAAACGCACTCGTAAGCAATTTGCGTGGCTCGTCGATGGATCCGCCGCGAGGCACATGTGTCGTGATGCTAGCTCTACCCGCTACACGAGCTCCAATACCCGATACACTCCAGACACCTTTGGACGTCTTCTGAACTAAAGCGCGTAAATCGTAGGCGCGGTCTTTGTATCTTGTTAAAGCGATACCTTGCTGCACGATATAGTCATGAGTACCCCGGTGTTTATTCCATTCATTCCACAGTTCATCCGTGGAATTATGGTAACTATAAGTCATCTTCTTATCTTCTTGGCGGCTTAGCCTATAATTACGGCGGCCATTTGCAGTCGTTAATCGATCTATGCGCATAATGCCTCTCCCAGCTTTACCTTTTACTGGTTTTAAGTAGAGAACGGCATGTTTACGCAATAGTTGAGTCAGATCATTTGCTGAGTTCAATTGCAACGTATCGGGTATATAAGGTTTGCTTTCTTTGGCACTATTTAACCAACCAAACAAGGTCCATTTATTGAAGAAGGAAGGATTGAATAACTGAACGCTGGTGCTGCGATTGCATGATTGAATGGTTTGCTGGACCTCAGGCTTCATTTCCATCTTGCGATAGGGAATACGATTGTATACGACTTGTGGAGCGGGAACGAGTTCCCTGCTCCATTTTTTTGTTTCTTCATTAAAACGATAACCATATATTTCGGGGCTGGATAAGTTGAAATCCTTCGCAGTCACGATGTATACATCAACACCAAGTCGTTCGCCAGTTTGTATTAAATCCTTGAAATTGTCCAGATTGCCGCGAAAGACACGATTACTATCCTTTACTGTGAGAATGGCAAGAGTAGGCTTTTGTCGTATCTCATGAAGGAAGAAGCCCATTAATTTTCCCTCCTAGAGCGGAAGCGACTCAAAAAGAGGCAGTGCTCATATATATTTTGTAAGGTGGCAGTGTCTCCTTCTTTCAACGAGGGGTGTTTGAAGATGGATCTTCCCGGCTTAGCATTAGCTTCGAACATCCAAATTTTCTCGCTCTGATCAATACCGATATCGAAACCAAGCTCACCAAGCAAATGGTTATAGTTTTTCTCGATGCCCTCGGCAAGCTTTATGGCTGTCTCCTTGGCATTCGTAAGTATCTGTTCTGCACGAGTCCCATAAATTTGACGAAGCACCTGTTCGGGTGTCATCAATTGACCGCCATTGCGGATATGGGTCGTGACGCTGCCTTTCCCAGATTTCTTCGCGCCAATCGCTGCTACGACCCAATTGTTATTACCGTTCTTCGTTAAATGGAAGCGGAAATCAATAGGGCAGCTGTCAATTTCAATGAGACGAATCCCTTGCTGTGCGACATAATTCGTGAGACGGCCACGTCCAGTTCCAAGCATTTGCATTAAACCCTCGAATTTTCCGTAGCGGATGAGAACATTTTCACGGCCCTTGCGGTACCGAACAAAGTAACCTCGCTTAGGATTATACGTTACGCGGAAAATACCGATACCTAGGCTCCCTGCCGTGGGCTTCAAGTAAATGAATTTATGTTTATCAAGCATTTCCTTGATTTGATCAGCAGACGGATTGATTCGGGATTCTGGGACGAAGCGGAAAGCATCATCGCCATCTAACATCTTGTAAACGTCCCATTTATCAAAAAAGCTCCAGTTAAAGAGGGGAACCCCTCTACGTACAAATCGCTCCTTAAAGCCCTCAATACCTGCGGATTTCTCTGCTTTACGGCTGGACAGACGATTATAAACGACATCAGGCAAAGGGAATGTTTTGCGAATCCAGCCACCATCTTCTTTCGGGATAATTCCAGTAACGGTTTCTTGGATCCAGTTCACACTACTTGGGCTAAAAGCAAAAATAAAGGACTTATTAGAGCCTGTATTCATAATTTGGCGAATGAATCCAGTTTTTGTTCCGAATGGAGATGTACCGCTCACGACATTGGTTAAGATACCAATGACTGGGCCGATGCGAAGTTCTTTATTATTGTTATTGGCGACTAATACACTCCCTGTTCGAGGAATGCGTAAAGAGGCCATCAGGGAAAGCGGTATATACATATGCTGACCACTCTTCTTGATCAGACGAATCGGTAGGGTTGAGCTTTTGCTGCCGACCTTTACAGTAATCGATTTATTGCCGGTTAACCGTAAAGCTTTGACGAGTTCACTTGTTAAGTAGACCGATTTATCTGTTCGTTGTACGGCGTGGAGCATACACGTTGTCAAACTCATTAGGTTACCCTCCTAAACTTGTTGCCCTACGGGGCTTTCCGTGTCAAAGCAGGCAGACATAACCTTCTGCCTGCTCGGGCACTTCACAAAAGACAAGCTAGCTCAGCTTTTTGTGAAGTAAAAATTCAGCATAATGAATGGGGTTTGCGATAGATCTTGTGCGTGCTTTTTCGTTATGCGTTCGCGCAAAAATCGATCTTCCCGGCTTCGAATTCACTTCAAGAATCCACACGCGACCATAGGTATCAATCCCAAGATCAATGCCGAGCTCAGCCAGTCGCCCGTGATGAGCTTCCAGGAAAGGGGGGATCCGGCTTGAAAGCATGGCGAGTGTGGCAATAAGCTCATTTGCCTTGGAATCACCAAACTCCTTGGTAAGGAACGAGGACACATCTTCAGCAGTACCTCCGCCATGTAGATTTGATGTGATACTTCCAGGTTTGCCAATACGTACGGCCATGCCGGTACTTTCCCATAACCCACGGCCGTTTTTTTGCACTAGGGAGCGTACATCGTAAGCCGTTCCCTCAGTTGAATGGAGAGTTAGGAATTCTTGTATTAAATAGGGTCGCATACCAATCAGGCTGCGAAGCCAAAACCAGCACGAATCAAAGTTTATGAAATCACGCTCTATGGGTTGATTGTGAGCATCGCGCCCTTTTATATGATAAGAGCTGATACCGCCTGCTGATCTTATCTTGTGAATGTGCAATGCCCCTCTGCCTTGACTGCCGCCCTGTGGTTTGAGAAAGACGTCGCTCCTTGTACGAAACCACTTCCTCAGCTCGGTGCCGTTTGTCAGCAAGCACGTTTCAGGCAAATAGAGGTGCAGCGTGTTATCTTTTTGTAGGATTTGATCCACTTCCCACTTCCCGCTCAAGCCATAACCGAGAAAGCGAATATGGGGCGTCTCACGCAGCTTGCTCACATGGTAACGGTATTGTTGATAGCTCTCTTTGTTGTTAAAGAAACACCGATCATAGATGATCGAGGGAAGAGGAAAGAGCTTCTTCACCCATTCTTGTCTTTCACTTACATAGGTGTACCCCCGCACCAGCTCTTGCTTCCAATCGATTCGATTCGGCGAGAAAACGAACACGTCAAGACCCTTGGTGGCACCATGATAAGTAAGATGCTCATAAAAGTCTGAACTTCCAAAGGGCAGCTCTCGATTCAATTCCGTAACCATTATCCCTAACAAGGGACGATGTGATCTTTGCTGCATGCTTTCACCTCAGAACTTCGCTAAATAACGCGCATATTGCACAATTTGTTTCACAGATGGCCTAATTTTTCGTTCATTGTTAAGCGGAGTATTGTCATCCTTAGATGGTTTGGAGTTCACCTCGAGCAACCAAACCTTTCCTATTTTATCTACAGCAAGATCGATCCCTAGCTCTCCAAAATGATTAGGTATATTCGCTTCAATCCCTTTGGCAATTTCCAGAGAAGCCTTGCGCAAACGTCCTATGACAGAGACACGAAATGCGGATGAAAAAGGTGTCTTTGCCAGTGCTTCGGCTACGGTAGTTAGACTTCCACCTCGTGCCAGATTAGAGACAAAATGCTGCGTTCCTGCAATACGGGCAACAATCGAGGTTATAGCCCATTCACCCTGTGCCCCTCTCTGCACAAGTGCACGGAAATCAACAGGATTGCCGTCGGCAGTGATGAGATCAAGTCCTTGTTGTAACTGATACCGTTGTGTCTTAAGCTTGCCGGATAAAGATTGAAAAACAGCGGTTAACGAGGGGAAGGATTGTTTGCGAACCCCAGCGAGATTCGTGTAATGACAGGTGTAACCTTCTCCCGACTCTTTACGAATGCGAATAATACCTTTACCTAGACTTCCGGTAATCGGCTTGAGGAAGAGGACAGTATGGCGGGCAGCCATGGTTTTTAGCATCTGATAGTTTTTGAAGAGGTAGGATTCAGGTAAATAGCCATGGAGGCTGTTATTTTTGCGCAAGGCTTCGAAAACTTCCGTTTTATCCAAATATTTCTCATTGAAGATGTCAGTGGCAAAGCGTGTTTTGACATCATTCATAAATTGTTGGACATTCGTCTTATTTTCGAATTTGCGCGAGGTGAGTCGGTTATAGATGACATTGGGGATCGGAAACGTTTTTTTGCTCCAGGAACCATTGGAATACGAATACGCAGATAGCGTTTGGGCATTGGCATGCATTTCATCAGGTGGAAAAAAGCACACAATCGCCCCGAAAAGGTTACAGGCGTCCGTCATTTCTTTACAAAAAGCGGTGATAGCACCGAATGGACGATCAGTTGAGCCAGCATAAACCCGGCTAATCATGACGCCAATCAAAGGTCCAATCGACAAGGTGCTTGTGTTTTGCCTATAATGGAGATTGAGTTGGGCCCCATGAAGAAGACCGATTTTGGAAGCGAGAGCAGGGTTTACACGTAAACTGTTCGACGTTGAGGCTGTGACAATTTTGACATCCTGCTTGGCAGAGCCAAATCGCATAGTAATCGTTTGGTTGGACGGAACTTTCCATTTTTTTGCAATGGCTTCACTTAGAACAACGGTCCGATCATCCAAATAGATGCTGGTGCCTTGAATGGATATTCCAACTTTCGTCCGGGTCAATAGCGAACACTCCTTCCAGCATCAAAAATGGCATTGTTTGCTTAAGCAAAGTAAACTACTCCATCATATGAGGACATATTTCCCTTGGTGCCTAGGCATCTGTCTGAAAGTGCCCTTTTATTCGTTGAGAAAGTACATAGGCCGTACAACTGACAAATGAGGAGGAATTAAAATGAATGTGCATGATAAGGCTTACGAATTGGCAAAAGCAATTAAAGAAAGCAGCGAATACAAGGATATGAAGGAGTACCGTTCCATCATTGACGGCGATGCATCCAGTAAAATCTTGTTGGAAGACTTCCGCAATCGTCAAAATGAGCTGCAGCAGAAAATGGCTGGGGGCGACATGCCGCCGCAAGAGGAAATGGAACAGTTGCAGCAACGGTATGAGGAGCTCACCCGCAATCCGCGTATTAATCAATTATTCGACGCGGAGCGCCGATTGTCGATCGTACTTGAAGATGTGCAGCGGATTATTGCTGAGCCGTTAAAAGCAATGTTGGAATAATAAGAGTGTATCCCTCGCAGAAGTCTAGCCGTCTAGAATTCTACTCCTGGGATACACTCTTTTTTTAGCAGACTATCGAAGAAGAGAGATACCTGTTTACAAGGCTTGCTGTTGCGAAATATCTCGAAACTGTCTATAGTAAAAAGGGGATTTATTAAGAAAAGAGGACTTGAAACCGTTATGGCAAAAGCAAAAATCACGGAGCTCGATATCGTTAGAGCCTTCGCCATCCTTGCAGTCGTTCTGATTCATGTTACAGCGGACTGGACAGTGGATCCGGCATTGAAGGGGAGCAGTACAGAGTTAGTTATTTTATTTTTGAACAAAATAAGTTATTTCGCCGTTCCGCTGTTTATTTTTTTGAGTGGCATTGTATTGTTCTACATTTATACGGATAATTGGAGCGGGAAACAGGCTGGCATTTTCTATTGGAAACGTGTCCGCCAAGTGTTAGTTCCTTATATTGTTTGGTCCTTTTTCTACTATATATATAATCCTTGGCTTTGGACGCCGGGGCACCCCATTAAGTTTGATCTACGTGTTTTTCTGGAACAGTTAAAATGGGCAGATTCCGGCTATCACTTGTATTTCATGATTATTATCGTACAGTTCTACTTGCTGTTTCCGCTGCTAGTTTGGGCTGTTCGCAATGCGCCATGGTTTCGCCGAACGCTGGCACTTTGGGGTTTAGCGATTCAAGCAGGCGTTTACATTTACACCCACTGGTTCGGTACGATTAGTCATAAACCAGAGCTTTGCATAACGTACTTCGGGTATTTCCTCGTGGGCGGTGCAATTGGTATGAACTATGGTGCCTTTCGTTCTTGGATGGATCGGAACAAGGGTTGGGTGCTGCCGGCTGCAATCCTCAGTGGTTTGGCCTATGTAATGCTTTACCTACTCAGTCTAAAAGGATATAAGTTTGAAAATACGTGGTTCGAAATCTTATGGCTGCTCTATAGCATTGGCATTGGAGTAAGCTTTATCTGGATCGCGAAATGGCTTCTCCAAAAATCTACCAGAGTGGCACGATTCTTCGTCTCGCTAGGTTCGGTATCATTTGGTGTCTACTTGATGCATCCAGCGTTGTTATCTCTATGGAAATATAAAGTTCATATACCTGGCTCGATTTTGCTTTTTAACGTGTATAATGGCATCGTTTTTGTGTTGATTGTTGCGATACCTTGGGTGCTCACGCTGTTATATAGAAAAGTAAGAAAATGGTTAGCGATAGGATAGAGATGAGGACCCAATTGATTGGGTCTTTTTTTTTGATAACTTTCAGGCACGGTTGGTAAACATTAGGGGTTAAGTGTTTGAAAATTCCCCCCGGGTATCGGATAATTACAGTGACGGATTGTTGGACAGTCTGGATCAACGAAGTCGAGGTTACTCAGCTCGTGACAGTTTGTCGACCATATCGGTGGAGACTTTCTAAATATATTCTACATATAGAAAGAGGTTGTTGAACGATGAACGAAATTATTTCTTTACTGCAAAATCATCGCTCCATTCGTAAGTTTACGAATGAACCAGTTAGTTCTGAACAGCTGGATGCTATTCTGGCAGCCGCTCAAGCGGCATCTTCATCCAGCAATATGCAAGCGTACAGCGTTATCCATGTTACGGATGACGGGCTGAAGAACCAGCTTGCCGCGCTAGCCGGCAATCAAGCTTACGTCAGCGAGTGTCCGCTGTTCCTAGTATGGTGCGCGGATTTGCACCGCTACGCGCAGGCCGTCCACCGTCACGGGGACACTCCGGTTACTGGCAACGCTGAGAATTTCATCGTTGCCACGGTAGATGCTGCATTAGCTGCGCAAAATGCAGCCATCGCCGCCGAGTCGCTCGGACTCGGCGTGGTGTATATTGGCGGGCTGCGCAATAAGCCCGCCGAGGTGTCCCAGCTGCTGGGCTTGCCGCTGCTGGTGTACCCGGTCTTCGGCATGTGCATCGGCATGCCGGATCAAGAGCCGCTGCAGCGCCCGCGGCTCCCGCGAGAAGCCGTATACCATGAGAATCGGTATACGGATAACGAAGGCGCGGTCGACGTGTACGACGAGAGCATCCGCGACTATATGAAGGTTCGTACCGATGGCAAAGTCGATACGACCTGGTCCAAGGAAATGGCCGCCAAAGCGCAGCGGCCGCGAGAACACATGAAATCATTCCTAAGCACCCAGGGATTCGAGATGGAGTAAGCTTTAATCTTTCGCTTTGAACATATAAAAAGAACTTGTCTCATACAATGAAAATAGGATGAGATAGGTTCTTTTTTATCTAAAGCGAAAGGAGTGATCATTTTGAAAGGCTTTAAAAATGTCGTCTATATGAGCTTAGCGCTAGGCATGCTATTTTACTCCATTCCCCAATTAGAGTTTAAAGATGTAGGATCGCTGCCTATGGTGTTTAGCAGTATCTGGGTCGTGATGGCCCTGCTTGTGACTGCCGCTCATTTGCATCAATTACTTGGAGTAGATGAAGAGAAACGCAAAGAGATGAACCGCATCAATCGGATGAAAAAATGGCAGTTGGAGCAGCTGGTTCAAGGCCGCCGGAAACTTCTTCAGTTCCGTAAATAGCGAAGAAGAGAATTCCATTTTGACAACGAACGTATGTTTGTTATAATACAAATAAAGCATCCAATCCAATAGGGTTGGATTTTTTATTTAAGAAAAAGCTGATCTCATTGTTCTTGCGCTTTGGAACGATTATACTAGTAATACAGAGTAGTACAGGAACAAGCGAATGAGGTGTAACAGTTGGATACACAATCCGTGGATACGTTAACGAAACATGAACAAATTTTGCGCTATATTGAAAGCTTGAAGCTTGGCAGCCGGATCTCCGTTCGCAAAATTGCTAAGAACATGGAAGTCAGTGAAGGTACGGCTTACCGAGCAATTAAGGAGGCCGAGAATCAAGGTCTGGTCTCGACCAAAGAGCGAATCGGAACCGTAAGAGTCGAGAAAAAACTGCGGCAGAACATTGATAAGCTCACTTTTGCGGAAGTCGTTAACATGGTCGATGGGCAAGTGCTCGGCGGCTCACGTGGACTCCATAAGACGCTGCACAAGTTCGTTATTGGCGCGATGGAACAGGATGCCATGATGCGTTACATTGAGGCAGGCAGCCTACTTATCGTTGGTAACCGCAACGGTGCCCATATTTGTGCTTTGGAACAAGGTGCAGGCGTACTCATTACGGGGGGATTTAACACCAGTACAGAGGTGAAAGTCCTTGCAGATGAACTGGAGCTACCCATTATTTCGAGCAGCTACGATACATTTACGGTTGCCTCTATGATTAATAGAGCCATATACGATCGGTTGATCAAGAAAAAGATTATGCTTGTGGAGGACATTCTTGCGTCAGGTGCTTCCCTATATGCCCTCAAGGCTAATAGTACACTGAAGGACTGGCAGCGCATGTCAGAGGATACAGGGTACAGCCGTTTTCCTGTCGTAGACGAGTGGAACCGAATTATCGGTGTTGTGACCTCGAAGGATATGGTGGGGGCTAATTCACTGCAAACGGTAGATAAGCTAATGACGCGCAGCCCGCTAACTGTAACGCCCCAAACATCGGTAGCATCAGCGGCCCACATGATGGTGTGGGAAGGCATTGAACTGCTGCCCGTCGTGGATGCAAACCGTAAAATACTCGGCGTGCTTAATCGCAGTGATGTGCTGAAAGCCATGCAGTATATTCAGAAGCAGCCGCAGAATGGTGAAACGTTCGAGGATTTAATCTGGTCCGGACTGGAAGAAGTCAGGGATGAGAAGGGGACACTTCAGTTTCATGGCGTTATCACGCCACAGATGACGAATCATTTGGGGACGGTATCGGAAGGTGTTCTTACAACACTAATGACCCAAGCGGCCTATCGCATCGTGCAGGAGCATAAGAAAGGGGATCTCGTCATGGATAATATGTCGACCTACTTCTTAAAACCGCTGCAAATTGACTCTAAAATAGAAATACGACCCACCATCATTGAGGTGAGCCGTAAGTTTGGCAAAATTGATGTAGAAATCTATCATGCTGGGACTTTGGTTTCCAAAGCGATGCTAACCGCTCAAGTCATTTAACGCAGCATGCGATCGAAATGCCCGTGATTGCGAATGCCGGCGAATAAGTTGAACAGACCTAGCAAGACCAGCACAGTGCCGAAGATGCGGCGAAAGCTGGATTCACTAAAGAAGAAGATCTGGGTGATGGCAATCAGAACGAGCATCAAACCCATGCAAATATTCATGCGTGCCGAGTAGAGACCGCGTTTGGCGGGTTCCTTTTCACGGCGCGCTCGAAAGCTGAAATACACGGATAAGGCAAGCAGCAGGCAAATAAGAGAGAATAAAGTGATTTGAATCGCGAACATGTCGTACATCCGTCCTTTTAAGCAAGTTTACTGTTAACTTTAGCGATTTTAGAAGAAGATTGCAATCACACTCGCTTAAATCTTGCCAAGTCCTCATGTTCGTTTTTCCTGGGCTGTAATCCATACCGTCAATTCAGTCTGAATTAACACGATTGATTTCACTTCAACGATATATTTTTTATCGTGCAGAATGTAGGTCTTTTGGGTGATCAATTTCTCATAGAGAGGCTGAGCATCTTTTACGTAAGTAGCTTTTTGACCGATGACTAGCTTAAGCTCGCTTTTAATATCGCTCTCAATTTCTTTCTGAATATCTTCACTAATGAGTTCCTCCTGATTTTTTGGAACTAAATGTACATTGACGACATTAATTAAGGATTGCTTATTTTTTGTCTTGTTTAAGTTTTCGATATCGGTTCGCAGATCACGATTTTCTTGCAAATATTTATGCATCTCCACATACAGCTGCGTGTAGTTATACTGATGAATGCTCATATAGATTGCGCTCCCAATGATGGCTCCCGAAAGCATCAGTCCTAAGCTCGAAAGCAGACGTTGATATCGGGCAAAAGGAGGGATCCTCAAGGCTGATTGCCCCCTTTGCAAATCATTTGAATGAGTGAAGTGCCCATCTGCGCGCCAATAAAGGCAACAATTATTAGGACGATTTGCTTAATAGCGGGATTCAAATGCCCTATAGCTACATGGCTTTCAATATAGCGTATCGGATCAATCGTGCCGCCAACAGCAGCTACCATGGCCCAGATTTTAATGTTTTCTGCAACGGTCATCATTTTTTCCGTAGGTGATTGAAGCGTGAGCACGGCGGCTATTCCACTTAACATGCTGCCTCCAAATACGACCCCGAATGCAATACAGAAATAAACGATAATATTTGCCCAAAAGACATACATGTCCTAATCGCTTCCTTTCCAGCTAAGTTAAAGAGGACAAACTCTCTATACTTAATGTATGGGAATGCCTATTACCAATATGATAAAATATAAGGAATAAAATGAAAGAAGGGAGGACATGCTGATGAGTTCGTTCGTACACTTGCATGTTCATAGTGAATACAGTTTATTAGACGGTGCGGCACGTATGGAGGAGCTTGTTTCCCGAGCGGCTGATCTTGGCATGACCTCTTTGGCATTGACGGATCACGGTGTCATGTACGGGGCCATTGCCTTCTATAAAGCTTGCAAACAGCGAGGCATTAAGCCAATTATTGGTTGTGAGGTTTATTTCACAGCGGGATCTATTCGCGATAAAGGGACTAGGCAGGAACAGCCGATCTATCATCTCATCCTGCTTGCCAAAAATTTTCAAGGCTATCAAAATTTAATGAAGCTCTGTTCAATCGGACATTTACAGGGCTTTCACTATAAGCCGCGTATCGATTTGGAACATTTAGCCAAGCATTCTGAGGGTCTTATTTGTTTGAGCTCTTGTTTAGGCAGCGAGGTTTCTCAGCATTTGCTTCACAATCGTCACGATGAGGCTAAACAAGCGGCTGAGCGCTATCGTGATATTTTCGGCGATGATTTCTTTCTGGAAATTCAAGATCATGGGATGATTGAGCAGAAAAAAGTGATGGTCTCAATGATCGAGCTGAGCAAAGAAACTGGAATCCCGTTAATTGCGACGAATGATGTGCACTACGTGACAGAACCGGATCATGTGATGCAGGACATTCTCATCTGTATTGGAACAGGCAAGACGGTGGAGGACAACGATCGGCTTAAGATGGGGACGAGTCAGATGTATTTGAAAAGCGAAGAGGAGATGAGACGTTTATTCGTCCATGTCCCCGAAGCGCTTACGAATACGAGCGTTGTAGCTTCACGTTGTGAACTCGAACTTGTGTTCGGCAAATCAATTTTGCCAAGCTTTCGTCCGATTCCAGAGCACCTCACTGCTGGAGAATATTTACGAGAGCTCTGTGTACAGGGGCTTGAGCAGCGTTATTCTGCTAAATCGGAGTGGCATACAACGGATTCACCGCTGAAGAAACAAGCAGAAGAACGTCTAGCTTATGAGCTCAGTGTCATTGAGAAAATGGGTTTTTCCGATTACTTCTTGATCGTATGGGATTTTATTCGTTTTGCGCACGAAAAGAATATCATGACCGGACCGGGCAGGGGATCTTCTGCTGGAAGTCTAGTAGCTTATGTACTGCGAATTACGAATGTGGATCCACTAAAATATAAGCTCTTGTTTGAACGTTTTCTTAACCCAGAGCGGATTACGATGCCGGATATAGATATCGATTTTAGCGATGAACGCCGGGATGAAGTCATTGACTACGTAGTTGCCAAATACGGGCACGAGCATGTCGCGCAAATTATTACCTTCGGAACGATGGCGGCTAAAGCCGCGGTTAGGGACGTAGGACGTGTATTAAATGTGCCCTATGGCGATGTTGACCGCGCTGCCAAGGCGATTCCGAATCAACTAGGTATGACCTTATCGGAAGCACTGCAGGTTAGCTCTGATTTAAAGGGGCTTGTCGCAAGACAGCCAAAGACAGCAGAATTGCTTGACATGGCGATGCGTGTAGAAGGAATGCCGCGACATGCTTCAACGCATGCTGCAGGGGTTGTCATTTCCAGAGAACCGTTAACTCAATATGTCCCTCTCCAGGAAGGCACAGCTCAGACAGCTCTTACTCAGTATACGATGGAGCATTTGGAGGCCATTGGTCTGTTGAAAATGGATTTTCTCGGCTTGCGGACGCTGTCTATTATTGAACGAACGGTTGATTGGATTGCACAGATGGAAAATGTGCACCTCAACTTTGATACGCTGGACATGGATGAGGATGCCGTGACCTACGGTATGCTTAGCAAGGGAGAAACGACGGGCGTCTTCCAACTGGAGTCTTCTGGTGTGCGCAAAGTGTTGAAGGATTTGAAGCCCTCTGTTTTTGAAGATATTATTTCCGTTGTGGCCTTGTACCGTCCAGGTCCGATGGAGTTTATACCTAAGTACATTTATGGGAAGCACGGGCAGGTGGAGGTCATTTATCCGCACCCCACGTTAGAACCTATCCTTCGGGATACGTACGGCATTATCGTCTACCAAGAGCAAATTATGCAAATTGCCTCATTAATGGCAGGTTTCAGCTTAGGTGAAGCAGATTTGTTAAGACGAGCAGTGTCCAAGAAGAAGCGGGAAGTGCTGGATGAAGAACGGGCACATTTCGTTTCGGGCAGCTTGCGTCAAGGTTTTAACGCCGATGAGGCTAATCATGTGTATGATATGATCGTACGCTTTGCTGACTATGGTTTCCCGCGTGCGCATGCAACAGCATATGGCGTCCTGGCCTTCCAAACGGCTTATTTAAAAGCGCACTATCCGATTTATTTTATGGCCTCGATGTTGACGGCTGTCATGGGAAACCATCGAAAGGTAGCCGAATATGTGGATGAATGCCGGCGGGTGAAATTGGCTGTGCTGCCACCAGATGTCAATGGCAGCGGAACGGTGTTTACACCGGACCCAGCAGCCGGGGCGATCCGTTTCGGACTTGCTGCTATCAAAAATGTAGGCACTCAAGCAATTGATGCTATTCTTCATGAGCGGAAAAAATTACAATTTGAAAGCTTGCTTGATTTCTGCCGACGTGTTGATTTGCGCGTATGTAATAAGCGAGTGATTGAATCACTCATTCAAGGAGGAGCCTTCGATACGCTTGGCGGGCATCGCGCTCAATTGATGGCTATTCTCGATGAAACCATCGCCTCCGCTACCAAATGGCGCAAGGAACGGGATGATCTGCAGCTTCACCTCTTCGGCTTCGTTGAAGAACCAAACTGGGAGGTGGAAGTTCCTAACATACCTCCAATGCCGCAGAGCAAACAATTGGAGCTCGAGAAGGAGCTTCTAGGCATGTATATCTCTGGACATCCGCTTGATGCCTATGGTGAGCAGCTGGGTGAGATGGAAGCAGCGATGCTTCATCAGCTAGCCGAGCTGCCAGATAACAGCGAGGTTCTTGTAGCGGGAATGATCCTCTCGAATAAGACGATCGTCACGAAGAAAGGGCAGCCGATGGCGTTCATGGAGCTGGAGGATCGCATCGATAAGGTCGAGGTGGTGCTGTTCCCCGAGACCTGGAAGAATGCGGCTCCGCTCGTGCAGAAGGGCAGGCTCGTCCTTGTCCGGGCGAAGCTGCAGCTTCAGGACGAGGACCCGCCCAAGCTGCTCGCGGAGCAGCTTGTCGCGCTGGACGACCCTGCAGGCGTCCAGCGGCTTCGCCGGCAGCCAGGGGCGCACAGGCGATCAGCTGACGCAGTCAGCGATCGGCCCGCGCGCGCGGCTGCCAACTCAGGCGGCGCACGCAGCGCCGCCGCTGTTACCCAGGCGGCCCCTGCGGCGGGCCGCCAGGAGTCCCGCGCTGCGGCGCAGCCGGCGCGCACGAACGCTGCGGAGCCGAAGGCGCAGCGGGTGTTCGTCAAGATCTCGGCTGACTGTGAGCAGCCGGATAAGCTTTTGCAGCTGAAGGCGCTGCTGAAGCTGCATAAGGGCCAGCTCGCGGTTGCGCTTTTCTACGAAAGCAGCAACAAACTCTTGGCCCTAAGCGACCAATATTTGGTCGATCCTTCGAAGGATTTGTTCCGTATGATTGAGACCATCATGGGTAAAGATTCGGTCAGAGTGAAATAAAGACGGCATCCTCCGCATATGAATAGGAACCCGGCATTTCAGGGGCTTAATACATAGCTGAGAGACTTTGAGCTACACTCAAAGATCCCTATATTAGGAGGAGACTTATGACCGAACAACATATGGTCCAGTTGCTGCAAAGACGTGGTGTAACGGTAGAGCAAATCTCTGAAATTGTGTTCAAGCTGCAAAAGCCTTATAATGATCAACTATCGCAAGAAGATTGTATCGAGAGTGTGCTGGCTGTTCTCGCCAAACGGGAAGTACAGTATACGCTATATACAGGCATTGCTCTTGATGAATTGGCAGAGAAAAAGCTGTTGCCCGAGCCTTTGCAATCGATTCTTGAAGCGGATGAACCCCTGTTCGGTGTTGATGAAACTCTGGCCCTAGGCATTGTTCATGTATATGGGATGATTGGCTTAACTAGCTTTGGCTATTTAGATAAGGAAAAAATGGGTATTATCCGTACATTAAATGATGATAAAAGTTCTGTGCATGTTTTTCTGGATGATTTGATCTGTGGTTTGGCAGCTGCCGCTTCTGCCAGAATCGCTCATCAGAATGAGCATGCGCCTGATTATAGCAGTAAATTACGTCTGGACTAGCTCAAATAGTTCAGACTTCACTTTTTTTCATGAACGTGCTCTGTTGCGGGAAAAAGAGAAATTATGATATCATTATTCCATTGTGTGCGCCTATGCTTATGTAGGATGTTAATTATCATCGTTGCTAACTTGCCCTAATCCATGTAGTTGCACGTCATAGGAGGTTTTTTTTTCATGTGGACGGTGATATACATAGCTCCTACCGCGAAGATTGCAGAGCGGATTAAACAGAGGCTGACGGAAGAAGGATTTCTCGTACAAGTTCGGGGTATCTCTTTATCCAAAAATCAATTCGAAATCGTCGTACCCGCAGGCGAAGTAGAGGAAGTACAGGAAGTGCTCAATTCTATTTTACATAGATAATGAAAAGTAGAAGTAAGTAACGTGGCTTGTCAGAAGTTCAAGATAATAGCCAAGTAGAGGTGGAAATGTGCTAAAGGATTTATTTCAAAAGCGTAAGTATGCAACGATTCCTTCCGAGAAAACAAAACGGGATATTCCCGAAGGTTTAATGAATAAATGCCCGAAATGCGGTACGATCCAAACAAGCAAAGAGCTTGAGAAAAATTTAAAAGTCTGTACAGCTTGTGGCTATCATTATCGTTTAAGCGCGTTAGAACGTCTCCAGATAACACTCGATGAAGGTCAGATTTTGGAATACGACGCAGATATGATCTCTGAGGATCCTTTGGAGTTCCCTGATTACGTAGAGAAATTGGATAAAGCGAAGAGCACAACGAAATTACAAGATGCAATTATGACCGGGGAAGGTACGATTGGCGGCTATCCGGTTATTGTTGCGGCTATGAGTTTTGACTTCATGGGTGGATCACTAGGCTCCGTTGTTGGTGAGAAAATAACAAGAGCGATCGAAGCTGCAACTCATAAGAAAGTGCCAATTATCATTTATTCCACATCAGGTGGAGCTCGTATGCAAGAAAGCATTCTCAGCTTGATGCAAATGGCGAAGACAAGCGCGGCTTTGTCCAAGCTGAACGAGGAAGGCGGATTGTTTATTTCTATTATTACAGATCCGACTTTCGGCGGTGTATCTGCGAGTTTTGCGATGTTAGGCGATATTATTATTGCTGAACCGGCTGCCCCATTTGGATTTACAGGCCGTCGTGTTATTGAACAAACGATTAAGCAGAAGCTGCCGGACAATTTCCAGACATCTGAATTCAATCTCGAGCATGGTCAGCTCGACAAGGTCGTGAGCCGTAAGGATATACGTCCAACGTTAATCAAGCTGTTAGACATGCACGGAGTGAAGGGGGAGGCGACTTATGGCGGGTGAAATGCCGTTTGAACAGCCGCTGGCGGAACTAAAGAAGAAGATTGCGGAACTGCGCACATTTGGCGCGGAGAAGAAAATTGACTTTTCAGAGGAAATTCGCCGTTTGGAAGAAAGATATGTTGAACTTGAGAATGAGCTTTATGCGAATATGTCTTCTGCAGAGAAAATGCAGTTGGCTCGTCATCCGCAAAGGCCAACAACCATTGATTATATTGGAACCATTTTTACGGATTTCATAGAGTTTCATGGAGATCGCCTATATGGGGATGACCTTGCGATTGTAGGTGGATTAGCCAAGCTGAACGGCATTCCGGTTACGGTTGTCGGTCATCAAAAAGGGAAAGACACGAAGGACAATATTGCTCGTAACTTCGGTTGTCCGCATCCGGAAGGGTTCCGTAAAGCGCTGCGAATGATGCGTCAAGCGAACAAGTTCAAACGTCCTATTGTGACATTTATTGATACCAAAGGGGCATTCCCTGGGAATGCTGCAGAAGAGCGCGGCCAAGGAGAAGCGATTGCCAGAAATTTACTGGAAATGGCCTCTTTTCGTGTGCCGATCATCTGTATTGTTATTGGCGAAGGTGGCAGTGGTGGCGCACTAGCGTTAGGTGTAGGTAACAAGGTATTAATGTTGGAGAATGCTATCTATTCGGTTATTAGTCCCGAAGGCGCGGCTTCCATCTTATATAAAGATGCTTCCAAAGCTTTACACGCGGCAGAAGCAATGAAAATTACTGCGGATCATATCTTGGATCTTAAGGTGATCGACGGTATTATTCCAGAACCCAAAGGTGGCGCACACCGGGATTTAGCCGCACAAGCAGAATTGATCAAAACAGCTATCTGGGAACAGCTTCAGCATTTGCTAAGTATGGACGAACAGGAGCTGCTCGAGGACCGCTACCGCAAATTTAGAGAGATCGGCCGGTTCACATTCACTCAGGAGGGAAACCATGCGTAAAACGAAAATTGTCTGTACCATCGGACCTGCAAGCGAATCACAAGAGAATTTGAAAAAGCTTCTAGAAGCGGGAATGAATGTTGCCCGTCTTAACTTCTCCCACGGAGATTTTGAGGAGCACGGCGCACGTATCCGCAACCTTCGCGCTGCATCCGCTGAGACAGGCAAAGTAGCAGCTATTTTGCTTGATACCAAAGGACCGGAAATTCGTACGGGAAAATTGAAAGAAGAACCGATTGAGCTTGTTCAGGACAAGCACATCATTTTGACAACAGAAGAAATCTTGGGCGATGCAGATCGGATCTCAGTTACCTATTCGAATCTGCCGCGTGACGTTGCTGTTGGATCTACGATTCTAATCGATGATGGTCTAATTGGTCTTTCAGTTGTTGATATTCGTGGAACAGAAATCGAATGCCGCATTGTCAATGGTGGAACGATTAAAAGTAAAAAAGGCGTTAACGTGCCAGGTGTGAAAATCAGTCTTCCAGGAATCACGGAGAAGGATGCGAATGATATCGTCTTCGGTATCGAGCAAGGCGTAGATTTCATCGCGGCATCTTTCGTACGTAAAGCAAGTGACGTTATGGAAATTCGTGAATTGTTGGAAAGACACAATGCTTCACACATCCAAATCATTAGTAAAATCGAAAACCAAGAGGGCGTTGACAACTTAGACGAAATCCTTGAAGTATCCGATGGATTGATGGTTGCTCGTGGGGATCTTGGCGTTGAAATTCCAGCTGAAGATGTTCCGGTTGTCCAAAAACAGATGATCAAAAAATGTAACATCGTAGGTAAGCCGGTTATTACGGCGACGATGATGCTCGACTCCATGCAGCGTAACCCGCGCCCAACGCGTGCAGAAGCAAGTGACGTAGCTAATGCGGTGTTCGACGGAACAGATGCTGTGATGTTGTCCGGTGAAACAGCAGCAGGTAAATATCCAGTCGAGTCCGTACAAACGATGGCTCGGATCGCTGAGCGTGCGGAAGCAGCTTTGGAATATAAAGAAATTTTCCTTCGTCAAGCGCAAGCGCAGCAAGTTACTGTAACCGAAGCAATTTCACAAGCGGTAGCAAACTCAGCTTTGGAGTTGGGTGCGAAGGCGATTTTAACAGCTACGGAAAGTGGATATACAGCTAGGATGGTATCCAAATACCGTCCGAAATCACCAATCATCGCAGTTACGCCTAGCGAGCAAGTCATTCGCCGCTTATCCCTCGTTTGGGGTGTTATTCCGGTGATGGGCGTGCAAGCGAAAACGACGGACGAGCTGTTCAACCTTGCGGTAGAGAGCAGCATCAAAACAGGTATCGTGTCTCTTGGAGATATCGTTGTCATTACGGCAGGTGTACCTGTTGGACGCTCCGGAACAACGAACTTGATCAAAGTTCATCACGTGGGTGAGATGATTGCCAAAGGTACGGGGATCGGCATGCAAACAGCAACGGGGATCGTTGTAACGGCTCGTACACCAGAAGAAGCGAATGCGAAAATGGTAGACGGTGCTGTACTTGTAACGGTATCAACGGACAAAGAATATATGCCAGCTGTACAAAGAGCTTCCGCGTTAATTACCGAAGTTGGCGGAATCACGTCCCATGCGGCAGTTGTTGCTTTAAGCCTTGGTATTCCGGTTATTGTAGGCGTTGAGAACGCAGTGGAATTAATCAAAGACGGCACAGAAGTATCGATCTATCCAGAAGTTGGCGTTATCTACTCTGGTCAAGCGAGCGTTCTGTAAGTATAACTAAGAGTGAAGCGAGATTAGTCTCGGCTTCACTCTTTTTTATTTTCTAACTACGGTAGCTTACGCATTAATACCTAACATTCGAACTCTAGTCCGCCTCAAACGGAACGAGAGTACCTTATTTACTGTAAATTCTCATTTTCAGACGATGAACGGAACGTACTGACGCTATTTACTCGAAATGAAGGGGAAAAGACTCAATTTTACTGAAATAGCGTCACGTAGTTCCGCTTCATCCCTTTAATAGGCTGAATTCAGCGAAATAAGGTATCTGGGTTCCCCTAAGCGTCAGGAATATTGCTAATGTACCGAACAAATCATCGCTAAGAGATCAAAAAGAAAGAATGCGGGACCTAGCATCCGCGCTAACCAACTGCATAGACCCCATCTGATAAGACTTGGGTATTCCTTCCAAGCTGAGTACACATTCAAAGCTACGTATCACTCCCCAGCATTCCGAAGCACTTTTCAGCACTCCGAAGCACTTTTCAGCACTCCGCAGCACTTTCCAGCACTCCGCAGCACTTTTCAGCACTCCGCAGCACTTTCCAGCACCCCGAATCACTCCCAGCACCCCGAATCACTCCCCCAGCACTCCCCACATTACCCATCCCTAGTCCTAGCTGTGCTATAATTGTCCTAAGACTTAGTTACTGGAGGCGTACATCATCATGACTCAGGAGCGCTGGCATCAGCATCAGTTTCGTGTGAGATATGAAGAAACGGATCAAATGGGGGTTGTGTACCATGCCAACTATTTGACGTGGTTCGAGATTGGGCGGACTGAATTTATCAGGGAGCTTGGTTACCCATACCGGCGAATTGAGGAGAAGGGACTATTGCTGCCGCTTGTTGAAGCGGAGATTAAGTTCAAGAAGCCTGCTCGTTACGATGATTTGGTATGTGTGAACACGCGAGTGATTGACATGAGCAGCGTTCGGCTCCATTTTGCCTATGAAATCCGTAAAGTTTCGGAGGAAATGACGGCTCTAACCGCAGATTCTGCTGCACAACCTTCTGAGGAATTACTTGTTATGGGACAAACACATCACGTTTGGGTGAATCCTTCTTGGAAGCCGATACGTATAGAAAAGGAAGCGCCAGAATTATGGCAGCTGTTAGCTAAGTATTCTTAAAAGGGGCTGAGTTTATGTTTCGCATTATACTTGCCATACTTATTCTAGTACCTGCTATAGAAATTACGATTCTCATTGCACTGGGGCATTTTATAGGCGGCTGGTCAACATTCGCGCTTATTATAATAAGCGGCTTTTTAGGTGCCTATTTCGCCAAGCGGGAAGGACGCAAAGTGTTGGAATATGCCAAGTTTGAGTGGTCTCAAGGCCAATTGCCTACACAGCATTTGTTAGATGGAATCTGTATTTTCATTGGAGGCATTTTATTAATTTTGCCTGGATTCATCACGGATATTTTCGGATTTCTACTTGTTTTGCCTTACACGAGACCGATCTTCAAAGTGATGCTGCTTGCATTGATTCGAAAGCAAATCGGCAAAGGCGGAATCAATATCATAAAACGTAGATAAAGAACAAAGGCTCGGTCACCCGCTTATGTGGGAGGAACCGAGCCTTTTTGTATGTAAGTTGCTATATCATGAAAGATTTTTGCACGATAGAACGCGGCAACCAGAATGAGAGTCACAGGACCAACAATGAGCCCGAGGAGTCCGAATAGTTTCAATCCAACGAACATGGCGATTAGCGTAGCCAGAGGGTCTAATCCGACTGAGGAGGCGAGCACTTTAGGTTCCATAATCTGTCTGGCAATTACGATGACGCCGTATAGTACGCTTAGGCCAATTCCAAGAAAATAATCTCCTTGCGCAAAGAAAACATACAAAATCCAAGGTACCATGACCGCACCTGTCCCCAAATAAGGCATCAGGTCTGCTAAGCCTGTTAATAAACCGATGGTTATGGCATAGTTGACACGCAATACCAGCAAGCCAATGATAACCACAAGAGCGGTTAGTGAAACAAGAATCAGTTGGGCGCGTATGTAGCCGAACAGTGCTTTTTGCAAATCGTTCCGGATCAATTGAGTGGTTTTCACAATCATGTCGGAGAAGATCCCTTTATACCGTTTGATAAGCTGATACCAATCTTTACTAATGAAAAAGGTGGCCAGCATAACAATGATGGTGATGGTTGCGATATTCGGCAAAGAAGTTAGAAGTCTTTTCAAAGTATCAAATACATAGCCTATGATGAACTTACTAACGTCTGCAATGGAGCCTGCTGTTGAAGATAAATTGTTGTTGACCGTTTCTTGGTATTTCGGGTTATTTTCAAAAAACTGATTTATACGTTCAATCCAATCTTGAAAAGCAATGGAATTAATGAAAACATTGAATTGTTCGACCCACAGGTTAATCTGAATCTGCAAGGTATCCGCAAGTGAACCTAATTCAACGACTATATTCGCAACAAGCAAGGTTATGGCCGTAACCATGGCACCCAGAAATAACAACATGGATAAGGTCACGGCGAGCCAGCGCGGAAATTTCAGCTTAAATTGGAAGAAGTTTACGAGAGGATTTAGCATAAGAGCTAGAATCCAGCCGAAAATAAATGGGTAAATCAGTGGGATTATATAAAAGAAAGCGAGTCCGATTAAAACAATAATTAGTGCCACCCAAATGCCCCTGAAAATCTGGTGAACTAAACGTGGATTCAGGATCCCCATGGTTTTTTCTCTCCTTGTTTCAAGTCATTTCATTGTAACATGATCTTGGATAAATACGGAAATAACATTACCTTTACAAAATCTTCATATATTAAAACAGGGGATTTTGCATTGTCGGTGTAAAGCACGCATAGTACAATGAAGTTATCATTGGCACATATTAGAAAACATAAGAAAACATAAGTGGAGGCTTTATGAGTATTGCGCGCGAACCAGATTTAAAGGAAGTTAAGGAGCTCAAAGAAGTCAAGGAAGTCAAAGAAATTTCAACCAAGTACTTGAACCGGGACTTAAGCTGGATCGAGTTCAATTGGCGTGTTCTGGAGGAAGCTCAAGATGCGAGCACTCCCTTGCTTGAGCGTGTGAAATTTCTATCAATCGTATCCAGTAATCTCGATGAGTTCATGAGTGTTCGTGTCGCAGGACTGAAGGATCAGATCAAAGCTGGTTATACCAAGAAAGACTTCACAGGCTACACGCCTGCCGGCCTTATTAAACGAATTATGAAGCGCACAGCCAAAATGGTCACCGAACAGTACAAAACGTATCGTGAAGTAACGAGACTGCTAACCAAAGAAGGCATTGTATTTACGGAATATGAAGATTTGAATACGACACAGAAAAAAGCCATGGATGCTTATTATCATGATATTATTTTTCCCGTATTAACGCCGATGGCCGTGGATCAAAGTCGTCCATTTCCACTTGTTCATAATCAATCCGTCTATTTAGCCGTCTTGCTTGTGCGGGAAGGGGATGATCCGGATGAAGAGCCTTATTTTGCCATCATTCAAGTTCCGAGCAATTTATCCCGTTATATTTCCGTGCCAACACGGCCAAATAGTAAAAAAACAGAATTTATTCTTCTTGAAGAATTGATCGAGCATCATATAGAATCGCTTTTCAGTGGATACATACCGATTTCCGTACATGGGTTCAGGGTGACTCGGAACGCCGATTTAACGCTCAATGAAGAAGGGGCGGAAGATCTGCTTGAGGAGATCGAGAAGGAGCTTAGACGCAGACGCTGGGGCGCTCCTGTTCGACTTGAAGTACAAGAGGGCATTCATCCATATGCGCTTGCACAACTTCAGGATGAATTCGAGATTGAAGAACAAATTTTTGAAATCGACGGTCCGCTGGACATCACTTATTTCATGAAGCTTGCCGGTACGCTGAGTGGCTATGAAAATCTTCGCTATCCGCGTGTAGCTGCTAAATACCCGATAGAATTTGAGGATACGAACGACTTCTTCGAGGTACTTAAACAAAAGGATGTCTTGGTACATCATCCCTATGAAACGTTCGACGCTGTAACCGACTTCATCATCCATGCCGCCTATGATCCGAAAGTGCTCGCAATCAAAATGACACTGTATAGAGCGAGCGGAAACTCGCCGATTATTCAAGCGTTAGCCAGAGCCGCAGAGTCTGGGAAACAGGTCACAGTAGTTGTTGAGTTGAAAGCTAGATTTGACGAAGAACGCAATATTGCCTGGGCAAGAATGCTTGAAAAGTCAGGCTGTCATGTGGTTTATGGGCTTGTTGGGCTCAAGACGCATGCCAAGATCACACTCGTTGTTAGACAGGAAGAGCAGACGCTCCGCCGATACGTGCATGTGGGAACGGGGAACTATAACGATAGCACAGCCCGCCTTTACACAGACGTAGGGCTATTCACTTCAAACAGTGTAATTGGAGAGGATGCCTCTGCACTTTTCAATGAAATTACTGGCTACTCCGCGCCTCATGATTGGCAATCTTTCGCTGTGGCTCCTACGGATTTGAAGGATAAGCTATTCGAGCTTATTGAACGTGAAGCGGCGCACGCAAGAGCGGGCAGACCAGCCCGAATTATTGCGAAAATGAATTCATTATCCAATCAAGAGATGGTAGATGCCTTGTATGCGGCGTCGCAAGCAGGCGTCAAGATTGAATTGATTATTCGCGGCGTATGCTGCTTGCGTCCTGGGGTCCCTGGGATTAGCGAGAATATTACGGTTCGGAGTATCGTGGATCGTTTCTTAGAGCATTCCCGCATTTATTATTTCGAAAATGGCGGACTCGTTGATGTATATTTATCTTCGGCTGACTGGATGACACGTAATTTGACGCGTCGTATTGAGCTAATGTGTCCGGTTCTTGATCAGGAAATGAAGAAAATGATGATTCAAATACTGAATGTCACTCTGCATGATAATGTCAAAGCAAGAGAACTGATGCCCAATGGCATGTACAGTCGCATAAAAAATGAACTGACCCCTTATCGGAGCCAGTTCGAGGCGATGAAAATTACTTCTTGGAAAAAACTCCGGCTTGAGTCTTAAGCTTCAGTCCCCAGATTTTTTCGAAATCCTTGCTGATAGCTGCGAGTTCCTTTAGCTCCATAATAGGGTTGTGGATACATAACAGCTTGAGAGTTAAGGTCGAATCGGTTTTCGTTGATTGCAGTTCTTGAACAGGCTGTGTCTCACTTTGATCCAAAGCCATTGCTAATTTAAGCAGCGTGCCTAACTTAACAATTAATGCCGCGTCGGATTCCAGCAAAAGGTCCTTGTAAGCAAGGACTTGTTGTTGGGTCCGGCTTTTTGTTTTGTAAGTAGCAATGAAAGAACAAATCACAATTTCTCGATGACTGAGACCGTCGATATGAGCCCCTGTCATCATGTATTGCGTATGTTTGAGGTATTGATAATAATGAACACTCGCTCCAACACGATGCAAGAGGGCAGCTGTATGCAAATATTTTTGGCTTCGATCTTCCGATTCAGGCGGTACCGTAATCGTATGATAAAGCTGCATAGCGAATTTATCTACGTGAGAAACATGCTTTACAGCGGCGTTCGGATGGAGCAACAGCAAATTATGGATACTTGCTTCAAGAACATCTTCCTTAATGGGGTGCTCAGGATCGAACGTTTCATAGAAAAGGCCATCACGAAGTCCTGATCCGCTGATCATGCATACTGATGAACCAGCTGCTTCGAATATGGTGTCCATAATGATCAGTCCTGGAACTATAATATCTGCACGCTCTTTGGAGAGACCATCAATTTTTTTTCGTTTTTCCAATGGCATAGAGGATAACAATAGAAGGAAATCACGCAGCTCCCCAGATTTCAGCGTGTAATTATGGGCAAGCTGAAGCGAGTATTTGTTGCGTTTTTGGCTTATTTTCCCAAGGGTTCGAATCGTTCCGCCTAGACCAATCATAGGCAGATTGGGAGAACCGGCAATCCAAGGATGAGCTAAGATCGCATCTTCTACCATCCGACGAATATCGCCCAATTCCTGCTCGGTCAGATTCCCATTTTTCATAAATTGGCGTGTTGTGTTCACCGCACCGAAAGGGAAGGAAACGCTGTGCAGCAATTTCCGGTTTCGAAACAATGTGACTTCCGTGCTCCCTCCGCCGATATCAATGATCAAGCCGTCCCGAATATCTATGGAATTGATAACGCCTAAGTAACCATAACGAGCTTCCTCGGTACCACTGAGAACTTCAATGTGAAGTCCGCTCTGTTCTTGGAGAATTCGCACAATTTCAGCCGAATTGGCCGCGTTGCGAATGGCTGCCGTTGCAACGGCCCTTATCGTCTGAACCTCATGAACTTTGCATAGCAGAGCGTAGTGAGATAGAATGGGGACAATAGAAATAATGTCTTTGCTATGTAAAATGCCATCGGATCCGATGCGTTCGCTGAGTCGAGCCGAATCCTTATGCTCACTGACCACACGGTATGCCCCGTTGGCATTAATTTCGTAGATAACAAGTCGAATCGAATTGGATCCGATATCAATGATGCCGATACTTGTGCCGCTGCTCATGTATTTGCTCCTTTTCAGAGAAAAATCACTGTTACTTTGCCTACATTGTATCAATATGGGCACGACTCGACAAACTTTTCCTGCAAGGGTGCATAATTCGGTGAAATTAACAAAAACTTGTATCGTGTGTTTGGGAGAGATAGCTCCAAAAGACAGTACGATTTCCGCCAAAAAGATTTCTTATGATAGTGATAATGAAGTTTTATGTCTGCTTTTGTTCACTTATTAAACAAAATACTTTATTATTAAGTTAGGAAAAAAGCAATTTTTTGCTAATAGAGTAGCTAAGGAGAGATTCCCATGTCTGCAACCAAAGGTTTAGAAGGAATTGTAGCCACGACCTCGTCGATCAGCTCCATTGTAGATGGTGTGCTAACGTATCGCGGGATTGATATTGATGACCTCGCAGAAAATGCGACATTTGAAGAAGTTATTTATTTGCTATGGTTCGGTAAATTACCGACGCAAACTGAGCTTGAGAAACTGCAAAGCGACCTGAACGCTTACAGCAAGGTGCCTGATGCGGTTATCAACCAGATTAAAGCATTCCCGAAAGATGTTAATTCCATGGCTGCGCTTCGTACGGCAGTATCGGCTCTTGCTCTGTATGATGAAGAAGCGAACGATTTGAGCCCTGAATCCAATGTGCGTAAAGCGATCAAGCTGCAAGCACAAATTCCAGGCATCATCGCAGCTTTCGCTCGTATCCGTGAAGGTAAAGAACCTTTAGCTTCCCCAGGATATGCTTCTGTTGCTGCTAACTTCTTGTACCAACTAACAGGTAACGAACCGGATAAAATCGCGATTGAAGCTTTGGACAAAGCACTAGTTTTACACGCTGACCATGAGCTAAATGCTTCTACATTCGCTGCACGCGTTACTGTTGCAACTTTGACAGACATCTACTCCGGTATTACTTCAGCGATCGGCACGCTCAAAGGACCTCTTCACGGTGGTGCGAACGAAGCTGTTATGGCGATGCTCGAAGAAATCGGTACAGTTGAGAACGTAGTTCCTTACATCAACGATAAATTAGAGCGTAAAGACAAAATCATGGGCTTTGGACACCGTGTTTACAAAAACGGAGATCCACGTGCGAAGCACTTGCAAAAAATGTCCTACGAGCTTGGTAAATTAACAGGCAATCTGAAATGGTACGAAATGTCCATTAAAGCAGACGAATTGGTTACCAGCCTCAAAGGTTTGAAACCAAACGTTGATTTCTACTCCGCTTCCGTTTATACAACGTTGGAAATCCCACGCGACCTGTTCACGCCGATCTTCGCGATCAGCCGTACATCCGGTTGGGCTGCCCACATCTTGGAGCAGTACGAAAACAACCGTCTGATCCGCCCTCGCGCTGAGTACACGGGTCCAGTTAACCAAAAATACATTCCAATTAGCGCACGCTAATTGTCACTTTAACTCCATGTGCGGGAAGTTCGGTACCCGTCCTCGGCTTACCCCGGGGGAGTACCGCGACTCCCGTCACTTTTTGTGTGTCTACCCTCACTACTACGGTGACGAGTTAAATTTCTTAGGAGGTTTCTCGCAGCAGTTATGTAGCTAAGTGGAGTGCTTGGCAGTGCCTGGAGAAACGTAGTGCCCGCCTTTAGAACCGTGTCCATTCCATAAAATTAATTCAAATTGGACAGGGTGATAACAGCGGTCGGAAGGCATTGCCAAAAGCACGCAACGTAATGCGCCACAGAAACTTTTTCGATAAACTAATCTATATAAATTTTAGGAGGAACTATATCATGCCACAATTCGAATCCTACGAACTACCAAAAGAAGGTCAAAAAATCACAATCGAGAATGGTGTTCTGCAAGTACCTAACAACCCAATCATCCCTTACATCGAAGGTGACGGTACAGGCCCTGATATCTGGGCTGCTTCCGTACGCGTTCTGGATGCTGCAGTTGAGAAAGCATACAAAGGCGAGAAAAAAATCGCTTGGTACGAAGTTTTTGCCGGCGAGAAAGCTTTTAACAAATACAACAACTGGCTGCCTAACGATACATTAACAGCTATGCGCGAATACATCGTGTCCATCAAAGGACCTCTTACAACGCCAATCGGCGGCGGTATTCGTTCGCTGAACGTTGCACTTCGTCAAGAATTAGATCTTTACGTATGTTCCCGTCCAGTTCGTTACTTCAATGGCGTTCCTTCACCGGTTAAACGTCCTGAGCTGGTTGACATGGTTATTTTCCGTGAAAATACAGAAGATATCTATGCTGGTATTGAGTGGGAAGCTGGTTCCGACAAAGTTAAGAAAGTGATTAAATTCCTTCAAGACGAAATGGGCGTTAACAAAATTCGCTTCCCAGAAACTTCAGGAATCGGCGTTAAGCCAGTATCTTCCGAAGGTACGGAGCGTTTGGTCCGCGCTGCTATCGAGTACGCGATCAAACATGGCCGTAAGACACTAACTTTGGTACACAAAGGTAACATCATGAAGTTCACAGAAGGCGCGTTCAAAAACTGGGGTTATGAGCTTGCTGAGCGTGAATATGCGGACAAAACATTTACATGGGCACAATATGATCGTATCAAAGAAGCAGAAGGCGCTGAAGCAGCCAACAAAGCTCAAAAAGACGCTGAAGCAGCTGGCAAAATCATCGTAAAAGATGCAATTGCTGATATCGCTTTGCAACAAGTATTGACACGTCCAACGGATTTCGACGTAATCGCAACATTGAACTTGAACGGTGACTACCTGTCTGATGCACTTGCTGCACAAGTTGGCGGTATCGGTATCGCTCCTGGAGCAAACATCAACTACATTACGGGTCACGCGATCTTCGAAGCTACACATGGTACAGCTCCTAAATATGCTGGTCTTGACGTAGTTAACCCAGGTTCTGTAATCCTATCCGGCGTTATGTTGCTTGAGCACCTTGGATGGTTGGAAGCGGCTCAGCTGATCTACAAAGGCTTGGAAACTTCCATCAACAACAAAACCGTAACTTATGACTTTGCTCGTTTGATGGAAGGCGCGAAAGAAATCAAATGTTCCGAGTTCGCGAACGAAATCATCAAAAACATGGCTTAATTCTTTTGAGAAAATGTTGATCTACTAAAAACTATTAGGAGGTACATCTCAAATGGCAATTCGTCGTAATAAAATTACCGTTGTCGGGGCAGGTTTCACAGGGGCTACAACAGCTCTTATGTTAGCTCAAAAAGAACTTGGTGACGTTGTTCTTCTCGACATCCCACAACTGGAAAACCCTACAAAAGGGAAAGCGCTCGACATGCTCGAAGCAGGTCCGGTTCAAGGTTATGACGCTCAAATCACAGGTACATCGAACTATGCGGATGCTGCTGGTTCCGATATCGTTATCATTACAGCAGGTATCGCTCGTAAACCAGGTATGAGCCGCGACGATTTGGTAAACACGAATGCAGGCATCGTGAAATCCGTCTGTGAGAACGTGAGAGAAGTAGCTCCTGATTCCATCGTTATCATCTTAAGTAACCCTGTTGACGCAATGACTTACGTAGCATACCAAGCCCTTGGGTTCCCAAAAAACCGCGTAATCGGTCAATCCGGTGTGCTTGATACAGCTCGTTATCTGACGTTTATCTCCCAAGAGTTGAACGTATCCGTTGAGGATGTGAAAGGGGTTGTTATCGGCGGACACGGCGATGACATGGTTCCACTTGTTCGTTACACATACGCTGGCGGCGTGCCAATCGAGAAGCTGATCCCAGCTGACCGTATTGAAGCGATCGTTCAACGTACACGTACTGGCGGCGGCGAAATCGTTAACCTACTAGGTAATGGTAGTGCATACTACGCACCAGCGGCTTCCCTTGTGCAAATGACAGAAGCAATCCTTAAAGATAAAAAACGTATCATTCCAACCATCGCTCTGCTTGAAGGCGAATATGGCTATGATAACTTGTTCATGGGCGTTCTAACTGTACTTGGTGCTAACGGTATCGAGAAAATTCTCGACATCGAGCTGACTGAGGAAGAGAAAACAGCTTTGGACAAAACAGCTACCTCTGTACGCAACGTAATCAAAGTTGTAACAGGTTAATAAGTTTTACGAAGAAGGATCAACTACCTATGCGAATAGGTGGTTGGTTCTTTTTTTGTCCATCCTATTGTCGCGATGCACAATTTTTTGTTAATTTTGTAAATTGATTTCAAACTACTATTCCCAGCTAATTGCCTATGCTACGATGTGTATAGGCCAATAGAATTGGTTAAAAAATCCATAGGATGGTGGGATTTGATGTTGAAGGAAAGCTTGCTAAGAACAAGAAAATGGAGAAAACTCTGTTTAACCGCAGCATTATCCGTATCATTGTTAGGCATTGTTCCACAAGCTTTTGCCGAAGGTCCGAATGACCCCGCGCCATCGATAACGCCAACAGCGGCGAATGGCAAAAAGGTGCTGTTTGACAATACGCACGGTCAAACGGCTGGTGCAGCTGATTGGGTGATTGACGGCGGATTCTCTGATTTCGCTAACGCATTAGGAAATGCAGGCTATTATGTAAAAGAATTGCGTAAGAGTACGGCAATTACACTCTCCGATTTATCAGCGTATGATGTGTTCGTTATTGGTGAGGCTAACATTCCATACAAGACATCGGAGCAAAGCGCCATGCTGCAGTATGTGCAAGGCGGCGGTAGTATCTTCTTCATTGGTGATCACTACAATGCAGATCGTAATAAAAATCGTTGGGACGCCTCGGAAGTGTTCAATGGCTTCCGCCGCGGGGCGTGGACGAATCCAGCATCGGGTATGAGTACAGAAGAAGCAGCTTCAGCAGCGATGCAGGGTGTTGCAAGCTCTGATTGGTTGTCGGACAATTTCGGTGTGAAGTTCCGCTATAATGCCTTAGGTGATATTACAGCGAATAATATCGTGAGCCCATCGCAGGCTTTTAACATTACGAGTGGGGTCTCCACGGTCGCTATGCATGCAGGCTCGACTTTAGCGGTCACAGACCCGAACAAAGCTAAAGGTATTGTTTACCTGCCAGCGACGACCACCAAATGGGCTAGTGCTGTGGATCAAGGGGTTTACAATGGCGGAAGTGTAGCAGAAGGTCCTTTTGTCGCAGTTTCCAAAGTGAGTGCAGGCAAAGCCGGATTCATTGGCGATTCCTCACCAGTCGAAGATGCGACGCCAAAGTATAAGAGGGAAGAGACAGGCGGTACGAAAACGACGTACGCGGGATTCCAAGAGCAGAATGATTCTACTCTTTTAGTAAATATGGTGAACTGGTTGGCAACCAAAGAAAGTTATACAAGTTTAACGCAAGTGCCAGGACTTACATTGGATTCAGCAACTGCGCTCTACTCATGGGAACAGCCGGCTAATACAACAGAGCCGCAGGCTGAGCCTTGGGCAGCGCCAGCAGCTGGTTATAAGTGGTGGGATCCTTCCACCTTTAAGGTAGGATCTTACGGATATAGTACTGCTACGAATACGACTGATCCGTTTGCTTTTGTCCATCAAGCGCAATTGCCTAATCAGGCCGTTTTTCAAGTAAAGATTATTCTAAATGGCTTAACTGCAAATTCAACAACAACTGGCTATAATATTGGCATTTATAATGGTTCAGGTACCCAGGTTGCTAAGGTTCAAAATAGTAATGGCACATGGCCTACCAGCTATGGTTACAGCACGAGCTTCTCATTAACAGCTGATGCAAGCGGGCATGCGGAGAAGATTGTGAGTATTCAAATTAATCCTAGCATCTCCGGTTCTGCTAATATGCGATTGAGACAGAACACGACAAACAAATTTACAGAGGCCGTTACGATCGCTAACGTTCCAGCTGAGCCACTGCCTTAAAACATTAAGTTGACAGGCAATCTGTTTGATCAATTGGAAGTAAAAACAACCCTGCGGGCTCATTATTATGATGAGCTCGTGGGGTTGTTTTGCATATAAATGGACACAGTTATGTGTAGAAATAGTGAATTAGCTGGATTCATGGGGATCGCTTTCTTGTCGTGACTGTTCCAGTTCGGTTATACTTAATAAAACCAATACATAAAATTGCGGAGGTTGTCCAAATGTATCCAGTTATGATTTTTTTACATGTCGTTAGTGCATTATTGCTTGGCGCGTATGTCATGTTCCCATTCTTAGTGGGACGAGCTGCAACTTTGTCTGGAGCTGCTCAAGAGAGTTTTGTCGGTGTGATAGCTAAAATCAATCGCATCGGTCAATTTTCACTCATTGTAACCTTCCTTACTGGTGGCGCGATGATCAGTCAAGTTGATCCGAAGCCGTCCGTGTTATGGATGATCTCTTCGATTGTTCTCCTTTTGATTGTAGGAGCAATCACAGGGATGATCGGTGGAAGAATCAAAAAGCTGATTGCAAATAGCAAATCAGGTAAAAGCACAGCTTCTGATGCTGCCAAAGTTAAAACATTCAGCTGGATCGCAGCCATCGCTGTAATCGTAGCTGTACTGATTATGACAAATCCGCAGCTGCTGTCGTAATTGTAGGAACTCGAAAGAGCATGCTCATCATGGATGATGGCATGCTCTTTTTTATCACGTCTATTCATCTAAAGTGATTTCATCCAATGTTTTCTCAAACGATGCACTCATATGCTCGAGGAAATAATCAACTTCAGGCATGTTCATTTTCTGTAAACTTTCCAGAACCTGCTGCTTCGCGACGACGAATTCACGGTTGCCAGTGGAGAGTTCGGTTAAGCATTTGATATATGCTTCGAGCAAGTCGGCGGCTTTCACCCAGCGGTAGAGCTCAGGGTCAGGATCTTGAATTAAGTTGCGGTAGATCCCGCTGATTTCAGGTGGAATCGTTTGAATAAGGCGTTCAACTGCGACATCTTCGATCTCACGGAAGTTCCGCAGTATTTGCTCATTGTTATGTTTCACAGGTTGGGGAATATCCCCCGTTAGTACTTCCGAAGCGTCGTGGAACAATGCAATGGATACCACGCGATCTGTTGGGACGTTGCGTCCATATACTTCATTGGCTATGGTGCATAACATATGGGCAATCGTCGAGACATAGAAGGAATGCTCAGCTACATTTTCTCTACGCATGTTCCACATAAGACTCCAGCGATCAATATATTTAAGCCGATATAAATAAGCGAAAAAGTGATGATTCATCGGGTTAACTCCTCTATGTTCTAATCTGTTATTTGACGCTCGGCGCCACCCTCACAGCCACCTTGCCGGTGGCCGGGGTGTAGACGAGCGGTTGCCCGATCAGCGCGCCAAGATCATCCAGCGCGATCGTGACCAGCCCGTGCTCGCGCAGCACGGGCTGCCGCAGCGCGACGCGCGCGTTCCCGCGCGTCGCCTTAGCCGCATTCACCTGCAGGGTGAATGCCTCTTGCCCCAGGTGGAGGCGAAGCGCTCCGCCTTCCACGACAGCGCTGCCGCCGAGCTGCGCTGCGGCAGCTGCCGCGTCCACGCGCAGCGGGGCGCTGCCCGGCTGCGCCAAGACCCGGCGCTGGATCGAGCGGTGCAGCAGCTCCGGCGAGATGCCGGGGCTGCCCGCGTTGATCCGCGGGATCAACAGGCGATCGGCGCTTCGCGTCGCCATCTCTGGCGAAATCGTGAAGGCGTAGCGGATGCCCGCCTTCGCAATCTGCTCTGTCGCCGCCGGCGACGTGATGCCGAATGGGTACGCCATCGTGTCGAGCGGCGCATCCGTTAAACCTGCGAGCTTGCCGATGCAAGCTTGAGTGTCTTTGTAAATACGCTGATTATAAGCATCATCGTTCTCCGCATCCAATCTTCCTACCAATGCTGCTTCATTACTTGGAAGCTTGTGGTGAAGATTGTTGGTATGGCAGCCAATATCGATGAAGTTCGTGGCTTGCGTCATTTCACTGATTTGCTCCTTCGACATGGAAGGGATGTAGGAACCCAACGGATTCGCTAAGTCATTGGTAATCACGAAGTTCACAGCGGGAATTCGCAAGCTTTTCAAAATCGGATAGGCCGCTGTATAGAAGCTTTGATAGCCATCATCAAACGTAACAAGCACGGCATTGGATGGAACGGTAGCGCCCTCCATGAATTGTTTAAACTCTTCTAAGGAAATGAAATGATAGCCTTTGCTAAGTAGCGATTGAAGCTGATTTTGAAAAAGTGAGCTTGTAATGGTGCTTGAGCTGGTGTCCTTCTCATGAACATGATGATACATAAGAACGGCCACTTGGTCCTGGTAGTAAATATCCCCGGAGCGCTTAGCCTGCAGCGGCGTAAGCAAAAGGGTGAGCCCAATCAGGCTAACTAGAATCGTAATAGCGATTCTTTTGTACATGTCAGCGAATCTCCTTGTTTTCCTCACAAGAACCGTCGAACTCTTCATGGGAGGTATGTTATAATAGTTTGTAATTATTATTATGTGTGTATTTGAGAGAGGAGCCAGACCTAGTCATGCAGCATTTTTATCAAAGCGTCTACGATTTGATTGTCGAAACTTCCACAAACCTTCCCGGTGATGTGCGCCGTGCGGTACAAGCCGCTCAGGAAAATGAGGACAAAGGCACGCGTTCTGCGTTATCTCTATCTCGCATTGCGGATAACATCCATATGGCGGAATGCAATGTATCCCCAATTTGTCAGGATACAGGTATGCCAACGTTTATTATACACTGTCCGGTTGGGGCAAACCAAATTATCATGAAGAAGCAAATCTTAGAAGCGGTTGCTAATGCAACCAAAGCTAGTAAGCTTCGCACAAACTCCGTAGACTCCCTTACAGGTGCCAACAGCGGAGATAATCTTGGGCCTGGTACGCCGGTTGTTCATTTCGAACAATGGGAACGTGACGATATCGAAGTGAAGTTGATTCTAAAAGGCGGCGGCTGTGAGAACAAAAATATTCAATACAGCTTGCCTGCTGATCTTGAAGGTGTAGGTAAAGCGGGACGTGATCTTGATGGCATTCGCAAATGTGTGATGCATGCGGTATACCAAGCGCAAGGTCAAGGATGCAGTGCCGGTTTCATCGGTGTAGGCATTGGAGGCGACCGTACAAGCGGGTACGAGCTAGCTAAGCATCAATTATTCCGTCATGTTGACGATGTGAATCCAAATCCGGAGCTGCGCAAGGTGGAAGAGTACGTCATGGAGCATGCCAATACGCTTGGCATTGGAACAATGGGCTTCGGCGGTCAAGTGACACTGCTTGGCTGTAAAGTTGGCGTAATGAACCGATTGCCAGCAAGCTTCTTCGTTTCCGTTGCTTACAACTGTTGGGCATTCCGTCGTCAAGGCGTGGTCTTGAATGCGGAAACTGGCGAAATCAATGGCTGGTCCTATCCAAGAGGGACTGAGGTTTCTTTCCAAGAGGCTTTCGAAGCTAGCAGCGAAGAAGCTAAGAATACGCCAAAAGAAGAGCGTCGTGAGATCGTATTGACAACGCCAATATCAGAAGAGCAAATCCGCAGTCTCAAAGTCGGTGATGTCGTTGTCATTAACGGAACAATGCACACAGGACGCGATGCGCTGCATAAATATTTGATGGATCATGATGCACCGGTTGATCTGAATGGGGCTGCGATTTATCATTGCGGACCGGTGATGAGTAAGGATGAAGCTGGCGAATGGCACGTTAAAGCGGCGGGACCGACGACGAGCATTCGCGAGGAGCCTTACCAAGGCGATATTATCAAGAAATTCGGGATTCGTGCTGTCATCGGTAAAGGCGGAATGGGACCGAAAACGCTAGCTGCATTGAAAGAGCACGGCGGCGTCTATTTGAACGCTATTGGTGGTGCTGCGCAATACTACGCACAATGCTTCAAAAAGGTTGAAGGCGTTGACTACATGGAATTCGGAATTCCGGAAGCAATGTGGCACCTAGAAACAGAAGGATTCGCTGCTATTGTAACGATGGATTCACACGGTAACAGCCTGCATGCTGATGTAGAGAAGAATTCACTTGAGAAGTTGGCAGCTTTGAAAGAGCCTGTTTTCAAATAATGTTCTAAACGGTGCACTTAACCTTTATCTTTACAAAAAAAATACTGGATTAGGCACGGAGGAAAGGGTTACTATGTAGAGTAGCCCTTTTCTTTTTGTGTTTTACCCATAAAATGGGACAGACTAACCATCGGAGGCTAGTAGCAGATGACCAAATTCCGTGCCAAACTAACTTTTATTTTGATTTTATTGATTGGTTGTTCGATGATGATTGCGGGCATTTTCATGGCTAAGGTGCTTGAGAATTCGCACATAAAGTCTTTACAAGAGAATATGGAACGCGAGCTCCAAGTCATTACGGCAACTGGTGATTGGAACCGAAAAGGTACCGATGCGGAGTTGATATTTTACTATTCTGAACAAGCCAAACACCTTAAAGAAGCAACGAATGAGAGAGTGACGTTTGTTCGAGCGGATGGAAAAGTACTTGGGGACTCCGATCAAAGACCCGAACAGATGGACAATCACTTGAATCGACCTGAGATTGCATCGGCAGCAGCGAATGGAGTCGGCTACATTACGCGTTACAGCGATACGTTGAAGGAAAACATGCTCTATGCCGCTATTCCAGTGAAGAATGAAGCGCAGGAGATAACAGGGTTTTTACGAATTTCCATGAGTTTGGAACAGGTAGGGAAGTCGATCCGCAGCTTATGGTATTTCCTGATTTCTGGATTGATCCTTTTGTTCTTGATTGCAGGTATCGTTAGTTACCGGATTGCGAAAGGGATTACTCACCCCATTGAGAAGATGACGAAAGTAGCTCAGCAAATTACGAATATGAACTACCAATCTCGCGTTCCGGCTTACAATAATGATGAGGTTGGACAGCTGGGGCAGGCGATTAATCGCATGTCCGAAAGTTTGCAGCAGCAAATGGCACGCATTCAGGAAAATGAACGTAGGCTTCAAGGCGTTATGGAAAATATGATGAGCGGAATTATGATGATTGACCGTGAAGAGCGGATTATGCTTTTAAATCCTTCTGCTGAATACATTTTAGGTTTCTCCTCACAGGAGCTGCTAGGGAAGAAATATAATGAAGCCAAGCAGCAATATGAGTTTACAAAGTTGATACAAGAATGCATAGAGACACAAGATCCGATTCGCGATGAAATGGTTTTCTATTATCCGGAAGAGCGAATTCTCGATATTCATTTGAGTCCAATTGCCCATGAAGATGAGGAATGGTCGGGTGTTCTTATCGTTATTCACGATATTACGGCGGTTCGCAGACTTGAGCGGATGCGCAGTGAATTCGTCGCGAATGTATCGCATGAATTAAAGACGCCAATTGCCGCGGTTAAAGGCTTTGCCGAAACGCTGCTGGCTGGTGCACTTAACGATAAAGAAACGGCAGTGTCGTTTTTACAAATCATTTTTGATGAGAGTGAGCGGTTGAATCGGTTGATTGGGGATATTCTGGAGTTATCCAAAATTGAATCGAAGCGGATTCCAATGAATTTTTCGCCGATCTACTTGCCTGAATTCCTAGAGAGATCGTTAAGTGTGTTACGAAAAGAAGCGGAGAAGAAGCATATTGAACTAAGTATGCAGGTCGATGACGATATTTATATCGAGGCCGATGAAGATCGGTTACGACAAATTATCATCAATCTGCTTTCCAATGGTATTGCTTACACCCATGATGGCGGCAAGGTTAAAGTACGTGTAGAGCCGCTTGATATGAATGCTGACGGAGATTATGAACGGCTGCGGTTAATTGTTTCGGATACGGGAATGGGCATCCCTAAGAAGGATTTACCTCGAATTTTCGAGAGATTCTATCGTGTAGACAAAGCGCGCTCCAGAAGCTCAGGCGGAACGGGATTAGGATTATCGATCGTGAAGCATTTAGTTGAGCTGCATAAAGGAACGATTCGGGTCGATAGTGAGGTTGGCGTCGGAACGAGGTTCACGATTGAATTGCCGGTTATACACTAATTTACATGGCGATGATGAAACATTTACATTGTTTTTACAAACTTGTGGTAAAATGAGGTTGTGCAATGTAAATAAACTGTAAACGCGGGGGATCCCATGGCACAAAAAATACTAGTTATTGAAGACGAGCCAACTTTAGCTCGATTGCTATCGTACAACCTATCTCAGGACGGGTACGATACGAAGGTTATCGATCATGGTGGCGATGGGCTTCAAGAGGCGTTGCAGCAGACTTATGACTTAATTATTCTCGATATTATGCTGCCTGGGCTGAATGGGTTCGAGGTACTGGCGAAGCTAAGGCAGAAAGGAAACAGCACACCTGTTATTATTTTAACGGCACGTAATGCCGAGGATGAAGTGGTGCAAGGTCTTAAGCACGGTGCCGATGATTATATAACGAAGCCCTTTGGGGTAGCGGAATTGCTTGCCCGTGTCTCTGCCGTTCTGCGAAGAACGCAATCGGAGGACGTGGCAGCGGACAAACTTAAGAGCAATGAGAAAGTGATTCAGGCGGGTGAATTGTTCATTTATCCGGAGAAATATGAAGTCGTTCTGAATGGGGATTCCATTCCGTTAAGGCCAAAGGAGTTTGAGGTCCTGCTTTATCTCGTGCAGCGCCCAGGCGTTGTCGTAACAAGAGACGATCTTATGAATATTGTTTGGGGCTTCGATTATATTGGCGGCCAGAGAACGGTAGATGTTCATGTGAGCTCGCTTCGTAAGAAGCTGGAAATGAATCAACAGTCGGTACAAATCGATTCAATCCGTGGCGTTGGATATAAGCTTGTAGCGAGTATGGTCAAAAAATAATGAGCCTTGGGTGCTGGTTAACAGCGGCCCAGGCTCATTTTTGTGCGTAAACAACGTAAATGCTGTTCCCCAATGGTTCTGATTTGACTTGGCTTGTATGAGAAAGCAGCCACTCTGTGATATGGGTATGCGTCATGTAGAGATCGACCTGTTCATGCATCATTGGCAGCTTAGTAGCCTTAGACGAGATAAGATTGGCCAGAAATGCATCTGCTTCATTTCGCTCTTGCATCATATAATCGGCTATGCACATGACTCCGCCTGGCTTCAATACCCTCAGCATTTCACCCCAGGCGAGCTCCCTTTGCGCTTCTGTCAGATGATGAAGAGCAAACGAACTGACCACATATTCAAATGTGCCATCCATGAACGGAATGGCTAGTACATTGCCGAGCTTGAGTTCGATGTCAGCATATTTGGCCGCACAAAGCTTGAGCATTTGCTTGGATTGGTCGATTGCGGACATGGTGAGACCGATTTGCTGCAGCTTGCCTGCCAAGTTGCCGGTGCCAGTTCCAACATCAAGGCCCTTAAGGCCATAAGCAGGGGAGATAAGTTGAGCGATTTTGTCTAAAGCTGCCTCATAGCTTGTATATATGGGAGGGCTGCTCATATCGTTGTCGTTCAGCGAGCCGTTTTCTGTGATATCTACAAACGAGGAATCAGTCTGCAGCAGCTCATCAAACTGTAGGGCCTTTCGATCGAAATCCCAATGATCGCGCCAGCTTCCCCTTAGGTCACGCAGCTCCTTGCTTTGCTGGGCTAGCTCGTAAAGCAGTTCAGTCGGCAGTTTGCTGCTTCCTTGAGCAGCTTGGATCATCTGATCCATTGTTCCGATGATTTGTTTCATTTCTGTCCACTGTTGAAACAGCATCGAACGCTGCATCTGCAGGGCGCTAAGCACTTCCTCTTGTTGATTTAAATCGGTTTGGGCTAAGGTTTGACGAATATCTTCCAGTGTCATTCCGACTTCCCGTAGAGAAATAATGGTTTGTAATCTCCATGCATCTTGTTCCGTATAGGTTCGATAGCCATTCTCTTTCTGCTTTGCAGGCGTTAACAGACCTTTCTGCTCATAGAAGCGAATAGCTCTGGCCGTGATGCCAAGTTTGCGGGAAATTTCGTTAATAAGCATGTATGTTCCTCCATCATGGCACAATTGCATACAATTTTCGCCAGATCAGAAATTTTATTTTTGTAGGTTTTTGTTATACTCTTATATAGTACTAGCTATGAGCAATTGTGAGAAGCCTATCGGTTATACATATCTAAGGAGGTTCATTATGTCTAAAACGTATCGTATAGCAATTATTGGTTGTGGCGGTATTGCCAATGGCAAGCACATGCCAAGTTTGAACAAATTAAAGAATGTAGAAATGGTGGCTTTCTGTGACATCGTTTCCGAAAAAGCGCAGGAAGCTGCTGCAAAGTACGGCAAAGAAGAGGCTCGTGTATATGAAGATTACCGCGAGGTTCTGAAAGACAGCACCATTGACATCGTTCATGTCTGTACGCCAAATGATTCGCATGCGGAAATCACGATTGCTGCATTAGAAGCAGGCAAGCACGTTATGTCTGAGAAACCGATGGCCAAAACAGCCGCAGATGCACGCCGTATGGTGGAAGCAGCTAAGCGCACAGGTAAAAAGCTGACAGTTGGTTACAACAATCGCTTCCGTGGCGATAGCCAACATTTGCACCAGTTATGCTCGGAAGGCGAGCTTGGTGAGATTTATTTCGCTAAGGCTCATGCGATTCGTCGCCGCGCGGTACCTACTTGGGGCGTTTTCCTTGATGAAGAGAAGCAAGGCGGAGGCCCGCTGATCGATATCGGTACGCATGCGCTGGATTTAACGATGTGGATGATGAACAACTATGAGCCGAAGGTCGTACTCGGAACTTCTTATCATAAATTATCCCAACGAGAAAATGCAGCTAATGCTTGGGGTCCTTGGGATCCTTCCAAGTTCACAGTTGAGGATTCCGCATTTGGTATGATTACAATGAAAAATGGAGCAACCATTATTCTTGAATCAAGCTGGGCGCTGAATACACTTGAAGTGGATGAAGCGAAATGTACACTTAGCGGAACTGAGGGCGGCGCTGATATGAAAGGCGGGCTTCGCATTAATGGTGAGAAGCACAGCCGTTTATATACGACCGAAGTTGAATTGAATGCTGGCGGCGTTGCTTTCTACGATGGCGAGACAGAAAGTGCGCCGGATTTAGAAATGCGCTTATGGATTCAAGCGATCGAGAATGATACAGATCCGGTTGTAACTCCTGAGCAAGCGTGTGTCGTATCCGAGATCTTAGAAGCTATATATGAATCAGCAAAAACAGGGAAAGCCGTTTATTTCGACTAGTTTCGACTATTTCCTGGGAAATGAAGAATCCCCTTCTTCGATAAGTTATCGGAGGTTGGGGATTTTTTGTGCTAAAATGCTTTTGCTAGCTTTCCGATGTTCACCAGGGGTAGAGCCCGTTCTTTTCTTGAACATTTTGGAGAAATGGTGTAAATCAGCAAAACCACAATAGAGCGCTATAGATTCGAGACTAAGATCTGTGTTTGTAAGCAGTTCCTTAGCGTGATTAACCCGCATGTTGATTAAATACTGGTGAGGTGAGATACCGTATCGCTGTTTGAACATAAAGCTGAATCTGGAAACCGATAAGTTGGCTCGATTCGCCATGTCCTCTAATGATATAGGTTCGCTTAGATGATTGGAAAAGTAAGAAGTGATCCAGTTGAACGAATGTACAGGTGTCTGTGTCGCCTGATAGTAAGTCTCTAGTAGCGTGATGATAATTTCCGTAACGAGATGTTGGGTTTTTAGCTGTATGAGCGGGTCCTGCTGTTGGGCATACTCAATAACCTGAAAAAGTGTTTCTTTCAATTTAGATGGGTTGGAGGGATGGACATGCACCGGCATTTGAATCCCATATAGATCTTTGATTGTTGGCTGCATCAAGTTTATATAGGCTGATAAATCTATCTGGCCGGGCCTAGTAGGGAAGCTGTGTTCACGTTCGGAATTATAGCATAAATCAAAATGAATATAAGGCGTAACAGTAGTAGTCAGCCCTTCGAGTGTTAGCAAGCTTCCCGGTTGTACGAGGCAGAATTGACCCGCTTGAAATATATACTTTTTATGATCTACCCAAAAACAGCAGGTACCCTCTTGAATATAAACGAGTAGGTAATCAAGCAACCTCCGCTCTGGATATGTCCATGGCTTACGAACAGCAAACTCACTTTGTCTGACAAAAGGAACAATCGAATGTTCTTTCAATAATTCGTTGAGCATGCAGAATCCCTTCTAATACCATAATTCTTTCTTATGTCTTATTGTAGTCCTTCTTTGAACATACAATCCAGTTGTTTTTGACAATAATAAAACCTTGTTTGACAAAGACCTTGAACCATTAGCCTCCTATAATAAAGCTATAATTATACAAAGAGGTGAGCAGAAGATGAGCATTCCGGAAACAAATCATAGCAATGAGTTACCCACTATGGAAGACAACTATGAATTATCTGAGCAGCAGAAAGTAAGCTATCAGAAAAAAGGACATATTGCTCTTAAACAGGTAGCAAGCAAGTCAGAAATCGCTTCCTATGAGCCTGTTATTAGTCACTTGGTGAAAGAGTTGAATAAGCATGACAAACCGCTCGAGCAGCGAGATACGTATGGTAAGGCCTTTATCCAAATCTCAAATCTGTGGGAGAAAAGTGAAGCGATAAGGCGATTCGTATTAGCTAGACGGTTTGCCAAAATCGCGGCTGATTTAATGGGGGTGGACGGGGTACGGATTTATCATGATCAAGCTCTATTTAAAGAACCTCACGGAGGTCATACCCCATGGCATCAAGATCAAATCTATTGGCCGCTCGATACAGATAAGACGATTACCATGTGGATGCCGTTAGTTCCTATTTCTCAAGAGGTGGGATCTATGACATTTGCATCAGAGTCCCATCTTATGGGCTATATTAATAAAATTGTTATATCCGACGAATCCCACCGAACGCTTGCCGGATACATTGAGGGCAAAGGCTTCGAAACGATGTCTCACGGCGCCATGGAGGCAGGCGATGCAACATTCCACTCCGGGTGGACGCTGCACAGCGCGCCTGGAAACCCAACGGACACCATGCGTAAAGTGATGACTGTGATTTATTATGCCGACGGAACACGAGTAGCCGAGCCGGATAGTAGAGCGCGTGAGAACGATTTGAAAGCATGGTTTCCTGGTATTCGACCAGGTGATTTGGCGGCAACTGCGTTAAATCCATTGGTTTACCGTCGTGGCGCAAATTAAAAAAAGCTCGCTCCCCCTCATATTTTGAAAAGGGAAGCGAGCTTTGTTGTGTAAAGAGTTACCATCTGCTCCCTTGCGGAGCCGGGCAACGGGCAGCTGTTAGTTTGGCCTTGATGGCCATGAGACAACCGCAAAAGCGGCATGTTGTACCGAATTGATAGTCTTTGCAGCCATCACATATCGCGATCCGCCGATCATACTCTTCTTCCGTAGTCAGCTTAAGATTACGTACTTTGAGTGTTTCGCCGAAAAGCTTGGCGATCTCTTCAGGCGTCACATGTACCGTTGCGGAACAACCTTTGCATGCAGGCATAGCTTCCATATTGTTAATCTGGCTTTCCATATCGGATACGCCCCTTATGAAAGACGAAGCGTGACAACGGATTTGGCAGGAAGTGTAACGATGAGCTGATCATTTTCAAACCTGTAGGCGGTGAAATCCGTTAGTTTTACCGTTTCAGGTTTATCGAAAGTATTATGGGATTGAATGCTGTCTGAGGTTAGAATACGACCCGCGACTGATCCTACCGTACGTCCACGAATGTCACAGTTGACTTCAAGTTGGTCCGAATGGTGCAAATTACATAACGAAATATGTAATTGGTTAGCTGTATCTAAGGAGGCGGATACGCTGAGTTGATCGATTTTTTTACCATCCATCTCATAAGATGGGCTTTCTGCATGAGTGCTAATGAGGCTAGCGCCTTGATGAACCTTGTACATATCAAAGACATGATAAGTAGGTGTAAGAAGCATGTCGGCGCCTTCAGTTAAAATGACGGATTGCAAGACATTTACGACCTGAGCAATGTTGGCCATACGAACACGATCACTATGCTTATGGAAAATGTTCAAATTAATTCCGGCGACGAGCGCATCACGCATCGTATTCTGTTGATATAAGAAGCCGGGATTCGTTCCAGGCTCTACATTGAACCATGTTCCCCACTCATCGACAATGAGGGCAACTCGTTTCTCAGGATCATATTTGGTCATAATGGTATCATGGCGTGTAATGAGTTCGTCCATAAATAAGGTTTTCTCAAGGGTTTGGAACCATTCTAGTTCTGTAAAGTCTGTAGCAGAGCCTTTATCCTTCCAATTCCCAGTAGGAACGGTATAGTAATGAAGACTTAAACCATCCATATGCTTGGCGGCTTCTCTCATCAATACTTCCGTCCAGTTGTAGTCGGCACTGTTTGCACCGCAAGCGATTTTGAAAATACGGTTATCCCCATAATTCCGCACGTAACACGCATATCTGCGATAAAGATCAGCGTAGTATTCTGGACGCATGTCACCGCCGCAGCCCCAGTTTTCATTCCCTACGCCAAAATAGGTAAGCTTCCACGGTTTTTCACGCCCATTTTCCTGACGCCAGTTCGCCATGGGTGACTCACCATCGAAGGTCATGTACTCAACCCATTCGGACATTTCGGCTACGGTACCGCTTCCAACATTTCCGCTTATGTAAGGCTCCGCTTCGATCAGCTCGCACAAACGCAAGAATTCGTGTGTCCCGAAATGGTTGTTTTCCAAGACACCGCCCCAGTGCGTATTAATCATCCGCTTACGTTTCTCAGCTGGACCCACACCATCTTTCCAGTGATATTCATCGGCAAAGCACCCGCCCGGCCAACGCAAAACAGGAATTTGAAGTTTTTTCAAAGCTTCGATCACATCGTTACGCATACCTTCCGTGTTCGGAATCGGGGAATCCAGACCAACCCAGATCCCCTCGTAAATACAGCGTCCCAGATGTTCGGAGAAATGACCATAAATATTACGATCGATCGTGCCTTTCGGTGAATCCGCGTTTATTATGAGCTTTGCCATAGAAGGTACCTACTCCCTTTATTGTTTGATATTGGCAACCGACTCGCGACTAACGTAAGCAGCCGAAAGTACGATTTGTTCCCTAGAATCAGTCTGATTGGAAATGTTCCGATGAATCGCTGAAAGCAGCTCCTCAACTAAATGCTTAGCATCCAAACTAAAAGTCGTAAGTCGTGGAGAAATTTGAGCAGCGAGTGGAATATCATCGCATCCGATAACGGAAACATCCGCTGGGACCTGATAACCATTTTCGCGCAAGCCTTGAATAAATCCAGCAGCCATCCAATCGTTGACGGCAAAAATGGCATCTGTTAGACCGACTGAAAGCAAAGTGTCGGCTGCTCGCCGCCCGCCTTCCCAATTCATTTTCTCGGTAATGACCTGTACGTGGACACCTTGCTGCCCGCAATACTCTAGAAAGCCTTGCTTTCTTAAGCGCGAAGAGTCGTATTTATCAGGTCCTCCAAGTAGTGTGAAAGTACGATGTCCATTGTCGTAAAGCGTTTTGGCGGCTTTGCTGCCGATGCGATAGTCATCAAAGTAAATTTGGATGATATCATCGCGATGCGCGTAACGTTGAATGGAAAATAGCTGGTTGGATGCTGCTTTGAGCTCATCTAATGTCTCGTCATCGATCTGACCAATGATGACAAGTGGACTTGGAATAGAAGACTCAATAGGGTGCTCAGGGTTAACCATCGAGATCTTAATGGCTTGTTTGGCAGCCAAGTTGGTGATCTCAACAAGGAAATTGGTATAGAAGGGGTCATTTCCTTTGATATCCCGAGAGCACAACACATACAACGTGTCTAAGAGGACAGAAGGGACAATATAAGTGCCTTTGCCTCGCAGTTGGACCAACAGGCCTTCATTAACGAGAATTTTCATCGCAGCACGTACGCTGACTCGGCTAGCATCGAAGTTTTCGGCCAGATCACGTTCAGAAGGAATCTTAACGAGTTGATCGGTTTGTAAGGATTGAATCTGATGGCGCAGCTGTTCAAGCAGTTTTTCTTTGACAAGCGGGGATTTTTCCATGCAAGATGAACCACCATTCAATACCAGAATTGAAACTATTTAATACCAATAAGATACCACGTAGTGCGAAGGGAGTCCATCATTATTTTGGTTGGTGTGTGTGGCGTCATAATTATTGAGAAAATTTTCAGAATTGGTGACGTAGGTCCATGTCTTATGGCACGGGCTTTTTTTATAAAGCCGCGTAAACAAAACCCACAGAACAGCCCGATGTCTCAAGAACAGGCTGCTCTATGGGTTTTTAAGCATAGCAGCATCTAATATTCAACGTCCATATTACTTTGTTTTATTTCTTGAAAACCAGTGTCGATCCATGTGGATGAAGGAGCATTTCTTGAAGCTGTGAGTAATTGTTCGATAATTTTATCTCCCCATAAATGTTCATTTTCAGAGATCACGGAGCTGATTTGACCGTTTAATAAAGCTTCTTTGACATCAGGCGTCATACCGAATGTTATCGCGTAACGTTTTAACCCTTGGGATTTCCAAACAAGGATTGCATTTGAACTGGAAACGATGTCCATAGGGACTAGTGCATCAAAATGTGGATGCTCATTGATCATGACTTCCAGGTCGGAAATTGCTTTTTCATTATCACCGTCATGATATCTCATTTCAAGAACTTGTATTTCCGTTTTTTGCTTTAAATATTGGAGTAATCCATCAAGTCGGAGGCTGATCTGAGGAGATTTGGACAAACTCCCTTCGATCATGATCATGCCCCTGCCTTTAAGGTTTCTATCTATAATTTGCCCCATGAGAGTACCTTCTTTAAGCGGATCACTTCCGATAAAGGAGTATCGCTTACTGCCTGGTACATCCGATTCGAAACAAATGACGGGTATACCAGCTTGTGCTGCTTTATTAATGATGGGTGTCAGCGCAACAGGATCGATGGGGTCGATGGCAATTCCATTAACCTTTTGTGCAATCATGGTTTCCATCATTCTCATTTGCTGTTCCAGATTAATTTCATCAGGTGCTTTGACAATTAATTGAATGGAATAAGGTTTGCTAGCTTTTTCTATGGAATCGGTAATCATCTCATAGAAAGGGTGTGTCATCGGATAAATGATACCAAAAATGAGTGGATCGGAATGTTTTGTGTTGGACATAGTTGATTTTGGCGTGCTTGATGTAGAAAAAGATTCCTGTGTGGATGGCGTTGATCCCTTACATCCAGTTAAAATTAGCAGCATAATACAGCCGATCGTCAGCCATTTAATCATCCTCATGAAGAGAATCCCCCTTCAGGATATCAAGTACTTCATCAGCAGTCCCATTTTTTCTAAATTCTTTTGGTGTCATCCTTGTTAATCGTTTGAATAAATTCGAAAAATAATGGGGGTCATTATAGCCAACTAAAAAAGCGATTTCATAAGATTTTGCTGACGTACTTTTAAGCAGATCCATCGCTTTTCGAATACGTATTTGTGTTAAATATTCAATAAAGGTTTGACCTGTTTCCTGACTGAATACTCGGCTCAAGTAGTTTGGACTCAAATTTACATACTCGGCCGCATCTTGTAAAGAGAAGTTATCTTTTTCAAAATTCAATTGTATGTATTCTTTGACTTTTGTAATCATATCGCTATATTTATCGTAGATACGAGAACGCCACGTCCAAAACTGTTCAATTAAATGGATTAAATAAGAACAGGCTTCTTCCCAAGTACGTATATTACCTATCATTTGCTGGAATTGTTGAAGCGACTTTTCAGGCTCAGCAAGGTGGCGATACATGTCTTTATTTGAACGGAAAGCTTCGATGGTCACATCATTTAAAATGTAGAATCCGATTGACGATGAATGCCAATTTATATCGACTAACGCTGCGGCATAATCTGCAACAAATGAACCTAATTTGTTATGTGACCCTATTTTCAAAAAATCCATAAAAGCACCACGATCTAAAAAAAGGGTTGGATCTAAGGTCTCTGTCTTCATCTCGCTAAGCATATTCCGATTTTGACGGGATAACCTTCTCCAATGAACATCTTCCATAGCATCAAGAAAGGATAGATGTACATTTTGAAGACGATCCTGCACACTTCCAATACCAATAGAAATAGGAAACGAATGGGCTTCTTCAGAGATTGCATTTTGCAAATCCTGAAATAGCTGTAATTCGTGCTTTAAATTCTCTAAGGTATCGCCCTTAATAATCCATACGCTTTCAGAGCGGCTGCGCTGAAACATCAACTGTTTATAGTTCTCCTTTAGTTTCATGCATTTGTCCAAAAGTAAGCGCTCATTGCCATGCATAGCATTCATCTCTTCAAGCTTGTTTGCTTCTGTTTCACGTAAATCTAGCACGGTAACTACATAATAATGAGCTATAATGTTCAATTGAATAGAGGCACTGTGATGCATCACTTCTGAAGTGGTCATGAAACCACTGCATAGATCATTCAATAGCTTGTCTTGTGAAATTGTACTATTTTCATGTTCTTTCTCTTTGAGTAGTTGGAGCTGCGTTTTTATTTCTCGTTCTTTGTCAATTTCAGCACTGACTTTATGGAGCACCTTCAGGAGTTCAGTAGGACTAATTGGTTTTAAGCAGTATTCTTGCACGCCAATTTGCAAAGCCATTCTTGCATATTCAAACTCGGCATGGCCACTTAAAATGATAATCTTCATTTCTGGAAACTGTTTGCTCATAATACTGCTTAGCTCAAGGCCGTTCATGAAAGGCATCAAAATGTCCGTGATTAAGATGTCGGGTTGTACTCGCTCTATGATGGGAAGAGCAACCTCGCCATCGGATGCATCTCCACAGTAAATAAACCCTTCCTTTTCCCAATCCACACAATCACGAATGATTTCTCTAATTAATATTTCATCGTCTACAAGTAATATTTTTTTCACTCAAATTCAACCCCAATCACACGGTATTCGAATCGTAACAATGGTTCCTTCACCTTCGATACTGTCTACCTGTACGCCATAAGCTTCTCCGTAATATAAGCGAATTCGTCTATGAACATTGTGCAATCCGAACCCTCCGGATACTTCATTTCCAGTTTCTTTGGGCGTATGAGGTTCCATTAAATCTTTCCGCAGCTGCCCAAGCCGATCTTCAGAAATGCCTTTTCCATTATCTTCTATCACGATAAGGAAATTATCCTCATCTCCAATCCTGGCCGTGATTCGAATCAATCCTTTTCCACGTTTGTTTTTTAGTCCATGATAAAGGGCATTTTCAACAATCGGTTGTAAAGTCATTTTAAGTATAAGTAAAGAATGTAGGCTTGAATCTATGGCAATTTCATAGTCGAGAATATCCCGATAGCGCATCTGCTGAATGGTCAAATAGCTTTGAAGATGTTCGATTTCTTTTTCCAGGGTGATCCAATCTCTTCCTTTACTTAAGCTAATACGAAACAGTTTAGATAAAGCCATGACCATTTGGACAACTTGATCCTTTTTTTCTGATTGCGCCAGCCAAAGAATGGAATCCAACGTATTGTATAAAAAATGCGGGTTAATTTGTGCCTGTAAGGCCCTGAGCTCTGATTTTTTGATTTCTTGCTGTTCTTTAATGCTCTGGTCAAGCAACATGCGAATTTTCCCGATCATAATATTGAAACTGTTTCCCAAATCCGAAATTTCATCCGTACCGGCAAGTACGACTTTAGCTTCAAGAAAGCCAGATGCAGCGAGCTGCATTTTGTTTTTTAATATTCGAACAGGTCGAGTCAGGCGTGTAGAGACGAAGAAATGCAATGTTATAGCAAAAATGATGCTAAGCATAACGCTAATGATGATGAGTTGGCGAATGGAATTGGCTTCCTCAACAATTTCTTGCAGCGGTACTACCCCTACGATATTCCAGCCTGTGGACGTTGATGGGGAAGTTACAATAAATTCTGGTTTACCTTCTGAAGAGTCCACATATTCATTATTTTTGTTTTCGATTATAGAAGAAATGTTTTTATTATGTAACCACTTTGAATAATTGGCTGCTTTGGATGGTAAGAAAATGGCATTACCAATGTTATCTGCGACATAGAAAAATCCGCTTTTTCCAATTGTAACGTTGTCATAAAACCTTTTCACGATACTGTCATCGACATCGATAATAATGAATCCTATTACTTCATGGGTAACCCGCTGTTTAACTGTGGATACGATTGAAATAATATGATGATTTTTATATTGAAAACCGTCCAGAGGATCTAATGAAGAGGGATCATCAGGCGGGATGTTCAAGACAGCCTCAGGATTTTGAATCAGATACTCAAAATGCGGATTACGTAATGCATTTCTATTTAGTTGAAATACTCCCTTCCTTTCGCTAATCCCTCGGCCATATAGATTAATCATGGTAATGTTTAGCACACTATCGTATTGGTAAGTTTCTCTATAGGAAGACATAGTTTGCAAAATTTCTCTTGCATCTAAATTCGAATCCGTTTGTGAAAATAAAAAATGCAGAACATTGGGGTTTTTTTCCAATTCAAGGAGCTTTTTCGTATCTGTAAATACATTGTCAATATCCGTCGCTAATTGCGCAGCAAGCATCATGGTTGCCGATTTGCTGTTATTAAATACCGTATTGTACGATTTATTATAGGAAATGAGGCCAACGACAATTAACGGAAGACAAGTGAGTATAACAAACATGGTTAGAAGTTTGGCTCGAAGGCTAGACGTTATTTTCCGATATATGCCCATATTAGGATAACCTTTCATTGGTTCCAATTTGTCGAATTCTTATTATAAATTATGAATCAATCATTTTGAAAACGCAATCATCGAACAAAAAACTACACTTTTGGAATAGAAAATTTAAGTTTTAAATCGGGTTGATCAAAAAATGAATAATAATTTATAAGAAGTGTCAATGAAACTCCGTATACCCTTTCACGATTCGTACCCTATACTTTAGTTACACCGAAGCAAACAGGTGAAATAAGGGAGGAAAAATAAATGAAAAAGTCTCTAGGGGTAGTATTAGTAGCTTCATTAATGATGATGTTCACAGCAGCTTGTGGTAATTCAGGAGAAAGCAAGACAGCAAGCAGCACATCTGCAGCTGCGACTGTAAGCCCAAGTACAGCAGCGGTGGCTACTGCTAAAGCGGACAAGAAGATCACAATGGGTTTTGCGCAAGTAGGTGCTGAAAGTGGATGGCGTTCAGCTAATACCAAATCAGTTCAAGATTCCGCGAAGGAAGCTGGCATTGAATTGAAATTCTCCGATGCGCAACAAAAACAAGAAAATCAAATCAAAGCTATTCGTACATACATCCAACAAAAAGTAGATATCATCTCATTCTCACCAGTGGTAGAGTCCGGTTGGGACACAGTATTAAAAGAAGCGAAAGATGCTGGCATTCCAGTTATCTTAACGGATAGAGCAGTAGATTCCAAAGATACTTCCCTTTACAGAACGTTCATTGGTTCGGATTTCGTAGAAGAAGGCCGGAGCGCAGGGAAATGGTTAGTTGACAAATATAAGGATACGAAAGAAGCAGTTAATATCGTAGAGCTTCAAGGAACAACAGGTTCTGCTCCTGCGAATGATCGTAAAGCTGGATTTGGCGAAATTATTAAATCAAATCCTAATCTTAAAATCATTGCTTCACAAACAGGTGATTTTACGCGTGCCAAAGGTAAAGAGGTTATGCAAGCATTTTTGAAAGCAAATAAGAACATTAATGTTCTCTATGCACATAACGATGATATGGCACTCGGGGCTATCCAAGCTATTGAAGAAGCAGGACTTAAACCAGGTAAAGATATCATTATTATCTCAGTTGATGGCGTGAAAGACGGCTTTGTTGCGGCAAGCGAAGGGAAAATTAATTTCATCGTCGAGTGTAACCCACTACTTGGTGGACAATTGATGCAAGCTGCTAAAGATGTACTTAGCGGGAAAGAGCTGCCGAAACGAATTGTTACGAAAGAAGGCGTATTTACTTCAGAAGATGCTAAACGTGAATTGCCGAACCGTCAGTACTAAGAGATTGTCTACATCATTGTTATTATAAATAAAAAGGGCAGAGCTGCTCCATCTTGCTAGTATGGAGTGGCTCTTGTTCATATAGGAGAGGAGTGGCTTTATGAAACAGGGTGGTCCGGTATTGCAGATGACCGGAATTCATAAGCAGTTTCCGGGTGTTAAGGCGTTAACTAACGTTAATTTTAGATTGTTTCCAGGAGAAGTTCATGCATTAATGGGTGAAAATGGGGCAGGTAAATCCACACTAATTAAAGTACTTACAGGTGTTCACTCCATCGATCAGGGTGTCGTTGAGATGGATAAAAAGCCAATTAAAATTCTTAGCCCGCTTGATGCGCAAAATGCAGGTATTAGTACGGTATATCAAGAGGTTAACCTTTGTTCGAACTTGTCTGTAGCTGAAAATATCTATATTGGGCGTGAACCACGTCGTTTCGGTCGGATTTTATGGAAAAAAATGAATGAAGATGCTGGACATTTATTGAAAAAGAGAATGAATCTTGAAATTGACGTTACACAGCCATTGCATATGTATTCGGTAGCTGTTCAACAACTTATAGCTATCGCAAGAGCCTTGAGTATTTCAGCAAAAGTGTTAATTCTAGATGAACCAACCTCCAGTTTGGATAGGGGCGAGGTTGTACAACTATTTTCTGTCATGACCAGATTGAAAAATGAAGGACTTGCGATTCTTTTTGTCACTCATTTCTTGGATCAGGTTTATGACATTTCAGATCGAATAACCATACTCCGAAATGGAGAGTTTATTGGGGAATATTTAGCTAAAGATCTTCCTCGTATAGAGCTGGTTTCTAAGATGATCGGTAAAGACCTTGAGCTACTTGAAGAGTTGCCTAAAGGTGATGTAGCGGCTCAAGTGAATAGTGAAGTTTTAATTCAAGCATCTGGTTTAGGGAAAAAAGGCTCTATCGAACCTGTTGATCTCGCTATTCATAAAGGGGAGATTGTAGGCTTGGCCGGATTACTCGGCTCTGGAAGAACCGAATTAGCTAGATTATTCTTCGCAGCGGATAAGGCGGATTCTGGTGAAATCACTAAGGCGGGTTCCCATGAGGTGATTCATTCGCCAAGGCAGGCCATTGATCAAGGGATCGCCTTTTGCTCCGAAAATCGCAAACTGGAAGGTATTATTGATGATTTAACTGTGCGGGAAAATATCATACTAGCGCTTCAAGCGTCTCAGGGCTGGTTCAAAACCATCTCAAGAAAACGTCAAGATGAAATGGCGGATGAATACATTCGAGCATTGAATATTAATCCTCCTAATCCAGAACATCTCATCAAAAATTTAAGCGGCGGGAACCAACAAAAGGTATTGCTTGCTCGTTGGTTGCTCACTGATCCTGATTTATTGATATTAGACGAACCTACAAGGGGAATTGATATCGGAGCTAAAGCTGAGATTCAGAAATTAGTTCTATCCTTAGCTCAAAAAGGGATGTCGGTCCTATTCATATCTTCTGAATTAGAGGAAGTATTACGCGTCAGTCATAAAATTGTTGTACTTCGTGATCGGCACAAGGTGAAGGAAATGGTTGGCGATGAGATTAGCCAGAAGAATGTCATGAAGGCAATTGCGGGAGGTTGATGAACATGGTTAAGCATCATTTGTTTTGGCCACTAACTTTTTTATGTGCACTATTAGTATTTAACTTCATATACGCCCCTGATTTCTTTGCGATAAAAATGCGAGATGGACACCTCTACGGAAGTCTTATTGATATTCTAAACTTTGGATCTCCGTTAATGATTGTATCCATTGGCATGACGCTAGTCATTGCGGCTACGAAAGGCGTCGATCTTTCCGTAGGTTCAGTAGTAGCAATTTCAGGAGCCATCGCATGTCTCATGATTAGCAATGGAGATGGCAGCTTAGTTAATGTCATTATTTCGGTTGGTACCGCATTACTGATTTCGATTGTACTAGGTGTTTGGAATGGATTCTTAGTTGCTAATATTGGGATGCAACCGATTATCGCCACGCTCATCTTAATGGTTTCTGGGCGCGGGGTGTCTCAATTAATAACGAGTGGGCAAATTATTACCATATCCAACCCCCATTTTAAGTACATTGGAGCAGGATCTTTATTGACACTCCCGTTTTCCATATTTATCGTTGCCATCGTATTTCTAATTGCCTACGTATTGACTAGAAAAACAGCACTCGGTTTATTTATTGAATCCGTTGGTTGCAAACCAACTGCAAGTAAGCTTGCTGGTGTTAGATCGAAGACGGTTATGTTTTTCGTCTACATGTTTTGTAGCTTATGTGCGGCAATCGCAGGTCTCATATTAAGTTCTAACGTATCAAGTGCAGACGGAAATAACGCTGGTTTGTGGTATGAATTAGATGCGATTCTAGCTGTAGTCATTGGCGGAACAGCGCTTACAGGAGGACGCTTTTACTTAGCAGGTACATTAGTTGGAGCTTTGATCATTCAAACGCTTACCACGACGATTTATATGATTGGTGTACCGCCAGAGATAACTCTAGTTGTAAAAGCATTCGTAGTTCTAGTTGTATGCTTAATTCAATCGGAATCCTTCCGTAAATCGATTGCCTTCCGTTGGAAAACGCGCCATTATCCTGCTGAGAGGGAGGTCAAGCAACATGTTTAAGAAACAGCATATCCCTATACTAGTAACCATTGGATTATTTGTGCTAATGTTTGCTATTGGTTCCTTCCGATATACAGGATTCTTTTCCTTACAAGTGTTGATGAATTTGCTCATTGATAATGCCTTTTTATTAATAACAGCTGTAGGGATGACATTTGTTATTCTATCTGGAGGAATTGATTTATCGGTCGGTTCTGTCATTGCATTAACCACTATGATCTCTGCAAGTTTAGTCCAAGCGGGTTGGCCGCCTGGCTTGGTGATACCCATGGTTTTGTTAATTGGAGCTTTATTTGGTTGGGGAATGGGAGCGATTATTCATTATTTCAAAATCGAGCCCTTCATTGTAACATTATCAGGGATGTTTCTCGCTAGGGGATTGTGCTACATCATTAGCATTAATACAATTACCATTGATAATGGCTTCTATACGAGCATCGCCCAAACGAAGATAAGCTTGCCTGGAGGTAATTTTGTTTCCATAAGTGTCATCATCGCTTTATTGGTTGTATTTTTAGGCTTTTATATTGCACATTACACGCGTTTTGGAAGAAATACCTATGCATTAGGTGGGAGTGAGCAATCTTCTTTATTAATGGGATTACCTGTTGGACGTACCAAAATGTTGATCTATGCATTTAGTGGATTCTGCTCAGCACTTGCGGGTGTGGTCTTTACGTTCTACATGCTTTCAGGTTATGGCTTGCATGCAATGGGAATGGAGTTGGATGCCATAGCAGCAGTGGTTATCGGTGGCACACTTCTCACAGGAGGCGTAGGTTACATTGTAGGAACTTTCTTTGGTGTCATGATTCAAGGAGTTATCCAAACCATCATTAGCTTCGAAGGGACTTTAAGTTCTTGGTGGACAAAGATTGTCATTGGTATTCTTTTGTTTATGTTTATTATCTTACAACGTTTGCTAAGTCAACGAAGTTGGGCGCAGCGTAGGTAGAGAGTCTAGGGAAGGGCATTAATTGACAATTTTTTGTCGAATAATGCCTTTTTTTGTTCGTTTTAACTCGATGTTTATTTAAACAAACATAATTTTAAAATTATGGTGCGTATACTCTTTCAACTACAAAATAGAAGCTAATGTTTTACAATTGATGGTAAACGGCTTTAAACTTAGTGAAGGTGCTGAAACCCTAATTACAAGCAATCTGGTAAGATGATCTTGAGCAATAACAGGGTATAATTTTTAAGGGGGAACATGAATTTATGCATTCCAGTAGACCGAAAACGACGTTCTTAGCGCTTACGAAATTTATCATGACAATGAGCATTCTATTGCTGTTCTTTGGCTGTGAGCAAGTTCAAGTGAAAAAGACTAATAATAATGTTGAGGAAGAAAGTCATATTAGGTCCATTGCGACTCCCATAAGTAAGGAACCCGTCTTAGGATTTTCACAACTAGGTTCAGAAAGTGAGTGGCGTATTGCCAATACGTCCTCAATTAAAAATTCCGCAAATGAATCAGATGTCAAACTCATATTTCAAAATGCAGAGCAATCGCAAGAAAAGCAAATAGAAGCTATTCGAGAGTTTGCAAAAGAGAAAGTCGATGTTATCGCAATCGCTCCTGTTGTGGAAACGGGTTGGGAGCCTATTTTAAGGGAGGTTAAACAAGCAGGAATTCCAGTAATTATTATTGATCGTTATGTTGACGTCAAAGATTCCTCTCTCTATGTGACGCATATTGGTTCTGATTTTTATGAAGAGGGCCGTAAAGCAGGAAAGTACCTAGTAGATAAATTCCCGAAAACAAGTAAGTCAATAGGCATTGTGGAATTGAAAGGTACCGAAGGATCAACGCCTTCCATTGCTCGCGGGAAGGGATTACGTGATGTAATTGTTACACGTAATGATTTCCAATTTCTTGAGAGCGAGAATGCTGACTTCACTTTTACAAAAGGAAAACAAGTGATGAAGAAGTTTCTGCAAGAAAAAGGCAGAGACATTCGGGTTTTATATTCACATAACGATGATATGACATTAGGGGCATTGGAAGCTATAGAAGAATACGGGTTAATTCCAGGGGAAGATATTGTGGTGATTACGGTAGATGGGACTCGGAAGGCACTCGGGAAGATGAATGAGGGAAAAATCAATTTAGTGGTTGAATGTAATCCGTTATTAGGTCCTAATCTCATTCAAGCTGTGAAGGAAGTCGTGAAAGGGAGCACACTGCCTAAACGAATTGTTACGCCAGAAAATGTTTTTACACAGGTTACGGCAGAGAAGGAGATTGCTTCTCGTAGTTATTAATGTAAAAATGGGATTTCATTCCAATTAATATAAGAGAATTTGAAAAGCAAACACCCCGTAGCTTATTTAATAAGTTACGGGGTATTTTGCGTAACCTGGATTGGAGTAATCTACCCTCACTTGATCAAAAAGAGGGTTGCTTTTTTCTTTTAAAAAAGTCAGCAAAGCGATAACGGAAAAGTCAGCAAACTGTTAGTGGCGATTTTAGTATTGTTTTATGATAAGAGCATAGAGACACAGAAAGAAGGAAAGAGGGGATTCCCATGACAGAGGCAGCAGTCACAATCGATGAACGAATCGAAACGACAAAGAAAAAAAAGAGAGTTTTTAAAAAGTTTATCCCGCTTACACTGATGACGGTTCCCGGATTGCTGTACCTTGTACTCAATAACTACCTCCCGATGTTCGGAATCGTTATTGCTTTTAAGAATATCAATTTTTCCAAAGGGATCTTGGGCAGTGACTGGATCGGCTTCAAAAACTTCGAGTATTTGTTCAATACCTCAGACGCTTACGTAATTACGAGAAATACGATTCTCTATAATGTGGTTTTTATTATTCTGGGGACATTGCTTTCAATTGGAATCGCGATCCTCTTAAATGAAATCAAGAATCGTTTCTTGTCTAGGCTGTACCAGAGTATTATTTTGCTCCCATTTCTCATTTCTATGGTCATCGTCAGCTACTTGGCTTATGCAGGTCTAAGCTTGGAAACCGGATTTCTCAATAAAACGGTACTTCCTTTATTGGGTATGCAGGAGATTAACTGGTATCAGGAATCGAAATATTGGCCGTTCATTCTAACGCTGATCCATCTATGGAAAGGCATTGGATACAGCAGCATTGTTTATTTTGCTGCCATTATTGGCATTGATGAAGAATATTATGAAGCCGCGAGGCTGGATGGAGCCAGCAAATGGCAGCAGATCCGCAATGTTACGATCCCTCTGCTGACGCCTACGATAACGATGTTGATGTTGCTCAGCATCGGAAGAATATTTTATTCCGACTTCGGTCTGTTCTATCAGGTCACGATGAATTCGGGAGCCATTTACTCGACAACCAATGTAATCGATACGTATGTGTACCGTGGATTGTTGGGCTTAGGCGATATTGGCATGTCGGCAGCGGCAGGTCTGTATCAATCGGTAGTCGGATTTATGCTCGTTATTCTATCCAACTATTTAGTTGGTAAATTCAACAAAGATAACGCATTGTTTTAGTGAGGAGACGTCCATGAAAAAAGAAAATACATCGCTGCAATGGTTCGGACATATCGTATTGATCTTACTTTCCTTGGCTTGTGTGGTTCCTTTTATGCTCTTGTTTCTTTCATCTATAACCGATGAAAATGAGATTATTCGATACGGGTATTCCTTTTTTCCAACTGAGTTCAGTTTGCTTGCTTACCATTATATTTTAGCAGAAGGATCAGACATTTTTAGAGCATATGGCATAACCGTACTAGTAACTGTGTTAGGGACGACAGTGAGCCTTGTCATCACGTCTCTACTGGCTTATCCGATTTCTCGCAAAGATTATCCGCTTCGGAATGTGTTAGCTTTTGTTGTATTCTTCACTCTGTTGTTTAATGGGGGACTGGTGCCGTCCTATTTGATTTACTCGCAGATGCTGGATATCAAGAATACGATCTGGGCGCTAATTATTCCGGGACTTTTAATGAATGGCTTCAATGTCATGCTGATGCGGACTTACTTTCAAACCTCGATTCCAATGGCCATTATTGAATCAGCCAATATCGACGGGGCAGGAGAGCTCAAAACGTTCTCATCGATTGTGCTTCCCCTTTCTATACCCATTCTTGCAACGGTGGGACTTTTCCAAACGATTATGTATTGGAATGATTGGATGAACGGAATGATCTATATTACAGACCCGAAATTTTACAGCATTCAAAATTTATTGAACCGTATTTTACAGGATGCCCAGTTTTTGGCGAGTGGTCAATTCGATAACTCTAGCGCAAATACAGCATCGCAGTCACTTCCCACCACTACCGTGAAAATGGCTATTGCGGTAATCGGTGTTATCCCGATTCTGATCGCATACCCGTTCTTTCAAAAATATTTTATTAAAGGAATTACGATCGGAGCCGTGAAAGGGTAGCTCTTGCCCCAAAAATAACATGTACAAGTCCATTTGATCAGCTCGAGCTGTCAATGGGCTTTCTTTCCTTTTAATAATGCTCTAAATAAATGATACAGTATAGATATAAATTAAAGGGGAAGAGGCAGATGCTCCATGAATTCGATACGGATGAAATTAATGTTGGGGGTATCTATTTTAACCGTACCTTTGATAACGATTCTTATTTACTATAGTGTTTATTCCACGAAGGTCGTTCGAAATCAGGTAGCGGATTCCTACAAAAACATGATGATTTTATATATGAGTCAAGTGGATAATACGTTGGAGGATATCGACAAGTATATAAATAATACGGTGGTGGCCGATTCTGATTTTGTGTCCTATCAATTATCAAATTCGGAGTATGATTTTAATTTCAGTAAAATAATGATGTTTAATAAATTATCGAATGATATTGGCATGTATAAATCCGTCAATTCCTTTTTCCTGTATGCGCCGAAGAAAAACGATATGTTACAAGTCAATAGAGTTAGAGGCTCCCTTGAGGAAGAAGAGGCGATCATTAACACCATTAGGCAAACGATTGATTCTAATATAGAACCTAATCGATTTTATACAAAAACCTGGGATGTTCAGAAGATCAATGATTCTTATTATATGATCTATGTATTGAAATCCGGGGATGTTTATTTTGGCGCCTGGATTAATGCGGACAAGCTGATGATTCCGTTCAAAACGATTGATTTTGGTGCTAACGGCGGTGCGTTATTCGCAACTCAAAACGGACTGCCTATGACGAATATAGACCTTATCAACCGGAATCAAGTTCAGCTGAATGCGGGTATGGAAAATTATTATTTATCAGGCAATCATCGTGACTTCTTGGTTGTCGGCGAACCCTCAGCCAAAGGTAATTTCAATCTGGTCGCACTCGTGCCTGACGAGAGGATCCTTGAAAAGCTGCCCTATTTACAAAAAATTGTTGAACTTATCGCCTTGGCATGCCTCATTTCACTGCCTTTAGGATTGTATTTCTTACGAAGAACGATCATGTTACCACTATACCGACTTATATCTGCTATGAAAAGAATTCGGAGCGGTCAACTGGAAGCCCGGATTGACACTTTTCCAACATCCGATGAATTTATCATTGTGAATGAGACATTTAACAATATGATGTCGCAAATCCAGGAACTACGTATTAACGTTTATGAGGAGCAGTTAAGCAAGCAAAATGAAGAGCTTCAGCGTTTGCAATTGCAGATCAACCCTCATTTTTTCATGAATTCATTGAATGTGTTATATAACTTGGCGAAAGTGAAAAATTTTGAATTAATTAAGGGAATGTCCTTATCCTTGATGCAATATTTCAGATACATGTTCAGAAGTAATCTTAGCTTCGTTAAACTGAAAGAGGAGCTTGAACATACACGGAATTATTATCGCATTCAGGAGCTTCGCTTTCCGGGAAGCCTGACTTGCGAAATCCATGCACCGGAATTTTTAATTGATACGTATGTGCCGCCACTTGTCATTCAAACATTTGTTGAAAATACGGTGAAGCATGCGGTTACACTGGATGAACCTATTCATATATCGATAAACGTTGATGTCATTGAGCTGGAAGGTATTCCTTGTATTACCATTGTGATTCAAGATACAGGCAAGGGCTATTCGGAGGAAGTGCTATCTATTCTACAAAGAGGTGAAAGTCTGGTCACAGAACAAGGAGAGCATGTCGGAATATGGAACGTTCAGCGGAGGCTGCGGCTTCTTTATACCCGATCTGTACGAATTTCTTTTTCCAATGGTTCTCCTCGCGGAGCGGTCATTGAAATTACCCTACCTATCCACTCAAAAATAGTAACCGGAGGTGCGGACAATGTACCGTCTATTAATGGTAGATGATGAAATGCATGTAATTGAAGGTATAAAATCAGACTTGGATTTGGCACAAAATGAAATCTCTGAACTTTATACCGCATACAACATGAGGCAGGCCCAAGAAATCTTTGCTAAAAACCGCATCGATATCATGCTTTGTGACATTGAAATGCCGCAAGGCAGCGGCTTGGAGCTGCTTACATGGGTAAGAGAGCATCATCCGGAAACAGAGACGATCTTCTTAACCGCTCATGCGGATTTCAAATATGCGAAGCAGGCTATTCAATTGGGGAGTTTGGAGTTTTTGATCAAGCCGGCGTTTGTTAATGAATTGGAAGAGGCGCTTTCTAAAGCCAAGATGAAGATCTCCAAACATAGCGAGCTTCGTCATGTGAATGAGCTGTGGATGCAAAATCATCCCTTGATTGTAGAACGGTTTTGGATGGATTTGCTTGATCAAACGATTCCTTCTCATGAAACGGTAATCAAAGAAGTTGCAGAAAATCGGAATCTTATTTATTCCGAATCGATGACTTTTTTACCTCTGCTCATCAGTGTTCAACGCTGGCATAAGGATTTAAGTCTGCGCGAAGAGAAGATACTGGAGTATGCGCTTAAAAATTCGTCGCAAGAGATGATTGTTCAGCAAGTGACGGATGGACAGGTGATTCCTATAGACAGAGGGAAAATACTTGTCATTCTTTATTTGAACACGTATAACGAGGGGATTTTGGAAAAATTGGTCCGCAGCTGCGAAGATTACATTGCATCTTGCAATCGATATTTTTACTGTGATTTATGCTGCTATATCGGTACCGACGGTTTCATGCACGATGTTCGGCCCATTGTTCAAGATTTGATGGCGTTAGATAAGAATAATGTCGCTTTTAATAACAAAGTGTTCGCGTTAGCTGGGAAATCTGCCTCATCTGTACAAATCAAATTACCCGATATGACCGTGTGGTCAGCCATGTTAAAAAAGGGAACGAAAGAAAAAGTGATCGCGGTAGTGACGGAATATCTGGAGAATTTGGTACGAGCAGAAGGCTTGGATGCGAATGTACTGAATCAATTTTATGAAGATTTTCTGCAGATGACGTATTTCGTACTTAATCTAAAAGGCATTCAAGCTCATCAATTATTTTGTGATGAACTATCTTTGGTACTGTCCAGAAACGCCACGCGTTCGGTAACTGACCTGTTAACCTGGATTCGGCATACGACCCAGAAAGCGATGGATCAAGCGGAGGCAGTGGAAGAAGCAACTTCGGTTATTGAGAGACTCAAACAGTATATAGCCGTGCATTTGGATCAATCGGAGTTATCCCGTGAAGAACTGGCCGAGCATGTCTATTTGCATCCCGACTACTTGTCCCGTTTTTTTAAGAAAGAGACAGGGGTATCGATCTCTGATTATTTACTGCAAGAAAGAGTGAACCTGGCCAAGGAGCTGTTGTGTAAGAGCGATATGCCAATCGGCAGTATTGCCTTAGCCGTGGGTTACTCGAATTTTTCTCATTTTTCAAAAATGTTTAAAAAGGTCACGAACTTGAATCCAAACGATTATCGTCAGCAGAATGGATTTTAACCATGGTTTACTCATCGGGCAAAAAGTCAGGAAAGCGGTAACAAATAAGTCAGCAAACTGTTAGCGGGCTCTCAATCCTTAGACTATCATTAGAACTAGAAACGCCATTAAACTTCAAAAGAGGGGTTAGAGCATGAGAAAACGGACTAAAATGTTGACGATGTTATTGGCCATGATCATGGTTACAATGCTTTTCCTTACAGCATGCGGAAAGGATACGAGCAATCAAAGTGCCGCTTCCACCAGCGCGACATCTTCTCCGAACGCGGCTTCGTCAGGCAATGTTGACACGAAAACATCAGCTGAGCTTACGATGGCGTTCCCTATTTTCGGCGCGATACCGAAAGATATGAATCTCATCCAGGATGAGGTAAACAAAATCACTAAAGCGAAGATAAACGCGACTGTCAAACTTCTTCCTATCAGCATTGGGAATTGGAATCAGCAAACGAATCTGATGATGAGCAGTAACGATAAGCTCGATGTGATGACAATATTGGGGGGGTATGCTTCCCAAGTGGCCAAAGGGCAATTGAATGCCTTAGACGATCTAATTAAGAAATATGGAAAAGGAATTTCCGAAGTGCTGGAACCCGCGTATCTGAACGCTCCGAAAATTAATGGCAAGATTTATGGCGTTGCCAGCATTCGGGATTTGGCGAGAAGCTACGGATTTGTGATGAGAAAGGACATTGTTGATAAATACAATATCGACATTAGCAAGATCAAAACATTAGACGATGTCGAGCCTCTTCTGAAAATTGTGAAAGAAAAAGAGCCGAATTTGACTCCGATTGCTCCTGGCGGCAACGGCTCAACGTTCTTGCAAGTGTATCAACCGGAGGATTCCTTAGTAGATGGCTTTGGCGTTCTGCCTGGGTACGACAATAATATGAAAGTTGTCAATTTTCAAGAAACGCCGGAATACACTGCACTCATCAAAAAGTTCAGAAGCTGGTACACGGCCGGTTATGTGTTAAAGGATGCGGCAACTAGCCAAACATCAACGTCTGATTTGGTTAAATCCGGTAAATTATTTGGATATATGGCTACGATGAAACCCGGTTTTGAAGCCCAGGAATCCAGATTAACGACGTATTCGATGGTGACGGCCCAGCTGCTCGAACCGATTGCGACGACAGGAACGATTACCGGCATTATGTGGGGAATTCCGCGGAATTCAACGAACCCAGAGCGCGCAATGATGCTGTTAAATCTGCTGTACACAGATAAAGATCTGATTAATTTGCTTGACTGGGGTATTGAAGGTAAGCATTATGTGAAAGTTTCTGACAATATGATCGACTTTCCGCAAGGTGTTGACGCGAAAACCAGCGGTTATTACATGGGGTTAGGATGGATGTTCGGCAACCAATTCCTCTCCTATGTGTTTAAAGGAGATGATCCGGATATTTGGAAAAAGACAGCTGAGTTCAATAAGAATGCCAAGAAATCGAAGGCACTTGGTTTCAACTTTAATGCTGAGCCTGTGAAGACGGAAATTACAGCCGTAACTAACGTAAACAACCAATATCAAAAAGGTGTTGAAACAGGGACGCTTGACCCGGATAAAGCGCTTCCAGATTATATTGCAAAACTCAAATCCGCAGGTATTGATAAAATTGTCGCGGAAAAGCAAAAACAGTTGGATGAATGGGCGAAAACGAGTAAATAAGCTGGATATGACCCCAATCAACTTCGCACTTGTTGGTTGGGGTTTGATATAAACATTCGGGAGGATAACGAAATGATTGGTATATGGAACTGCAAGGTGACAAGGAGTCAATCGCAAACGAAAATTGTTTTTCATGTGGAAGAGAATGATGGCATATCATTATCCGTGAGTATGGAGCCTTTTCCATTGCCTGTTGAAATTGTTGATATTCAAACCGAGGGGAATCGGCTTAAAGCGATAGGGCGTATTACCTATTCGCCAGAACCTATCACGATTGATCTTGAATTTTCAGAGAATGCTTTTACGGGCAGGATAAGACTGCCTTTTGCCTCAGAGGAAACGGCAATTCACGGGGAAAGGGGGAGGGGATCATCGCTTACGGAAGATTTGATCTCCAAAGTTGCGCCTTTCCGTAAGACTGGCGTGACGCTCAGATCGGACGAAGAAATTCGCGAAGAAGTCGAACGTTTCATCAGCCGAATGACCATTCAGGATAAAATCGGACAAATGAGCCAGTGCGGTGCTTCTAACTTCTCTTTCGGCGGCGATGTGGAATCGGCACCTCCAGAGCAATTGGTAGCGGAAGGAATGGCAGGATCCATCCTAGGCGCTTTTGACAGCAACAGGGTGTTCGAACTGCAAAAAATTGCCGTGGAACAATCACCGCACAAGATCCCGCTGTTATTTAACGCGGATATTATTCACGGGCATCAGACCGTATTTCCGGTTCCGCTCGGGTGGTCCTGCAGCTGGGATCTAGATGCGATCAAGAAGGCATGTGCTATTGCAGCCAAGGAAGCGACCGCTTCCGGCATCAACTATAATCACGGCCCGATGGTGGATGTGACCCGGGATGCCCGCTGGGGACGCGTGGTGGAAGGCGCGGGTGAAGATCCTTATTTAGGCTCGCTCATCGCCAAGGCTCAAGTTGAAGGATTTCAAGGCGACAGCTTGTTCAACGAAGAGACGTTGATCGCCTGTTTAAAGCATTTTATCGCATATGGGGCTGCCGAAGGCGGTAGAGATTACAATACGGTTGATATTACTGAAGGTACTTTACGCAACGTATATTTGCCTCCTTTTCAAGCAGGTCTTGAGGCGGGAGCTGGTTCGGTGATGAATTCGTTCAACATTTACCAAGGAGTTCCGGTGGCTGGCAGTTCTTATTTGCTGAAAGATATATTGAGGGATGAGCTGGGCTTTGAAGGGATACTAATTTCCGATTATGGCGCGATCGACGAAATCCGAATTCATGGCTGCGCCAAGGATGAGGCGGCGGCTGCCAAAATGGCAATTGACGCTACGATGGACATTGAGATGGTGACGCGATTGTACTTCGATCAGCTTCCTCGGCTTATCGAAGAAGGGATCGTAAAGGAAGAACAATTGGATGCGGCGGTTCGTCGTATTTTAACCTATAAATACAAAATTGGTATCATGGATGATCCTTACCGCTATATAAGACCGGAAAAAGAAATCGAATATCATTTCCATGCAGATCATTTGGAAGAGAGTCGCAAGCTAGCCCAGAAATCCATTGTGCTATTGAAAAATAACGGTGTGCTTCCGCTCACAGGGAAGAAGAAAATTGCCGTCATCGGACCGTTTGCGGCCAGTAAGGATTTGCTTGGCCCGTGGCAATTCTCGAGGTATGGCAATGATACCGTAACTCTCCTTCAAGGACTTAAGGAGAAAGGAATCGGTTCGGGGAATTTGCTGTACGCTGAAGGGTGCAAGGTAAATAGCAGCATTGATGGCGGTATTGATCAAGCAGTTGCTTTGGCACAGCAAGCTGATGTAGTTATTCTCGCACTGGGCGAGAACAGCGATATGTCCGGGGAAGCGGCATCCCGCGCGGATATTGAGCTTCCGGATGTTCAGCAGCAGCTGGCAGAAGCTATTATGAACCTGGGTAAACCTACGATCCTGGTACTCACCAACGGTAGACCGCTTGTCTTGGATTGGTTTGACCGTCATGTAGATGCTATTGTCGAAACCTGGTTCCTGGGTTCGCAAGCGGGCAACGCCATCGCTGACGTATTGATCGGTGATTACAACCCGTCAGGAAAACTGACAATGAGCTTCCCGTATAAGGTGGGCCAGGTACCACTATATTACAATCATTTCAACACAGGAAGACCTCTCACCGAGGAGAATCAAGCTCAAAAATTCATTTCTAAATATTTAGATACGCCAAATGAGCCCCTATATCCTTTCGGATATGGACTTAGCTATACAACCTTCGCTTACTCAGATATCCAACTGGATAAAGTTCAGTTATCTCGGACTGACAAGCTGAACTTAAGTTTAACAGTGACCAACACTGGAGATCACGCCGGCGAAGAAATCGTTCAGCTGTACATCCAGGATCTGTATGGAAGCACTGTGAGGCCTGTGAAAGAGTTGAAGCGTTTTGAAAAAATTGATTTGAAGCCGGGAGAGAGCCGGGAAGTCCAGTTTGCTATTACGGAAGAGGATTTGAAATTCTACACGTCAAACCGCCGATATGAAGCCGAAGCAGGTGACTTCAAGGTCTACGTTGGTCCGAGTTCTCAAGTAGTGAAGGAAGCTAAATTTGAGCTTATATAGGTGAAGGAGATTAAGAATGAGTAGAAATATAAAACAGTTACTAGCACAAATGACGTTGGAGGAAAAAGCTAGCTTATGTTCGGGGCTGAATTTCTGGCGGACAAAGCCGATAGAACGGCTCGGAATCCCCTCGATCATGATGACCGACGGACCGCATGGTTTGCGGAAACAGCAAGGCGGCAGCGGTGATCATCTTGGAATTGGTGACAGTGTTCCCTCGACCTGCTTCCCGTCGGGTGCCGGTCTTGCCGCATCTTGGGATCGTGATTTGATTGAGAAAGTCGGAATTGCGCTCGGTGAAGAATGTCAGGCCGAGGATGTCGCTATCATTCTAGGCCCAGCGCTGAATATCAAGCGTTCTCCGCTCTGTGGAAGGAATTTTGAATACTTTTCGGAAGATCCGTATCTGTCCGCGGAAATGGCTGCAAGTCACATCCGCGGCGTCCAAAGCCAAGGGATTGGCACATCAGCCAAACATTATGCGGTCAACAACCAGGAGCATCGCCGCATGACCGTTGATGCGGTTGTAGATGAGCGAACCCTTCGGGAAATTTACCTGGCTGGCTTCGAAGGAGCAGTGAAGCAATCTCAACCGTGGACGGTCATGTCTGCGTATAACAAGGTCAATGGCGAGTATGCTTCAGAGCATCCGTATTTACTAAACGATATCCTGCGGGAAGAATGGGGCTTTGAAGGCTTTGTCGTTTCGGATTGGGGAGCGGTAAATGAGCGCGTAGCCAGTCTTGCAGCGGGATTGGAGCTTGAAATGCCTGGCAATGGAGGCTTCGGGGATAACAAAATCGTAGAAGCCGTCAAGAAGGGACAATTGTCGGAAGAGCAATTGGATCTGGCAGTAGAGCGGTATTTGACCGTTATATTCAAGGCGGTTGACAGCAAAAAGGAGAACGCTAGCTTCAATCCAGCGGACCACCATCGTTTGGCCAGGACCGTTGCTGCTGAATGCATGGTGCTTCTGAAAAACGAGGAAGGTATTCTTCCGCTTCGCAAACAAGGAGGTATCGCCGTTATCGGAGAGCTTGCCAAGAAGCCAAGATATCAAGGCGGAGGCAGCTCGCATATCGTTCCGACCAAGCTCGATATTCCTTACGATGAAATGGCGGCAATCGCTTCGGATAAGGCAGAAATCAATTATTCGCAAGGTTATGAGCTGGCGAAGGACGAGTTGGATGACAAGCTGCTTGAGGAAGCGGTTCGAGCAGCGAAGAACGCAGATGTTGCGGTAGTATTCGCTGGCCTGCCGGATCGATACGAGTCAGAAGGCTATGACCGCGAGCATATGCGGCTTCCTGACAATCATAACCGGCTAATCGAAGCCGTTGCAGAAGTCCAACCGAACATTGTTGTAGTACTCAGCAATGGCTCTCCGGTGGAATTACCATGGATCGGAAAAGTGAAAGGCATATTGGAAGGATATCTGGGTGGTCAGGCTTCAGGAGGCGCAATTGCGGATTTATTGTTCGGCGAAGCTAACCCGAGCGGCAAATTGGCGGAAACGTTCCCTATAGAGCTTAGGCACAATCCCTCACACCTTAATTTCCCAGGGGAAGGGGACCAAGTCGAGTACCGTGAAGGGCTGTTCGTCGGTTATCGTCATTACGAAGCACGAGGAGTCAAGCCTCTGTTCGCTTTCGGACACGGGCTTAGCTATACAACGTTCGAATATACGGATATTACCGTGAACAAGAACTCGATTGTTGACAACGAAACGGTGCGGGTAAGTGTAACTGTCAAAAACACGGGTGATCAGACTGGCAAAGAAATCGTTCAGCTGTATGTTCGTGATTCACAGAGCAGCGTCACGCGCCCTGAAAAAGAGCTGAAGGAGTTCCAGAAGCTGAAGCTTGAACCAAGGGAAGAGAAGATGGTTACGTTTGAGTTAGACAAGAGAGCGTTTGCTTACTACAATGTCTCTCTTCGGGATTGGCACGTTGAAACCGGCGAGTTTGAAATTCTTGTTGGCAGTTCCTCAACTCAAATTGCGTTGAAAGCCATTGTTCATGTGACTTCCACCGTGTCAGTTAAGAAAAAGTTTACCCGAAATTCGACGATGGGTGACCTTATGAGCGATCCCGTTGGGGCGCAAATCATGCATGCCATGAGGCCGAATGCCGGGAATCAATTACCTTCCACTGATGATGAACATCAGGCGATGATGAATGCCGTCATGATGGGCATGCCGCTGCGGGCCATGGTTGCTTTTAGCCAGGGAGCTTTTACGGAGGATACGATGGACGGCATTCTTCAGCAGTTGAATGGATCTAATGATTCCTAAACTAAAGAGAGAAGTGTTTAAGTCAATGAAATTGAACAACAAAGTAGTTATTTATTACGGGAGCGGCTTCCGGTGTCGGCAAGGCGATGCGGAGCTGTATGTACCATTTTTTAATTACAAAAAGTTCATAATAAGGGGCTTTTAAATGTCAAATTTAATTATAATTATCAATAGTGTCAGAATTATTAAAAACCGCGAAGGCTTGATGCTACGCGGTTTTTTTCTGTTTTCGGACGATTCTTTCATTATTCTTTTAGTTGGCTTTAGTAAACTTATAAAAGTGATGATTTGAAAATTATTAAACTCTAAGGGCGATTTTTACGGTTCTCGGCAAGGTTTGGCACCAGAAAGTTAATTTTGATTTATTATTGTTGGGAGCGGGATGTAAATGAATCGAAAAGTAAAGCAGACTTATCGTAAATTATTAAGTTTCATACTGGGAACGCTGATTTTTTTGTCAGGCGTACCCTATATGGGCGCGCCAATGGTTGCCCAAGCGGCCGCTGAACAATGGGTCGATGTAGGATCCGCCGGTATTTCGCCGTATTCTGGAACTAATACAATGATGACCATCGATAGCAGTGGCACGCCCTATGTTGTGTATAGGGACGGGGGGAGAGGCGGTAATGCAACCGTCAAGAAATATAACGGAAGCGCTTGGGTGAATGTTGGCTCCGCCGGTTTTGGTGCTGCAGCTAAAATAAGTATAGCCATCGACAGCAGCGACACGCCCTATGTTGTGTTTATGGATACGAGTAACAGTAGTAAAGCAACCGTTATGAAATATAACGGAAGCTCGTGGGTAAATGTAGGCTCCGCCGTTTTTTCGGAAGGTGCTGCAGATTATCCAAGTATAGCCATCGACATCAGCGGTACGCCCTATGTTGTGTATAGGGATGGGGGTAACAGTAATAAAGCAACCGTCATGAAATATAACGGAAGCTCGTGGGAGAATGTAGGCTCCGCCGGTTTTTCGTCAGGTGATGCAAGGTATACAAGTATAGCTATCGACAGCACCGGCACGCCCTATGTTGTGTATCAGGATGTGGCTAATAGCTATAAAGCAACCGTAATGAAATATAACGGAAGCTCGTGGGAGAACGTAGGCTCCGCCGGTTTTTCGAAAGGTTATGCCTATTATACAATGATAGCCATCGACAGCAGCGGCACACGCTATGTTGTGTTTAAGGATGATTTTAACAGCGAAAAAGCATCCGTCATGAAATATAGCGGAAACTCGTGGGTGAATGTAGGCTCCGCCGGTTTTTCGGCAGGTCCTGCAGACCAAACAAGTATAGCCATAGACAGCAGCGGCACGCTCTATGTTGCGTATGCGGATTGGGGTAACAACAAAGGTAAAGCAACCGTCATGAAATTTAACGGAAGCTCGTGGGTAAATGTAGGCTCTGCCGGTTTTTCGGCAGATATTGCAATTTCTACAAGTATAGTCATCGACAGCAGCGGCACGCCATATGTTGCGTATTCGGATTTGGTTAATAGCTATAAAGCAACCGTCAAGAAGCTTACAATGACATACACGTTGACGTATGAAGGCAACATCGCTACTTCCGGCAGCGCGCCGACGGACAGCATCACTTATCAGTCGGGAGATACGGCTGCGGTTCAGGGTAACACGGGAGACTTAGTGAAGACGGGCTACACGTTCGCGGGATGGAATACGAAGGCGGACGGAACCGGAACGGATTACGTAGCAGGTGCCCCGATCAGCATTGGATCAGCCGACGTGACACTGTACGCGAAATGGACAATGAGGAATGCGGCCACGCCAAACATTATCACACAGCCGACAGATCAGACGGTGATTGAAGGAGCCAGCAGCCCGGCCTTGAGCATAGCAGCGACGGTGAGCGATAGCGGAACGCTGAGCTACCAGTGGTACAGCAACACGGCCAGCAGCAATAGCGGCGGCACAATGATCAGCGGTGCAACAAGCGCATTGTACGCAGCGCCGACGACAACGGCGGGAACGACGTACTATTATGTCGTGGTGACGAATACCGACAGCGTCGCAGGGGGAAGCCAAACGGCGACGGCGACAAGCAGCGTAGCCACGGTAACGGTGAACGCTCTGATAAACGCGGCAATGCCGAGCATAGGCACGCAGCCGACAGGAGCAACGGTGAACGAAGGAGGCAGCAGCCCAGCCTTGAGTGTAGCGGCGACGGTGAGTGACAGCGGAACGCTGAGCTACCAGTGGTACAGCAACACGGCAAGCAGCAATAGCGGTGGAGCTGCGATCAGCGGAGCAACGAGCGCATCGTATTCAGCGCCGACGACAACGGCGGGAACGACGTATTATTATGTCGTGGTGACGAACACCAACAGCGGCGCGACGGGCAGCCAAACGGCGACAGCGACAAGCAGTGCGGTGTCGGTAACGGTGAACGCGCTGATCAACGCGGCCATGCCGAGTATCGGCACGCAGCCGATGGGAGCAACGGTGAACGAAGGAGGCAGCAACCCAGCCTTGAGTGTAGCAGCAACGGTGAGCGATGGGGGGACGCTGAGCTACCAGTGGTACAGCAACACGGCCAGCAGTAATAGCGGTGGAGCATTGATCAGCGGCGCAACGAGCGCATCGTATGCAGCGCCGACGACAACGGCGGGAACGACATACTACTATGTCGTGGTGACGAACACGAACAGCGGCGCAACGGGTAGCCAAACGGCGACGGCGACAAGCAGCGTAGCCACGGTAACGGTGAACGCGCTGAGAAACGCGGCCATGCCGAGCATCGGCACGCAGCCGGCGGGAGCAACGGTGAACGAAGGAGGCAGCAGCCCAGCCTTGAGCGTAGCAGCTACGGTGAGCGATGGGGGGACGCTGAGCTACCAGTGGTACAGCAACACGGCGAATAGCACGACTGGCGGCACCGCAATTGGCGGCGCAACGAGCGCATCGTATGCAGCGCCGACGTTAGCGGCAGGAACGACATACTACTATGTCGTGGTGACGAACACGAACAGCGGCGCAACGGGTAGCCAAACGGCGACGGCGACAAGCAGCGTAGCCACGGTAACGGTGAACGCGCTGACGAATGCGGCAATGCCGAGCTTCGGCACACAGCCGACGGGAGCAACGGTGAACGAAGGCGACAGCAGCCCGAGTTTGAGCGTAGCGGCGACGGTGAGTGACAGCGGAACGCTGAGCTACCAGTGGTACAGCAACACGGCCAGCAGCAATAGCGGCGGAGCAGCGATCAGCGGAGCAACGAGCGCATCGTATGCAGCGCCGACGTTAGCGGCGGGAACGACATACTACTATGTCGTGGTGACGAACACGAACAGCGGCGCGACGGGCAGCCAAACGACGACGGCGACAAGCAGCGTAGCCAAGTTGACCGTCACAGCGGCAAACTCTTCAGCACCTCTAGCACCTACGGGGCTTACAGCAATAGCTGGGAATGGGCAAGTTGCGTTAACTTGGAACGGTGTATCTGAAACAGTCACCTACAGTGTCTATAAGGGAACAGCTTCCGGCTCCTATGACTTAACCTCCATAGCGACAGTGAGTGGCGCGACATACAGCTACACGGGGCTGACGAACGGCACGACCTATTACTTCGCGGTAAAGGCGAGCAACGCAAGAGGAAACAGCGGCTACTCCAACGAAGTCATCGCAACACCTCAAGCCGCAATACCGAGCGCATCCAGTAATGCGAATCTGAGCAGCATGGCAGTATCAGGACTAACGTTGAGTCCATCGTTTGATACGAGGACATTTTCCTACACAGCGAGCGTGGCGAATGGTGTAACGTTGGCGACAGTGACGCCAACAATATCGGATAGCAACGCGACAGTGAAGGTGAACCGAACGGCAGTGACGAGCGGACTATCTTCGGGGGCTATCAGCCTAAACGTGGGTATCAATCCGATCACCGTGGTAGTGACAGCTCAAGATGGAAAGACCACGCAGACGTACACTGTGAACGTGATTAGAGCCGCAGTGATAACAGCTAGTTCTACAACACCGATTCAGGTGACGACTGTACCTGTATCCATTACCGTCCCTTCTGGTGTAACGAATGCCAAAATTTCGGCCACATCGGTAACGGTAGGATCGAACAAAGAAGCGACGCTCCCTTTAGTGGAAGTGCAAGCGGCTACCACTCTGGGCAATGTGAGTGTAACGATTCCAGACGGAACGAAAATTATGGCTCCCGCCAATTGGGACGGCACGATCAATCTGCCGCAAGTGTTAAGCAATAGCAGCGTAAGGATCAATAGCGGCGTCGTGAGTGCCGTTATTGAAGTCGGATCGACGGATGTATCGTTAACGTTCGACAAAGCGGTGCGTTTGCTCATCCCGAACCAAGGGGGCAAAAGGGCGGGCTTCGTACGAAACGGCGTGTTTACCGAGATTACAGAGCCGTTATCCGCAGACACCCAAGCAGCGGCAGACAAAATTGCCGAAGGCGGAGACGCCAAAATTACGGTTGGCAGCGACCTTGTCATTTGGACGAAGCACTTTACCAAATTTGCTAGCTACACGAAAGTCGACTCTCCGAGCGAAACCGGATCCAGCGGGGTTTACGGCGGCGGTGCGACCAACTCCGCAACGATTGCGGCTGTCAGCGGGGGGACGACAACGCTGAACGGAGTCACAATCGAAGTTCCGGCCGGATCGATGGCTAGCAACATTCAAGTTACGGTAGATAAAGTGAGCGACGCCTCGATTCTGCCCGTAAACAGCGCCTCGCAATTGGTAAGTGAGGTGTACGAGATCAAGAAAGACAAGGATGGCGACTTTAGCAAGCCGGTCGTTATTACACTACCTTTCGACAAGACGAAGGTGGACTTTGCCAAGTTGACGGCAGGCGTATATTGGCTGAACGAACAAACCCATAAATGGGTGCCACTCGACAGCCAAATAGTCGACGAAGCGAACGTGACGGCATCCGGATCGGTGAGCCATTTTACGAAATTTGCCGTTCTGGTATCGGAAATAGCGAAGACCGTACAGCCGCAAACGAACGAAACGGACTTTGCCGATATCAAGGGGCATTGGTCCGAAGCGAACGTGCGGGAACTGGTGAAGCTCAGCGCGATTAACGGCTATACAGACAAATCGTTTAAGCCGAATGCGAACATCACGAGAGCGGAATTCGTGACCGTCATCGTCAAAGCGTTCCATCTTGGGGCGCAAGATGGCAAAACCTTTGCCGATACGGAAACTCATTGGGCCAAGAGCGCGATTGCGACTGCCGCAGCGGCAGGTATTGTTGCCGGATATAGCGACAACAGTTTTGGGCCGGACGATCTCATTACCCGCGAGCAAATGGCGGCAATCGTTGTTCGTGCCGCCAAGCTGGCTGCGACAGACAAGAGCATCAACTTCCCGGACAGCGCCGATATATCCGACTGGGCACGTTCGGCTCTTGCAACGGCGATAGCCAAAGGCTTGATCAATGGTTATGAAGACGGCACAGTGAAACCGAAAGTGAACACTACCCGCGCCGAAGCGGTCACGGTCATTCTCAGAGCTTTAACAGCGAAACCGTAATAGTTCTGATGCGGGGCTGCTGTCGTTGAGCGCCAAACTGATCGGCGGCAACAAAAATTTCAGATAAACGAATGGAAAAGGGACTATCCGCAGGCATGAATGATTGCCGGAGGATAGTCCCTTTTTTGCTATAAATCAACAGTTGTGCATGAAAATGCATCACAAACGATTCTTCTCCTGCTGTCGGAACTTGCCTGGTGGCAGCTTCTTTTCTTCCATAAAGGTACGAGAAAAATAATGGACAGAAGAAAAGCCGGTCACTTCGGCAATTTCTTTAATGGAAAGCTCGCTTGTCAGAAGCAGGTGGGCTGCTTGGCGTATGCGTTCACTTCGAATGAAGTCTGTAAAAGTCTCATGTATGCCCTCTGAGAACAAGCGTGATAGATGACGTTCGGAGACGTTGAGGTAGCCAGCGATATGTCCAAGTTGAAGAGGCTGGGATAAGTTATCGCGGATATAAAGCTTGGCACGCTGCAGCAGAATATGTGTATTTTTACGGTGAAAATAAGGTTTCGTCATATCTTTTCCGAATAATGCCAGAAAGGAAACTAGCAGCGCGTAGGCAAGCGAGGGAATCGCAGCAGGCGGCAGGCTCCCCTTCCCTTCTTGAATCAAGAGTGACTTCCACAAATGGGCAGTTGGGTGATTGTCGGCTTCATGAATGCAAACCTCGGCATGTTCAGCTAGATCGCTGAAGGCTTCACGCATCGTATCGTCGCTCAGTGTTTCATCTAATTCGAATGCAACATAAACAATAAATAAGCCATTTTTCGTACGAATTTGATGATTAATCCCCGGTCTCGAACAAAAGTGTGTACCTGCTCTGAGTGAATAGACAACACCTTTTTCCGTATACTCACCCTCACCACCCAAGATATAACAAACCTCAAAGAAAGAATGCTTATGGGGCTGATTATCAAACAGGCAAGGGTTAATTCCCCAATATTGAATTTTGAAGCAAGCGGCTGGTCCATGAATGACGTTCAGGACATCATTAAGCATGGAATCAGTTTCTTTACATAGATACATAGGCTTCATCCTTTATATTGAAATGTCCTTATTCTGCAAAAAGGTGTCCGCTGGAGAAAAAGACAAAATGCCATTCGTTTTCCTATAATTATAAATAAGAAAGCGATTAAATATCAACGAGATAAATGGAGGAATGGCCTGTGATCGAACAAAAAGAGGTAGAATTTTATAAAGAAAATGGGTATTTACTCGTTAAGGGAGTTTTCAATCAACAGGAAGTTGAAGAAATGAGACAAGGCGTAGAGGGGATCATTAGCCGTGCTGCACAATCAAAGGCTGATCATAATTCACAATGGCAGGGGGACTTTCTTCCAGCAGCGGAGCTGAAAAAGCTTGTCTTAAAAGGCTTTCATGATGTGCATTATCACGATGCCGCATTTATGCGAGCTGTGATTCATCCGAATATGGCTGCTGTGCTGACGCAGATTATTGGTCCTAACGTGCAGCTGCACCATTCCAAAATGCTCGTTAAACCGCCAGAAAATGGCGCTGCTTTCCCGATGCATCAAGATTACCCTTATTTTCCGCACGAAAAACACACCATGCTAGCTGCAAGTGTGCATCTGGATCATGCCGATGAGGAGAACGGCTGCCTGCGTGTCATCCCAGGATCGCATCGCACCGGCTCCTTGCCGCATGTTGGCTCCCATTATTTGAATCATAAGGAATATCCGATTAAAGAGGGGACGCCTTGCGTGGCTGAAGCGGGCGATGTTCTGTTCTTCAATTACTTGACCATTCACGGATCAGAGTCGAATAAGAGCTCTAGAACAAGAAGGAATGTATTGTTCCAATACCGCGATGCCAGTGATTTTCCGACCGAAAATACGCATTTTGACTGGGGAATGGGCCTGATGGTTAGCGGGAAAAATCCGAATTTCACGAAGGTGAAACCTGATTTTAAAATTATCTAATAGAAGGAAGCCGGAGGCGCCCTAGGGTGGCTCTTTTTTTCTCATTACTTCTGTTTGGAATCTGCTTTCGGTTCAAAATTCATACAGGGCTTGCCTGAAGAAGAAAGTACACGAAGACTGGGCAATTTCTGTGTTTTGAAGCCGTATGCTTTGCAGCCTCTAGGGAAATTGGCATCCCAAGTCATGTAGAAATGTTGGCATTTCATGCAGTTGATACGTTGTAATTCCGTCATATCTGTCCCTCTTATTTTAAGATAAAACTATTATAACCTATTAAAATGACGAATTTAAATAGGATTGGATCTGTCGACAAGAAGAGGCAAACCTCTCACAGCCATTAGGTTAGTATTAACCATGATGGAAGTCATTGTGAGGAGGGAATGGGAGTTGAAAACGTTTGATGTCATCCTAATCGGGAGTGGCCACAATGCATTAATTACGGCTGCCTATTTAACACGCGCTGGGAGGAGCGTACTCGTTCTGGAGAAAAATGATCGTCCAGGCGGTTTCCTGCGTACGGAAGAGCTTACTTTACCGGGCTTTAAGCATGATGTCTATGCTGCGGCACACCCTCTTCTATTGACAGGCCCTGCCTATGCGGATCTTGGTGAAGCTCTTGTGGCTCGCGGATTACGTTACTTAAACACGGACCTGCCAACTGGAGTCTCCATGGAGGATGGGCAAACGGCTGTATTCTCACGATCATTTGAGTCGTTAATTGCAGAGGCAGAACGTCTTGCTCCTGGAGATGGAGCTGCTTTAGCGGCCATGTTCGAGGCATTTAATCCTTATGCAGGGGATGTTTTTGCTCTATTCAATTTGGATCTATCACGCTCCAAAGCCTCAGCTATCATCGAGAAACTTTTACATAATAAGGGAAGTAAAGGATACTCCGAATTTGCGGCATCCATCTTCTCGACCGCGCGTAATACTGTAAGTTCCTTTCAATCACCTGTACTCCGGGCTATGCTGGCGCCGTGGGTATCTCATCTTGGGCGTACGCCTGATGAAGTTGGCAGCGGGATTTGGGTACCTCTCACAGCAATGGCATTAATGGGTGGGGGAATGCCGATTCCCGAAGGTGGAAGTGAAAAACTTGCTCAAGCACTTGCCAAGCTCATTCAGGATCAAGGTGGTATCATTCTCACGGAACAGGAAGCGGAACGAATTGTAGTGAAAAATGGACGTGCAGTTGGTGTGCGGACTTCGAAGGGGGAGGAATTTCGGGCGAAGCAAGCCGTCGTTGCCTCAACAAGTCCAGATCGGCTATACCTCTCACTTTTGGCTGAGGCTGAGATTAGTCCTCCGCTGCGCGAACAAGCGAGGCGGTTCCGCTATGGCAGGGGCTGTGTGCAGATCCATCTCGCTCTGAGTGAACCGCCGCAATGGCCAGATGCTCGATTTGCCAGGATCGGTCAGCCGCATTTAACGGATGGGCTCGATGGATTCACGCAGGCCATAGCACAGGGTATGGCGGATTTGCTTCCAGCCAAGCCGACTTTTACTGTCGATTGTTCCACCAATCTGGATCCATTACGAGCGCCTGAAGGAAAGGCAATCATGCGTATTCAGGTGCTCGAGGTACCTTGCCGTCCTCGCGGCGATGCCGCTGCTCTTATCGATGTTGGGGATGGCAGTTGGACACCGGAGCTAACAGAGCGTTTCACTGAGCGAGTACTTTCGATTGTAGGCAAGCATATCCCTAATATTCCTAGTGCCATTATTGGCCATGCCGTTGTTACGCCAGACACGATTGCCAGATTCAATCCTAATTCTGGTCCAGGTGATCCGTATGGCGGGGCCCATGATTTGGCGCAAAGCTACCTGTTTCGTCCCCTACCAGGGCAGCCGAGTCATCAAACTGAAATTCCGAACGTATATATGTTGGGTGCGGCAACTTGGCCAGGACACGGGATCAATGGAGGCTCGGGGTATATCGTCGCCCAAAAGCTGCTGAAATAAAGAGGAATGGCGGAATGTCCTGGGGCTATTCCGCTTTTCTGGTTTCTGCGGTACGATAGGTGGTGGTAAATATAGTAAGTATAGGGGGAAATAACGTGTATTGGACGCGTAGGGATTTAAAAAACAGAGCCAAAAACGTTCTGCGGACATCGTATTGGAAAGCATTTCTGGTTAGTTTGGTATTGGCTGTAGTTAGTGGCGGGGTATCAAGCTGCTCATTTAATTCGGGTGGAAGTACTTCGATGAGTCTTCCTGGGCTTAGTGGCGGGATGGGCGATGTCTCCGATGGAGCGGGTCTTGCTATTATCCTTATCTTTGCTTTCTTGGCAGTCGTGATTGGACTAGTGGCGTTAGCTTTTAATATCTTCGTTGTGTCTCCGCTAACAGTGAGCGTACAGCAATATTTTAAACAGGCTGCACAAGATGATGTAAACATGAACTATCTCGTTTATTCGTTTACAAAAGGCAATTACTTAGCAATTGTTAAAGGTATGTTTTGGAGCGGCTTACTTAATTTTTTATGGTTTTTGCTGCTCTTTATTCCAGGTATCGTGAAGTCGTATGCATACAGCATGACGCCTTATATTTTAGCGGATAATCCAGGGATTGGGATGAAGAGAGCTGTTGATCTAAGCAATCAAATGACACGCGGGCAAAAGTGGAAAATGTTTGTGTTGGATCTTTCCTTTATAGGTTGGTTTCTTCTAGGAACGATAGCACTGGGAATAGGTGTTTTATTCGTACTGCCTTACTATAACTCAACCAAAGCGGAGCTTTACTTGGTTCTTCGTAGGCAGGCGTTGCATGATGGGTTAAGCAGCAGTGCAGAGTTGAATTTGCCTTATGTTTAGCTTGTGAGGGAAATTGCAAGAAGGAGCCTGTCGAAGAATGATCGATAGGCTCTTTTTTATGTCACAAAAATGTTTTGGGTCCTGGGGTATCGAATGTTCCCCTGTTTATCATCTTTAGCTACAAATTGTAAATAGTGCAACAATTTCTGCCCAGATCCCGCCTTACATTCAAGAAGTATATGCCTGGGACCGAAATCAGGGTTCCAAAGAGCTGCTGAGCGATAATCGTATTCGTAATAAATCCATTGGAGCAAATACAATGGATTTCATGCTATTCGTGAAAACATCATTCCATTGGACATTATGCAATGGTATTCTCCTCCTAGCCTTCTATTGAGGCAGCACGACCTTATTCATTTAACCAAACGTCTGTTTATTTGTTTGCATTCCTTCGTTAGCACTACGCCGGTTTCAAAATACCCAGCAATTCAGGTAATGTAGCGATCTCATAACTTGGGCGATTGTCAATCGGCGCTGTTCGGTTATGATGATTGATCCAAACGTTCCGCATGCCAACGCCTAACGCACCTTTAATATCTGTATCTAAATTATCGCCAACCATGATGGTTTCTTCCACGGTGGTACCAAGGAGACTCAGAGCATGCTCAAAAATAGTCGGATCAGGTTTCCCTTTGCCGAAGGAGCCGGATATAAGAATATGATCAAAGTAAGCTGCTAAGCCAGGAATACTGTCTACTTTTTCTTGCTGCAAGTCAGGAGCGCCGTTCGTCATTAGCAGCAGCTGATAATTGTGATGCAGAGCATTCAAGACCTCGAAAGTAGTCTCATACACCAAGGGACGCTCTCTTCGCTCACGAGCAAATCGCTCGGCAAGCACTTTGCCTAATTGGGGATCATCGATTCCCAATGTACGTAAGCCTTGCATCCACGATTCCTTCTGATAGATGGGGGCGAACTGTTCCAGCTCCAGAAAGGATGGATGCCCTTTCGAATCGAAGCGTCCCCAGAGTGCTTCCAAGTGAGTAACCTCAATCATTTTGGCAAATTCATAACAGGCCATGGTACGAAAAAGGTGTTCAGATGACTCGCGAACTGCAATTTCAAGTGCTGCAGGATCCACATTGACGGACTCGGAAGCTGCGCGGCATGTTTCTTGAAATGCTTCATGTATACTTTGTTCATCCCACAATAACGTATTGTCTAAATCAAAAATAATCGCTTTGATAGGTTTCATTATCCATAATCCTCCCCTATGTCCTATACATAATTTGCTTCATAAATAAAAGGAAGTCAACCGTAATCTTCATTAATGACGGAACAACGACTCTGCATATGATTGATTATTTGCTGAATAAAAAGAACCTTACCGTTCTAACCACTTCAATTCCTGCCTTGTACTTATTGATTGACTATAAAAACAAAGAGTTGTACTCGGGCGACATCTATTTGCTTGGAGGCAAGGTGAATTCCATGCATTCTCGGGTTACCGGTTCACTGGCTGAGAAGATGGTGGAAAACTTTTATGCGGATAAAGCTTTCCTCTCTGTTGACGGTTGAGAAAGGCATAACAGGCTTCGATGAAGAGAAAGGTCAATTGACTAGGCAATTCATTAAAAATGCCAAGCAAAGTATTGTTCTGTCCGATCAATCGAAGTTTGGTCTCGTGCAATTTTATAAAATTGCTGACTTAATAGAGATTGATATTATTATGAGTGACGCCGCTGCGCCAAAAGAATAGGAAGATTATTTAGTCAAAAAAGATGTGACTTGGATCGCAGCTCAATAAAGTTAATAAGAAGAACCTGGCAGTTTGGAGGCCGCTGAAAAAGTAAAGTTTATAGAGAAAAAATTTAGGACGTATAAATATGACTCCCGGAATACGAAACGAGCACTAGAAGCGATTCTAGAGGCTCGTTTTTTTCTGTTTTATTGGTATTAAAAAAGTGGGCTATTTCAATGGCATCGCGGTTTGCCGGGTTCTTTTTTTCAGCATCGGTTTGAAGACCGCGCCATTTGGCGTGTAAATTGTTGCAGTATTTACAACATGGTTCATCGCTGGAGCCTATTTGACTAACCAAGAATATACTCATACATATACATCTTTTCAACATCGAGGAGACCATTTAAAATTAATAACAAAAAACGAAAACTGTCACTTGATTTTTGTTTATTCAGGAGTTATAGTAGGTTCATAATAAAGAAAAAATAAATCTAACTATCAAAGGAGTTTTTTAGAATGAGAATCAATCCTAAATATCGTCAACTTACTTTTGTATCCTTGATGTCATTGATTATGACGTTCATCATGTCTGGAATTATGACTTACGTACTTGAAGGAGGCTATATTCCACATTTTGTTAATGACTGGATGAAAGATTGGGGAGTCGCTTTTGTGATCGCATTCGGACTAAACCTTTTCTTACCTGCCCAAATCCGTAAATTTGCGAATAGATTCAGAAAAGCTCAAATTGTCTATATTTTTGTAATAACGCTCATTATGACATTTATCCTCTCCTTTGCTTTAACGGCTTTTGCCATGAATGGTATCGTTCCATATTTCGTGAGTCATTGGACGGGCGCGTGGCGCATAGCTCTCATCATCGTTTTCGTATTAAACTTCTTTTTACCAAAGTTCGTGGGCAAACTTGTCAGTAAACTAATGGTTCAACAACCTGCATGACAGTAAACAAAATGAAATAGTGAGAAGCAAAAAGCACTTTGGATCAGGAAAATTCCTGGTTCATTGTGCTTTTTTGTATTTGCGCGTCCGACCGAATACAGCGTCCGAGACGATGAAATTCATCGCTAAAGAGTGGGGATCGCGTGGAATCAGCGCCATAGCGATGGAAAACATGATTAAAGTCCGAGATTCAGCACGAAGATCCAACTACGCCACTTGGAAAGAGCAGAAGGTTATAATTTGTAATCAAAAAGAAATATGTTTTTCATCTTGGCTTAATGAAACAAGCTTATAATAAAACTCGACCCCCTTTAAAATATATATACCTTAAGACCCACGGCCCGTTGCTGTGGGTCTCTTTTTGTACCTGGCAGGGCTTCGACTAGCGGGAGAGAGTCCTGAGTGGTGATTCATAATGTGAGAGATCGCTGGGAAAGTAGTTGGTAGTTGTATGTCATATCCTATTATCCTGTCTATATTATATAATACGGGTATAAAGACAAATTTGAGGAGATGGTGAGTTTGTCCATGCAGGTGCCAATGGCACAATCGAAGAAGAATATCGGAAATTTCAAGCATACGATCACCATGTTGATGGGGTTATGGCTTATCGTTGGTTTGTTTATCGACGGATTTGCTCATAACCACGGTGCAGTTGAAACTTTTTTTACGCCTTGGCATGCCATTTTGTATTCGGGATATCTGGCCTGTGCCGTGTGGATTTTTAATTTGACTTATCAGAACAAATCTAGAGCCAGTCACGCATCTTGGGTGCAGGCGATCCCGAGCGGTTACAAGCTTGGTGTGGCAGGTGTGATTATCTTTTTCATAGGCGGTCTTGGTGATATGTACTGGCATACGGTGTTTGGTATTGAGAAAAATATCGCTGCGCTGCTGAGCCCAACCCATTTGATTTTATTGACGGGTGCACTTATGATCCTGACCAGTCCATATCGTGCGATTAGCCACGCTGAAGATGAGGGTTCACCGACGTTCCGCCAATTGCTGCCTGCTTTGACCTCGATTGCATTAACCTTTGCTGTCATGGCCTTCTTTCTCATGTATGCTTGGTCATTTCGTCAAAATCTATGGATGGCAAGGGAAGAAGATGCGGTCGCAAGAGCAGTTGTGGATTTCCTGATTACAACGATGCTGTTAGTCTTACCTGTCATGCTGGTTTTAAGGAGATGGAAGCTCCCATTCGGTACCGTCACTTATTTCTTTGTTTTCCAGGCGGTGCTCATGGCGGTACTTGATGGCTTTTCTAATTACGGATCTATTGTGATTTTACTGATTAGCGGGTTTGCTGCTGATTTGATGCTTAGGTCCATTAAACAGAGGGAAGCAAGCGATTGGCGATATAAGGTTGTTTTCTTTCTTATTCCTGTTTTAATTTGGGGCTTATATTTTGCTGATTTGAGCATTTTTCATACATTGGATTGGGCGCCGGAGCTTTGGGGAGGAACGATGTTCATCTGTGGGCTTTGTTCACTGGGGTTAAGTATTCTCGCGGCTCCAATTGTGCATAGAAAAAACCGATGAAAGCAACCGTAACTGTCCTTATCGGTATGACACTCTTTCTAACTGCTTGCGGTACGCAAAGCGTAAAACATGACATGATGGGGATGCCGATGACGCCAACATCTCCTTCAACACATATCCACGGTCAGGATGCGATTGCTCATTTTTCAGTGGCGTCAAAACAATATTTGCCTAATGAAGATGCATCTGTGACGATTCTCATCCAAAATAAATGGAATAAACCGATTGATCAATTCGACATCATGCATGAAAAGCTGCTGCATTTGATCGTTGTCAGTAAGGATCTTTCCTATTTTGACCATCTTCATCCCGAATACGTAGGTGGAGGTCGCTTTGAAATCAAGACAAAGTTCCCGGCAGGTGGCCATTATCAGCTGATCGCCGATTTTACGCCGCAAGGCATGGGCGAGACGATTCAAACCCACTGGTTAACGATTAACGGGCAGCAAAAGAAAGAAGAAAAGCTTCTACCTGATACGAATCTTACGAAAAGGGTCGGCGATAAAGAAGTAACGCTTTCCTTCGACCATTTGATGGCTGGTATGGATTTAAAAATGAACTTTGCCATTAAAAGCGCTGAAACGAAAGAGCCTGTAACTGATTTGCAGCCTTATCTAGGCAGTCTAGGTCATGTTGTGGCTATAAGTTCAGATGCTAAGGAATTCGTCCATGTGCATCCGAATGATTCAAAAACTTTTGGACCCGATGCAGCTTTCACCATCCACTTCCCCAAAAGTGGTATCTACAAAATCTGGGGTCAATTTCAGCATCGTAATGAAGTGTTCATCGTTCCCTTTATCATAAAAGTATAATTTGTAATCAAAAAGAAATATGTTATTCATCTGGGCTTAATGAAACAAGCTTATAATAAAACTCGACCCCCTTTTAAAATATATATACCTTAAGACCCACGGCCCGTTGCTGTGGGTCTCTTTTTGCGTTTTGACGTGCATAGCCTAAGAATTTTTTGTATTTGTCGGGAATCCGACATTTTATCACGTTGTCATGTGGTAATATATTAATAACACATCGGAATACTCGACATTAAAATGTAGCATCCAAGGAACTTGGCAAAGGGGGTTTCACATTTGGATCAATTGAATGAACTGGCGGATCTTCAGGAAAAGGACCCTACCAAGGAAGTCATGATTGAAGCATTTCGTAAACATGGGGCTATCCATACCTATAGGAAAAATGAGTTTGTTTTTCAAGAGAATGATCAACCAAGTGGGGCTTATTATGTCGACTCGGGATTAATTAAGATTTCCCAATCTTCTGAAGAGGGGCAAGGGATTACCTTATTTCTACGCTATGAGGGGGACATATTCGGGAATGCGGAAATTTTGACGAACATTCCTCGGAAACGTTATGCCAAGTGTTTAGTAGAAAGCCAAATCATTACGCTTGACGGGCGGAAATTTCTTGAATTGTCTAAGGAAAATGCCGAGTTTTCCTATTCTGTTGCCGTTCTCGGAGCTCGCAGACTTCTACAAACACAGAAGATGGTGGAAACGCTCATATCCCGCCCTGTCGCTTGGAGATTAGCCTGGTTCCTCATGCAGTTGGGCAAACCGACGGATGTAAAGCTTGAGGTTCAGGTGCCGCTCAGTCATGAAGAAATCTCTTATGTCATTGGCTGCAGCAGACAAACCGTCACAGAAACACTCAATAAATGGCGCGATAAGGGACTCATCGACTACGCCAAAAAGAAGATCGTTATTTTTCATCCGAACCGATTTTTCACAGACATATGACGGAGATTGGCCTGGAGGGGATTCAAATGATTACGATAAACAATGTGAATAAATCCTTTTCGCAGCGGAAAGGCACTACCTACACGGCGTTGGATCACATTTCGCTCACGATTAAGAAAGGGGAATTCGTCTCTGTGGTTGGCCCTTCAGGCTGTGGGAAATCAACGCTTTTGAATTTGATTGCAGGGTTTGAAAAGGTGAGCAGCGGCACCATTACCGTGGGTGGGCAAAAGGTTACGGCCCCGGGGGCTGATCGAATCGTTGTTTTCCAAGAGCACGGCCTGTTTCCATGGCTTACAGTTCTCGATAATGTCGCTTTTGGTTTGAAGCAAAAGGGGTTATCGAAGAAAGAACGCTATACACTCGCTTTAGAGCAAATTAAAGCCGTTCATTTGAGCAAGTTTGTCGATCGTTATCCTCACGAGCTATCCGGAGGGATGAAACAAAGAGTAGCTATTGCCAGGGCGCTCGTTATGGATCCCGACATCCTGTTGATGGATGAACCTTTTGCGGCCTTGGATGAACAAACGCGATTTATTTTACTGAAGGATTTGGAAGAAATTTGGCTGAAAACAGGTAAAACGATTTTGTTCATTACACATAACATTCGCGAAGCCGTCATTTTGTCAGATCGGGTTATCGTGATGGCGACGCAGCCAGGCAGGGTTAAGAAGGAATTTGCCGTACAAGCAGCGAGACCACATCAAAGCGGCGATCCGCTCATCCATGCCTTGGAAAATAAAATTATGGAAGCTCTGACGGATGAGCTCGAGAAGGTAGTCAGAGAGGAGCTTGGCCATGAATACAGCCTTAAGAAGAACCCTATTTCTAATTCTTCTGCTGATCATATGGGAGTTGGGATTTAGAGTTTTTCAGTGGGGGTGGAAGTTTCCTTCTCCTCTCCAAACTTTTCAAGCTTTCTATGATGGCTTTACGCAGGGGCATCTCCTTAACGCGATTGCAGCTAGTCTTCGTCGCTTACTCATTTCATTCGCTATTTCAATTGGGCTAGGGACGATTTTGGGCTATTTATTTGCACGTTATCGGTATTTTGACGAAACCTTTGGTTTTGTGGTTGTTGCCCTGCAGACGGTTCCGAGCATAGCGTGGCTTCCTTTTGCGATTATTTGGTTTGGGCTTAATGATACTTCCGTCATTTTCATTACAACGATAGGTGCGACTTGGACGATGTCCATGGCGAGCAGGACGGGGATTTTGAACATTTCACCGATTCATCTGAGAGCTGCGCAAATGCTTGGAACAGGCAGCGGTTACCGATTGTTCTTCCAAGTGCAGCTGCCGGCGGCATTTCCCCATTGGATCACGGGGATCCGTGTGGCTTGGGCTTTTGCTTGGCGGGCTCTTGTAGCTGGGGAGCTTATTGCCAAGGGAGTCGGTCTCGGGCAAATGCTGCAGGATGGGCGCGGCCTTGGGGATACGGCATCCATTCTGTGTGTGGTTATCATTATTGCCGTTATTGGCACGATTTCAGATCATTTCTGTTTTAAACAGCTAGAGGATAAAATCGTGCTTCGCTTTCAGCTTAAGAAATAATCGGCGTTTCATCGAACAAATAAGGGGGAATTATTTTGAAAAAATTAGGTTGGGTCATGAGCTTGGTATTAACCGTATCACTGTTATTGTCAGCTTGCGGACAGAGTAAAGAAGCAGCCTCAAGTGCTGCCAGCACGACGGTGAAAATTGGTATTTTGAAAAATGTGACACACGCTCCGGGATTTGTAGCGCTGCAAAATAATTACTTCCAGCAAGGCTTTGGCCAAAATGCCAAGATTGAAGTCACGGCTTTTGACAACGGAGCGGACTTCGCAACGGCAATTGCGACTGATCAGATTGATCTTGGTTATGTAGGTCCTGGACCGGTCATCAATCAATATTTGAAAAGTAAAAATATCAAGGTGATCGCTGGAGCGAATAACGGTGGAGCTGTATTGGTGGCGCGTAAGGATGCCGGCATCCAATCGGTTAAGGATCTCGTTGGTAAAACCGTAGCTGTTGCGGCCAAAGGTGGCACGCCTGATCTATCTCTTCGCCTGCTGCTGAAACAAGAAGGACTCAAAGTATCCACTGATACTTCCGGTGTGCAAATCGTTACACGTGCTCCAGCGGATACCTTGGTTGCGATACGCCAGAAAGAAGTGGACGCTACCTTAATTGCAGAACCTTGGGGGACTCAAATCATTCAAGAAGGTTCAGGAACGATTCTCGTAGATTGGAATAAAATTCCGCCAAAAGACGGGAATTATCCCTTAACGATTCTCGTAGCGAGCGATAAATTTCTCAAAGAGCACCGTGATTTGGCCAAGAAAGCCGTGAAAGCAAACAGGCAAGGTATTGAATTCATTCAGCAAAGTCCAAGCAAGGCCTATGGTCTGATTAGCGATGAATTGAAGCAGTTAACTGGCAAAGGGATGGATCCGGCGCTCATTAAAGCGGCCATCGATCATTTGAAACTGACAGAAGATATCACCTTAGATGATATTAACGAGCAGGCCAAAGCCTCATTTGATGCTGGATATTTAAAAGTGAAAGCGGAAGAACTGGACTTCAGCAAATTTCTCGATGTAACGCTTTTGAATGAAGTGAAAAAAGAAAAATAGTAGATTACTTAGGAGGTCATTCATGTGCACATACAACCGCAGGAAAACCTATTGCCGGATTTTCATGAGCATATCAAAGTAGTGATACTAGGCACAGGTACACCGAGGGCCTTTTATGGGAGAGCCAAAGCAGGTGTCGCCATTCTCGCAGGGGATAAAACCTTTCTATTCGATTGCGGTGGCGCGACCGTTGACCAGCTGATTAAGGCGGGGATCATGCCGCAGCGGATTTCGGATGTCTTTTTCACCCATCATCATAGTGATCATAATTCCGGATTTTTCGATGTATTCATTACGAGCTGGCGTACACATGTGATCGCGGATCGGGTATTTGAGGGGAGAAAAGGTCCCATGAACGTGTACGGGCCAACGACGACGAAAGCGATTATTAGTAAAATGAGAGAGTCTTTCGATTTCGACGTGAATCTTCGGGTGAATTATAATTTCTCAGCCGGGGCAGGGGCGGACATTCAGTATTTTGAAAGCAACGATGGTGTTGTATATGACCAGGGTGGTGTTAAAATTACTGCTTTCGAAGTGGATCATAAACCTGTTTATCCAGCTAATGCTTATAAATTTGAATTTAATGGAAAATCGGTTGTCATTTCGGGGGATACGATCCCTGTTGAAAATATGGTTAAACATAGTCAAGGTGTCGATTTACTTGTGCATGAATCTTACAATAAAACGTGGCTGGATGCGCTTATTGCCAAATTCCCGGAGCAGACGATTGGCTTATCCAATCCTGCGAAGTATCATTCAACTACGCTGGAAGTTGCTGAGATCGCCCGAGCAGCTAAGGTTGCCCATCTGGTGCTCACCCACCATATACCTGCGCCTGCAGCTAATGAAGAGGCCGAGGCTGATTACACGGAAGGCATGCGGGACATCTACTCGGGTCGAATCACTATGGCCAGAGATTTAATGGTATTTGATCTTTGATAGTCATATGGAAAAGCCGCCTCGAGTATTGGCTCAGGGCGGCTTTTTCGATATAAATCATTGATATGTTTTTGGTTTTGGATAAAGAGAAGCTTTTGCAGGATGAATGACCGCGCTTATTTTGGCGTGATATTTATTCCTTCCGCTTATAGAACAATCTAGAAATACCAACGCCAATAGCTCCAAGTCCGATAAACAGAATAGCGCGAACGGCAGTAGATACATCAGGTAAATCGATGAAAATAATTTTGAGTAAGGTAATGAATAAGAAGATGATGCCAACTAGATTTGCTTTAGGCTTTTGGACAATGAGTCCAAACATAATGAGTAGAATGGCGTAAACAACCCAGACTGCTGAAAGTATCAAATGCTGGTAATCGTAAGAGAGCGCTCGTGTCAGTGAATTAGTGAGTTGTGTGAGATAAACAAGTAAGAATATTAACTCCATCCATAATAGGAGGAGACTGATTTCAGTTCGTGCGCGGCCTTCATCCAGCGTTGCACGGAAGAAGGCATATAATCCGCCAATCGTTGCCACGAGTACAAGCCACGCAAAGGATTCGGCGGATAGTAGATCACGTAACGGATGAGTTAGGACGAACAACATCCCAATGAAATAAGTGATAGTCCCGCTAATTTGCTGCAGTTTGCTTTTGAATTTAGCTCCTAAACATAGCGCAATTGCACCCTCTATAAGAACGGCGGAGCCGGCTTGATCTGCGTGCAGCACATAGATGAGCCAAAGGAAAACGCTGAACGTTGCAATGGATAGATGAACGAAAAAGGCTCTCTTTTGACGATACAGCCAGAAAGAAGTACCGCTATAGAGAAGTGACCATATCGCTAGCATCCATTCGTAGAAGATACGATCTTTTGAACCGCCATATAGGCCGTACGTCCACGACGCGAGTAGGCCGAAGCTTAGGAATAAAGCAGTTCGCTGTCCAATCAGGCTGTCTTTGGAACGGAGAACAGATATCGCAAAAAGAAGCAAATGCTGCAAAATAACGACGGTAAGGATCGCAGGTCGACTGCCCAATTCATGAACAAACAGCGTTGAAAAGAGTAAGGGAAGATGTAGAACTCCAAACGCAGTAAAATAAGCGCCGCGAAAGGAATAACGTAATGATAACAGGATCATGAGCATTGAAAATAACCCTTCATAGCCTGCAAATACCCAAATATTCGGTTTGGCGGAGTTGACTAGGAAAGGCACTAGATAACCGGCGATCAGGGTAATGATCATGAGTGTCTGTGAGCGGTGACGGACCGCCGTAAATACGCTTATAGCAATAGAAAAGACGTATAGAATGAACGCAAGTATGGACGGAATTAAGGCGAATAGCATATGCGCTGCGAAAAGAGATAGAATGAGGACCCCGCTGGACCCGCCGAGCAGCACTTGCCCCAGAGCCATTCGTTTGCGCCGAATTTGGACTTCTCCTTGCCAATACATGAAACCAGCGACGACGACACCCATGATGCAGCGAATAGGTTCGGTGATAATCCCCGCATTAACGGCTGCTGTAAAGCCCCATAGGACGCCTAACAGGAAGACGACGATGAAAATCCGCGGCAGCCAGACGCGAGCGATCAAATGCTCCCAATCTCTTGGGGGCGCCGGTTGCTTGATGGGTATTGTCACCTCATGCTGACGAGGCTCCTGCGCAGATTGCGGTTTTTGATCAAATGTTGGTTTCGTCGTATGTACTTGCTGAACTTGTGACTTAGTCGTTCTTTCAAGCAGGGTACTCAGTTGTTCTTCGAGTTCTTTGACCTTCAATTCCAATGCCTCAACGCGTAACTCTAAATTCATAAAAGCCCCCTTTTTTTATTGGGAAAGTCTAGTAAATGTTTCCCGACACCTATTTTGTTAACTATACTTTAAACCTAATCACGATGTGAAACAATTAGATAAGCCATATTTTGTTAATGAATTACGGAAATTTGGGAATAGTATGCATTAAATGGAATCACTAGGTGAGTGAATATGTTGAAAGACGTTAAAATATCCGTGCGCCAATTCGCTGTACTTGTGATGATATACACGATTGGGACTACAATCTTGGTTATTCCATCGGGACTTGCTGCTGATGCTAAACAAGATGCCTGGCTCGCCGCTATTATTGGGGTTGGCTTAAATTTGTTAATCGTATGCCTATACAACAAGGTTGGCGGTTATTTTCCAAACATGACCTTAACTGAATATAATGAAAAACTGTTTGGAAAATGGCTAGGGAAGATACTGTCACTATCCTTTATTTTCTTTTCTTTTGTCGGATCAGCCACAGTCTTGTTTTATATGGGGAATTTTGTGAACACACAAGTCATGCCCGAGACGCCGATTCAATTCGTTAATCTTATATTTGCCATAGTTGTTGCCATGGGAGTGCGTCTTGGACTGGAAACCATAATCCGAGCGGCAGAGATTTTTTTTCCATGGATCATTATGCTATTTATTATTTTGGTCGCTTGTCTTTTACCAGAGATTCAACTTGAAAAGCTGCAGCCTATTTTCTCAGTTGGAAGTAAACCTCTGATCAAAGCAGCTATATCCGTTGTTGGTACATCTGCACTTCCTTTTATCGTGCTGCTCATGGTGTTTCCGGCACATGTCAATCAGTACCAGAAAGCAAAAAAAGCTTTCCTGCTTGCTACCTTAATTGGCGGAGCTGGTTTCGTAATTATTACTTTTTTGTGTATATCGGTATTGGGAACTAAAATGACTGAAAGACATATGTTTCCAAGTTATGCTTTAGCCAAACAGATCAATATTGGTAATTTTTTGGAACGTGTTGAGATTCTTATAGCGGGGATATGGTTTCTAACGGTTTACTTCAAGACAACTTTTTATTTTTATGGTTTCGTTACAGGACTAGCTCAAATTTTGAATATTGAAGATTATCGCCCGCTCGTTTTACCGTTGGGGATGATTTTGGTTGTTTTTTCGCTTATTGTATATCCCAATGTTGCTTATATGGCGGAATTTGATACCAAAATTTATATCCCCTACGCTTTAACCATTGGGTTGCTGTATCCGATCCTCATAGTAGGGGTTGCTGCGATCCGGAAGTTAATGACAAAGAACTAAGATCACTTGAATAGGTGGTGATAACATGAATTTCATCAAAAAAATTCTTCTGAATAACTATACGCTCCCTACTGACACTAGGTCTAATCAGAATGGTTTATCGCTCTCAAAGGAATCACTTGAAGAGTCACTTGAAATTAACTTCGACAAAGTCAAGAAAGCATTTGGAAATAGTAACGATATCGTAACGCAGACCCTACTTCTGAATGGAGCAGATCCGATTCAAATTGGTGTCATTTATATTAACGGACTGATTAGTCCAACCTCCATTCAAACTCTGCTCACCGAAAATTTAAAAGTTGATTCAAGTGAGTTCCCGCTTAATGCTTTAAGAAATGCGATGAGCACACTCGGTCAAGTTAATGAAATTCACAATTTTGAATCCTTGCATCAGTCTATTTTATCGGGGTCAACGGTTATTTTGCTGGATGGCTGTGTACAGGGGTTGGCGGCGAATACGCAAGGCGGGGAGCATCGTTCCGTTGAAGAACCGACCACTCAATCTGTCGTTCGGGGACCCAGGGAAGGGTTTACTGAGCAAATAAGCACCAATGCCGCACTCATCAGACGTAAAATAAAAGACCCCAACCTATGGATGGAATCCATGACAATCGGGCGAGTAAGCAAAACGGAAGTCGCCATCATGTATATGAATGGCATAGTGAACGACAATTTAGTGACGGAAGCAAAAATGCGGCTCGGACGTATCGATATTGATGCAATATTTGAAAGTGGTAGTGTCGAAGAATTGATCCAAGACGAAACATACACCCCTTTCCCTACCTTGTACAATACAGAACGACCTGATGTAATCGCCGCAGGTTTAATGGAAGGGCGAATTGCTATTCTTGTTGATGGCACTCCCTTTGTACTTATGGCACCTGCTTTATTCACTCAATTTTATCAATCGGCTGAAGATTATTACCAACGCGCGGATTTTGCAACACTGCTTCGGTTTCTAAGGTATGCATGTTTTTTCATCTCATTGTTGGCTCCGTCTCTCTATATTGCCATAACCACCTTTCACCAAGAACTGCTGCCCTCCCCTCTTCTGATCAGTTTAGCCGCACAAAGAGAAGGAATCCCTTTCCCAGCTTTTATCGAAGCTGTCGTCATGGAAATAACTTTCGAAATCCTTCGAGAAGCTGGTGTGAGGTTGCCAAAGACTGTTGGACAAGCTGTTTCCATTGTAGGGGCATTAGTCATTGGTCAAGCCGCAGTAGAGGCAGGATTGGTGTCCCCTGCGATGGTTATTATAGTGGCCATAACTGCCATTTCCAATTTTGTTATTCCTTCATTCAATATGGGGATTACAATTCGGATTTTGAGATTTCTTTTAATGCTTATCGCGGCTTCATTTGGCTTGTATGGAGTTACTGTGGGACTTATCGCTATCGTTCTTCATTTGTGTAGTTTAAGGTCCTTTGGAATTCCTTACATGTCTCCAATGGCACCCTTTATCTTAGCTGATCAGAAGGATACAATTTTCCGTTTGCCGCAATGGGCATTACATACAAGGCCACGGCTTATTAGTCAAAAAAACAACATTCGAGAGAACAATGATCCTTCGAATAAGCCTGAAACACGACCCTAGATAAAGGAGTCATCGGTAATGCGAAGATATGTCATGTTATTTGTTGCCTTTTTGTTCATGATTGTATTACTCACGGGATGTTGGAGTCGGCGTGAGCTTAATGATCTCGCCATATCGGTTGGTATGGGTTTTGATAAAAAAGATGATCAAGTGCAGGTGACGATTCAAATTGTTAACCCCGGTGAAGTGGCTTCAAAAAGGGGCGGTACTGGAATAACTACACCCGTAAGCACCTTTAAAGCTACATCACAAACCATTTTTGAAGCTTTAAGAAAAATTGCCACACAAAGTCCAAGAAAGGTGTATTCTTCCCACCTTCGGATTCTTGTGATCAGCGAAGAATTGGCTAGAGAAGGGATTACGCCGATTCTGGATGGTATTTCAAGAAATCATGAAATGCGAACTGATTTCTATATCGTCGTAGCTAGAGGAACAACAGCAGAGAATGTATTAAATATTCTTACGCCAATCGAGAAAATCCCCTCAAATAAATTGTTTACCACGTTAGAGATGTCCGAAAAGGTTTGGGCGCCTACGGTAAAAGTAAGATTAGATTCTTTAATTTCCGATCTGCAAACAGAGGGAAAAGATCCTGTACTAACAGGCATACAAATTAAGGGCGATCCGAATGAAGGTAAGCTAAGGAACAATGTGAGCCAAACAGACCCTAATGCCATTTTACGATATTCGGGTGTGGCCATTTTTAAGAATGACAAACTTGTCGGTTGGCTTAATGAGAAAGAAAGCAAAGGCTACAATTATATTTTAGACCACGTTAAAAGCACGATCGGACATCTCAATTGTCCAGCTGGCGGCATTTTAGCCGTAGAAATAGTGCGATCTAAAACGAAAATGAGAGGAAGAGTGGATAACGGCAACCCGCAAATCATTTTAGATGTTTTTCTTGAGGAGGATGTGGGGGAAGTCCAATGCAAGATCGATCTTATCGATCCTCAAAGCATAGATAAACTGGAGAAAACAGCGCAAAAAGAGGTGGAATCTATTATCGAATCCGCTATTCAAAAAGCAAAAAAATATGATGCGGATATTTTCGGTTTTGGTGAAGCGATTTATCGCGCCGACCCTAAATATTGGAATAAAAACAAAGACAACTGGAAGGAGCAATTCTTAGACTTACCTGTACATGTGAATGCGCAAGTGAAGATCCGTCGTCTAGGGACCGTAAGCGATTCTCTGGTACAAAAAACAAAGGAATGATCAAAATGTGGACTATTGCTGCGATACTTTTGGCCGCTGCAGCTATCGCGATACTGGAGATTCCATCTCTTATGAAGAAAAGGCAGTATAAAGAATTCGTTATTGTTTGTTGTTTATTAATGCTCGGTACATTTCTGAGCATTGCTCAAAGTTTGCATATGAAGCTGCCTAACCCTTTAGATTTCATCACTTTTGTTTTTCAACCTTTTAGCAAGTTCATACTCGCTCTTTTGCAATGAAATTGGATAGAACGAGAGGAGGCACATAGCAACGAATGGAAACTGGCATTATTGGTATCCGACAATTTACTATTCTCGTCACGCTATTTACGGTAGGAAGTTCTATATTAATAAGCCCTGCCAGTCTAACGGCGGAAGCAAAGCAAAATGGATGGATAGCCGCCATTCTGGTCGTTTGTCTTGGTTTACTGACGGTCTATCTATATCATGCATTAGTAAGGCAATTTCCTAACCAAACATTGGTAGAGATGTGCGAGACCATATTCGGAATTTGGATAGGTAAAATAGTTTCCTTACTTTATTTCGGCTACTTCTTCCTCCTTGCTGCGCTTGTATTACGGAACATCGGCGACTTTATAGCAACTCAGGTTCTTCTAGATACACCGCTTCAGTTTATTATCATGATCTTTCTCGCAGTTGTCATTATGGCAAATTGGCTTGGTCTGGAAACTATCGCGCGTGCCGGGGAGATTTTTTTCCCTTGGGTTATGATTTTCTTTTTTGCCATGGTCTTTTTTTTGCTGCCGCAGGCTCGACTCATTCAACTCAAACCTTACCTTGGCGAAGGCTTTATGCCTATTATCAGGGCGAGCTTACCCTTTATCGGAACCCCATTTATGGAACTTATCGTATTATTGATGGTTATTCCTTTTGTAAATTGCGCGAAAGAAGTAAATAAAGCGTTTCTTGTAGGAACGGCAATAGCGGGATTATTATTGATTATCATCTCCCTGATATCGATTCTTGTACTTGGTGCAGGTATGACCTCAAGTCAAATGTATCCAAGCTATAACTTAGCGAAAATGATCAGTATTGGACGATTTCTAGAAAGATTAGAAGTCATTATGGCGGGAATCTGGTTTATCACAATCTTCTTCAAGCTTACGATTTGTTTCTATGCTTCGGCCCACAGTTTCGCTCAAATTATGAGGATGAAAGAAACCCGTCCCCTGCTCCTCCCTTTAGGGATGATTTTGATTGTTTTATCCATTGTTTCATACCCAAACACAAGCTATTTTCTTAATTTTGTTTCTAAAATATGGTTTCTCTATGCCTTCACATTTGGATTTATTATCCCTGTATGTATGATTGGTGCAGCCGTCATTCGAAAGAGAGTATAATTTAAACACAGATAACTATGCTACAATAGTCATAAACAACCATTAGGAGATGACACCACATGACAGAGCAGTTAAACGAGAAAGAGCTATTACAATTCATCGTAGACAAAACGAAGGCTGATCCTAAGCAAATTCAGTTGGTATTGAAGTATGAGAAGGATTTTATTGTTAAGGCAGAAGAAAATACCAAAGGGGAAGTTGATATTGACAGTGATGAGTTGATCGATCATATTCTGGGCAGACCTGATGTGAAATTGACCGAACTGGCGGTAGATACCGTTTTGGAAGCTGAGATGGACTATTTAATGAAAAAGGGATTTGCCGGATACATCGATTAATTATAAGGTAAAAAGGAAATGGACACCTCTGAGAAGAGGTGTTCTTTTATTTAACTTAAAAGTTAATTAAAAGACGTATATTGACAATATTAGTGCCTGGTATGATAATGATTTAAGAGTTATTTATGTTATTTAGTTAACTTTTGAATTAATTATATGGAGGCAATGATGACTGATGACCAACCAACCACGAGCTGAGTACCCTAGACCTCAATTTGTAAGAGACAGCTGGATCAACCTGAATGGCGAATGGGAATTTGAATTTGATGATGATCGTGTGGGCAGTAAAGAGAAGTGGCATTTGGGGAATAGAAAGTTATCCAAAACCATTCAAGTGCCCTTCGCATTTCAAAGTAAATTGAGCGGCATTGGGAGCAATGAATTTCACGATGTTGTCTGGTACCGCCGAGATCTAACTTTACCCGAAGCTTTCCAGAATAAACGGATTCTGCTTCACTTTGGAGCGGTGGATTACGAAGCATCGGTTTGGGTGAATGGGGTGCTGGTTGCTAGGCACGAAGGTGGGCATACCCCTTTCCATGCGGACATCACGGATGCGCTTCAAGCTGGAACGAACAAGCTGGTTGTCAAAGCAGTCGATTATAGCAAAGATGTTACGCTGCCGAGAGGAAAGCAGTACTGGCATACGGATTCCGCAAGTATTTTCTATACAAGAACGACAGGCATTTGGCAAACCGTGTGGATGGAAGCCGTATCTGCCGACGGCTACTTGGACAAAGTGAAAATTACCCCGGATATCGATGAGAAACAAGTGGAATTCCAATTCTTTATTCAGGGTTCTAACTCAAATGCCAAGTTGCAGTTGAAAGTAGAGATTTCATTCAAAGGAGAACTCGTTTCGGAAGATACCTATGGGATGAGAAATAGCTCTGGGGCGAGAAAAATTCGTCTGAATGATTTCAACGATCATGGACTCGGCGCATGGTGGACACCGGAAAATCCGAATTTATATGACGTCACCTTCACGCTGCTGGTTGATAATCAAACTGTAGATGTGGTAACTAGTTATTTCGGCATGCGTAAGGTATCCATTGAAGACGGTAAACTATGCTTGAACAACCGCCCTTATTTTTTGAAAATGGTTCTGGATCAGGGATACTTTCCAGATGGCAATTTGACGCCTCCTAGTGATGAAGCGATCAAGCAAGATGTTGAGTTAACGAAGGCAATGGGCTTTAACGGCGCGCGGAAACATCAAAAGCTGGAGGATCCAAGATTCCTCTACTGGTGTGATAAACTCGGATTGGTCGTCTGGAGTGAGGCGGCTAATGCATACGAATATACGGAGAAGTATGTTAGTCGATTCACGAATGAATGGATAGCTTCTATCGAACGCGATTATAACCATCCTTCCATTATTGCCTGGGTTCCCCTGAATGAGAGTTGGGGAGTGCCTAATATTCAAATCGATAATTTGCAGCAGCAGCACGCTCTAACCATGTATCATTTGACCAAGTCGCTTGATCCGATGCGTCCGGTTGTGTCTAACGATGGGTGGGAGTTAGTGAAAACGGATCTATTCACCATTCATGACTATGAGTGGCGTGAAGATGTGCTGGAAGAGCGCTACAGTTCTAGCGATAAAGCTGTTCATGCGATGCCAGCGAATCGCCGCTTATTTGTTGAGGGCTTCCCTTACGAAGGTCAGCCGATTCTGGTTACCGAATTTGGCGGTATTGCTTACAAGAAAAGCGAATGGGAAGGCTGGGGATATTCCGGGGCGGATAACGACGAGGATTATGAGAAAAAGCTGCGTGCCGTCATACGTCCTCTGCTAAACTCCGGCGTTGTACAGGGTTACTGTTACACGCAGTTAACGGACGTTGAGCAGGAAATTAATGGTTTGCTTACGTATGATCGAAAGCCGAAAATCCCAGTTGAAGTCATAAAAGCTATTAATGATCGTAAGTAATTGACATATATGGATTAATAGATATGGGAATCCTTCGGGGTTCCCTTGTTTGCTGTGAGATGGTGTATGTAGGGAAGCTATATTCATGTTGACAGAAGAAAATAAAGGGAATAATATTTACTTTGGATATGTCTAGTAGACATATCCGCAAGAATGAAATGGGGGTACATCATGCAGGACAAAATTATTCTTGGTTTGCTGCTGGACGGGGATAAGTCGTCCTATGATCTTAAGAAAAGCATGGAGGCAAGCACCGGATTTTTCTATAATTCCAGCCAAGGAAGCATACAGCCAGCCTTAAAGAAACTCGTTCAGAATGGGCATGTTCATTTAACGGAAGTGCGTCAAGGGGGGAGGAATAAGAAGGTTTACTCGATTACAGTAGAAGGAGAAAAGGAATTCCTGCGTTGGGCCGGTGAGCCTATTGCATTAGACAAACCAAGGGATCCGGCACTCGTCAAAATGTTCTTCTTCAACTACGTCGAAGATTCCAGAAAACTAGAGCTCATCGAAACGTACTTGAGTGAGATTGAAACGGTTCGGTCCACTTTGAAGATGTTTCAGCAAATGAATCGGGAACAAATCGGGAAAAACCAAGAGCTGCTCAACAACCCGAAAGTGAGAAGCCGGCTGGATACATTGGAATTCGGAAGTGATTATTATGATTTCTTGAAGGTGTGGTACGAGAAATATGTACAGAAAATAAAAGAGGAGCTGGGACCTTGAAAATAAAGGATAACAAGACGCTCAGGAACGTGATTATTTTCTCGCTTGTTGCGTTAAGCTGCGGCTGGATCGGACGGCTGGTTGATTTGCAGGCAGGAACGGATGAGAATGGCAGTCTGGGACAGTTGATTTGGATCGTTTCTCCCCTCCTGACGATGGTCATTATGCGCAGTTGGATGGGAGATGGGTGGAAAGATTTCGGCATCAACCCCCGAGTCAAAGGAAATGTGTTTCTCTATCTATTCAGCCTGCTATTCTTTCCCTTCATGACAATGTTGATTGTTGGTATCAGTTCAAGCTTAGGGTGGATGGATTTGTCCCCAATGTCTCCTCACTATTTAACGGCAGTCGGTATAGCTCTTATACCCAGCCTCATCAAAAACATGTTTGAGGAATTTGCATGGCGAGGCTATTTGGCTCCAAAGCTTTATACGCTTGGTTATCCTCGTTTTATTGTTCATATTGCCGTGGGGGTTATTTGGGGCGTGTGGCATTTTCCTTATTTATTTCTGTTCGTGGATACCACGGAAAGCATGATCACCTACATCCCTCGGATGATGCTTGGTGTAATCGTCATGGCGGTTCTGTATGGTGAGATTCTGCTGATGACTCGAAGCGTTTGGCCAGCCGTGTTCATGCACGCTACAGGAAATGCCTTCATTGATACGTTGATCCTGAATAAGTTCGTTCTCGTTCATTCGGAATTTAGTTATTTAGCTATGCCAAGTCCGGAAGGAATCATCGCCATTGTCTTTACGGTGCTTGCTGGTGTATGGATGTATCAAAGAAGAAAAAGAAGAATGCTTCGGCAAGGATCTTCTGGATTTCCAGTATAACCGTCTTAGTTAAAACGCAATCGCCGTCACCTCGATTAAGAGGCGAACGGCGATTTGTTTTTACCCTTTGACAGCGCCAATCATGACGCCTTTGACGAAGTACTTTTGCACGAATGGGTACAAGACCAGAATAGGCACCGAAGCTACCATAATGGTCGCATACTTGATCGTTTCCCCTATTTGAAATTGCTCGGCCGCATTAGCGCCAGATGACATGGAATCGGTATTATTCGCAATTAATATTTCTCGCAAAGTGAGCTGAAGCGGGTAGAGGTCACGATCCTTTAAGAAGATAGAGGCATAGAACCACCCATTCCATTTCTCGACGGCATAGTACAGAATCATCACGGCGATGACAGGCATGGAGAGCGGGATGATGATGCGAAAAAGAATCACAAAATGATTGGCGCCGTCCATTTTCGCCGATTCCTCTAAGCTTTCAGGAACAGCCATGAACGCTGTGCGCATGATAATCAAATTAAATGTGTTGATGGTAAAAGGTAAAATGGTCGACCATAAGGAGTCAATTAAACCGACACCTTTTACAACGAGATAGAGCGGTATAAGACCACCTTGGAAAAACATCGTTAATACAACAATGAAAATGAATACTCGATTCCACATGACATTTTTACGAGAAAGAACATAAGCGCCTAAAGAGGTTACGATTAGGTTCGTTATAACACCGAATACGAGGATAAACAACGTGTTTTGGTAGCCTTTTAGAATAGCAGGATTATGAAAAACGCTTTTGTAAGCTTCAATACTGAAGCCCAGTGGCCTAAATAGAAATCCTTTGTGCGTGATTAATTGGCCAGCGTCGCTGATTGAAGCGAAGGTGACATAGAGGAGCGGATACAAGGTAACGACAACAAGTATTAGCAAAAGGACATGAATCAACGTAACGAATACTCTGTCCGAATAACTCGCTTTCAAATCAGCACCTCCTTTATCACCATAAACTGTTTTCACTTATCTTTTTACTTAGTTTGTTAGCTGCAATGAGTAAGGCTAGATTAATTACAGAATTGAATAAACCAACCGCAGAACTGTAACTCCAGCCAAATTCGATAAGCCCTTTGCGATAAACGAAAGAAGAGATAACATCCGCCGTATCGTACGTGCTGGGATTATAGAGCAATATTATTTTCTCGAACCCTACGTTCAATAAATTCCCCATGCGTAGAATGAACATGATTGCTATCGTCGGAAGAATGCCCGGCAAGGTGATATGCCAAATTTGCTTCCACCTGCTCGCGCCATCCATTTTGGCCGCTTCATACTGTTCTTGATCAATACTCATTAGGGCGGCTAAATAAATAATCGATTCCCAACCTATTTTTTGCCAAATTTCAGATAAAATATAGATCGTTCGGAACAATTCAGGCTTCTGCAGCATGGCGGTGTCATTGGCACCAAAATAGGTGAAAAAGGTATTGATCAAACCGCCGTTGTTGGTGAAATCTTTGACCATCCCAGCAATGACGATGAGTGAAATAAAATACGGCATGTAAGTGACTGTTTGAACGAAGCGTTGAAAACGTTTATTGGCAAGCTCGTTAATCATAATCGCCAGAGCGATGGGAGCAGGGAATTCAAAGCATAAGGAGTACAGGGAAATGACTACGGTATTTTTGAGTATTCGCCAGAAATAATAGCTGCTGAAGAAATCTTTGAAGTGCTGGAATCCGACCCACTCACTACCGAGAATACCTTTATTAGGGGTATATTCTTTAAAGGCAATTAGGGCGCCATACATGGGGGCATAATGGAAGACCAAGTAGTAAGCGAGAACGGGAACCATCATCAGATATAAATATTTATTCAGTAGAAAATCGCGCTTGAAGCGTTTTGGGAAGGTGGCTTCCGCTGCATTACGCATGATATCTCTCCTTTCGCCACGGGGGTCTAGAAAAGTGGGGAGAGCTGCTGCCCTCCCCCTGATCTGTCATCTACCTCTTATTATAACGATCTAAGGATGCCTTTTTAATTTCGAGAGCACGGCTAAGCTTAACGGATTTGAATTTTTCCATGTATTTATCAAAGCTATCAACTGGCTCTGTTCCTAAAATAATTTTGAGCGTCATTTCATCAACTAATGTGTTGATGTCAGTCATGATTTTGGCAAGCTCTGTGCTTTCTTCTGGTGTAGCGGTAATTGGTGGTAGTTTGTGTTTATCAACATCTGTTTTTTGCCAAGTGGAAACCGCATCACGTTGTGTCTGCAAAGCAAGATATTGCTCAATATATCGTTTATCCTGTACGAAAGGTCCATTGTAGTTACCGCGGATATAGAGTGAAAGAGCTTGCGCTGGAGCCAATTTATCCGGATTTTTCATGAGCAAATCCGTATATTTGGGGTAGCCGTTCTCTAGTTTATAAGAAGTACCTTCAGTTCCGAAATTGAAGAACATATGACCTTCATCGGAGTAGCCGTAGTCAAGAAGCTTCGCTGCGGTTTCAATATTTTTGGAAGATGCGGTAATGGCCACCATACCTCCGGGCGCATTAGCCGGATCCTTCTGGCCATACATCGCGATGTCGCCTTTTTTGAGAACAGGGTATGGAGCCCCGATGAGAACGCCTTTAGGATCTTTGGCTGTAACTAGCGGTTGCCATTTACCGATGCCTCCACCGGCATTTTGCACGGTCACACCTGTTGCACCAGAGGCCATGTTGGCGTCTAAGGCTTTGCCGTCTGCTGTTGCGAAGTTTTTATCAATCAGACCTTCTTCGTACCATTTGTGGAAGGTAGCTAGGAAATCTTTGTAGCCTTTTTCAGCTGGACCAAACTTAATTGTGCCATTGTCGATGAAGAAATCACGCGTCACACCGAAGGCGCCGGCAAAAGCGCCGTTTCCTAACTCGTTGAAAGGTCTGGGAACACTTACGACGGAGAAGGCAGCTGTAGCGCCCTTTTTCTCCTTAAAGGCTTTGAGTGTTGTGTACCACTCATCGATGGTTTGCGGAACAGGCAGTCCAAGATCATCCAGCCAATCTTTCCGGACGATAGGACCCTGGAATACACGCAGGTAATCATCCCCGCGGATAAAAGGGAAGGAATAATAGCTGCCATTATCGGTTTTTACTTGTTTATCAACTTCCGGATGCTCTTTGAGGTACTTCTTCAAATTTGGAGCAAATTTATCTATCGTATCATTCAATTTAAGAATGTATCCGTCTTTGATCGCTTTTTCGGGACCACCTGGGAATGCTCCTTGCCAATCAAACTCAATCATATCCGGCAGCTCTCCAGAGGCTAACATCACGTTCAGCGCTTGCTGACCTTGATTCGTAGGAGGCGCAAGGAATTTCAAAGGAACGCCGGTCTTTTTCTGCCAATCTTGGAAGAAGGGCACATCGGCATGGGCTGCTTTTACACCAGTTAGGTTACCGGGAAGTTCGCCCCAGTAGGTCAACGTTTTGTCCACTTTGAGCGGATAAGTAACAGCAGCACCGCTCGGAGCCGTGGTGCCCCCAGTGGTTGCTTTGGGACTAGTGCTGTTAACGGCAGTCGGTGTGTTGGATGAGCATGCAACGACTAAGCTCCCCATTAAAGTTGTTGTGACCAGCACAGTAAACATTTTTTTTCTGTTCTCTTTCATAGCTTGACCTCCTAAGAGTTTTTCGCCAGAAAAACTGGCATCGAAAGCGTTACTGAGTTTTTCGCCAGAAAAACTGGCAGAGTAAGCGTTAAAGCTTTTTGGAGAAAATAGGCAGTGTAAGCACTGCCTGCTTAGAAAACTGGTATCGAAGCGATACTGAGTTTCCGTGAAAAATTGTTTAAGAATTTGTGTGCGCTGAGGGACCGTTTGTCTAACCTAACTATATGATAACGCTTCCATTTTAACTATCTGCAAAATATCCAATTGGTTCTCGAATTCTGTTCGTAGACTCAACAAAATGTCCAATTGCTTCATCAAATTAGCCAATATTCACTTGTTGCACGGTATAAAGTCGCTGCAGGATACACGGGATTCATGGGGTTGAGGGACTTTCAAGAGTAAGCAGTCTAGTTTGCATCAAGGCTGATTGCTTCCTTTGTTGCACCTACCAGTTGTGAGGAGGTAGGAGGCATTCTGCTTAAAAATAGGGCAGCCCCGCGGCTCCCCCCATCAATGTGCGTTATCACATCTTTTATCTTTCAATCAGATCTTTGTATTTCCCCGGCGTGATGCCCTCTACCTTTTTGAAAACACGAATAAAAGCATTAATATCATTGAAGCCCACACCGTAAGCCGCATCGCCGACCGATTGTTCTTGCCGCCCAAGCAGCTGCTTGGATTTCTCAATTCTGACTTTATTAATGCGATCGAGCAGCCCTTCTCCCACATAATCTTTGAATAGCTTAGATAGGTAGGTGGCTTTGCGATTAAAGTGGCTGCCTATCATCGTGACATTCAAATTGGCGTCTGTGTAATTATCTTCGATGTAAGCCGTCACTTCATTTACCAATTGCTCCAGCGCTTTCTGACGTGTAAGTGAAATCGTATGCGTCCGTTTGGCGGACGTGTAGGCACAAACTTGCTCGAGCATATCACCCAGCTGGAGCTGCATGTCTTGAACAGTTTTACTGGACAGAAGGCGGTCGAGAAGTTTTGGGTTGCGTATAAAGAAGCTTTCCTGGATATCCCCGGTTTCGCTGATGCTTTTCATCATGGTGGTTACCAGGTTGAGCATGAGGCACTTCGTTAAGGAGACCGAAATCCCAGGATGATCAAAGTTTTTATTCATAATCTCGGTCAGAATCATCTGTGCTTCTTCAAGCTCCCCTAGCTTCACGGCATACATGAATTGCTGCTCAATCTGCGTCGGATAATAATAGCCGGTAGTAGACTCGCCAGTGACATTTGCTTGCAAATCGTCATACGATAAAATTTCTGGTCCACCCATAACAAGCTTAAAGGCCATGGAATCTAGAGCTTCTAAGAAAGCTTGCGGTACGTTAGCGATACGATCATGGATACTGCTTACTGAAATTGTAAGGTTAATGTCGTAGGTGGAAGAGAGGAAAGTTTGCGCTTTGCCTGCGATTCTAAGTAACTCCAGCTTGGAGCTTTTTCCATCTTCCGTAGTTAAATTGACTAAACAGGCGAGACTATCATCAATCTCGGCTGCATAGCCGCGGTGCCGTTCCGATATGAGCTCCTCCACGACATTCATAATAATAAATTGAAGAAGCTTCCATTTATCCCCTTCAGGCGTATGGTTAATTCGTTCAAAGAAGGGTGCACTCTTATCGACAACAAATAGCATGACAGCAAAATCTTGCCGGTCTAACTTCATTTCAAAAGTCGTTAAGGCCTCATCGATAGGAAGCTGGCTGTCCAGTTTTCCTTTTAGCAGCTTTTCGATAAAGTGGGAGCGGACAATGTGCCGCTGCTGCTCCATTTTACTCTTGAAGTTGGCAATTTCGATCAACGTACTGTCCACGGCTTCTTGTAAGAAATGAAATTCATTATATCGTTTGGTGGATTGTAAGGTCTGTTTTTTGGAAAATGCATGAACCAAGCGACGGACAGGATTGTAATTTCTTCTTAGAAACACATAAGTCAGAATACCTCCGCCAAGCAAACTGATCCCCATGCTCATATAAGTCAGGTTACGGATGTGAGCGGCTTTTTTCCAATATACGGTGCTTGGCATCATAGAAACATATTTTAGTTTGGAACCTGGTGACTGAATGTTGAAAACTTCATATTTTTCGCCAGTAGCGTCGGTGTAATAAAAGTTGGACGAGCTCTCTAATTGATTGAAAGGAAAATCAGCAGGAAGCGAATTTGTGGAGTTGGAAGCCAGAATTTGATTTTCATTATTTAGGATGAGTACGTGACCTTTGTTGAAAATTTCCATATTTTGAATAGCGCCAATAATGCGAGATTGATCGACCATAATGACATTGGTAGCCAGTGGTTTATTATGCTCTTCAGGGTATGTGCTGATGTAGGCTACCGTTTTACGCAGGGTGTTATCATCACCAATTCGGTACATGGGAATAAAGCCTTTGAAATTGCTTCGAGTCACGATAGCTTGCCAAGAAGAGAACGAGAAAGCATCGCTCATATGTAAAGTTTCATAGACAAAGTCTTTTGTTCTAACAGTGGTAGGGAGAATAGCGGATTGATCATTATTCAAATAAATATAGAAAGAATCGATCAGCGGGTAGGAGGTTTTGTACATAGAAAGAATACGTGCGATTTGATAAGCATCATATCTATATTCTTTGGGAAATGCTTCATATTTATTCGAATAGAGCAGCTCTTGGACGCTTACATTCCACGTAATCTCGAAGTTCAGCTGTTCCATGGTTTTAAACTGATTGTCCATAATTTCCCGAACTTGTTTTAAAAGAGAATCATTGGCCTGCTGAATTTCTTCCTTCAGTGTTTTACTGGATTCCATATACAATAATAAGCCAATTGCCACGGGTAAAAGTAGAATGACGATATAGGAAATCAACCACGTTAGGACGATACTTTGTCCATTAAAGAAGATTTTATTCCTCATAGCAAATCCATCCCCTCACAATTGATCATCGATAAGGAGCACTAGGATCTCAAAATGAATGCGCTCTCATGTATTGTATTTCCTTTCCATCGTTCAAGTCAACGATAGAAAGAACCAATTTTTTAGGATGATTCATCAACGGGTTTAAACCGATTTTTCCCGAAAAAAAAGTAGAATAAATAGGAGATTACTGTGTAGACTACAGCTGTGATGCAGAAAGCATACGCGTACCCGTAGTAAGAGCCATAGCGGAAAACAAGGCCCGTACTTATTGGTGAAGCAAGGAACCAACCGAGATGAAAAACAGCTTCCCCTGAACTGGACGCTAATCCCCGGAGCGATCGGTTGACGTAGCTCATTTTGATCGAATTATAAAATGGATTAGCGGCGTTCATTAAGGCTTGCCGGAACAAGTACCCACCCGATGATAAGTAAAAGTTAGCAGAAAAAGCGGTTAGGAGGAGAAATGGAATGGAACATAGCTGCAGGTATACGACAGATTTAACTTCTCCGAATCTCTTTACAATCATGGGTCCAATGAGAAAAGCAATCGCTGTTGCGGCTTGACCTAAAGCTACAACGATACCAATGGCGGATTTCGAAGCGTCAAAACGATCTTCAAAATACACATTCAAATAGGGGACAATCATGCCCCCACCCATGGATGATAACAAGCCTAATAAACAAAAAATACCAATAACCTGTAAGGATGGTTTATGTACGCTCCACACTTGCTTCCACTTTAGTGATTCGCTACGGGGTTGTATTTCTTGCTCACTTTTCTCAAAAAAAGCGATAGGTATAAAGCCAAGTGCTGCGATACCGACTCCAATCAATAGGGTAAATCGCAAGCTACGAATTTCGTCTAAACCAATCATGAATTGAAATAAGTCACTAAGAACGCCACCCAGTGCAATACCAACTACATTCGCTAACATGACAAGAGCCATGTTAAAGCTGAACAGGTGAACGCGCTGCTGAGGGGTAGAGTTGTTGGCCATAAAAGGTAGAATAGTTGCGGAAACAACAGCAAGGGCCATACCGCCCAAGAAGGACGAAACGAGCATACCCTCTTTGACTTCAATAAGAGAGCGAGCCGTCAGTGCTACGATGGTAAAAATGAGACCAAATGTAATGACGCGCTTAGGTCCGAAACGATCATTCATTAGACCGGCGGGAATTAGAATAATGGCCGCTGCCAGTGACGCCATGCCAACCATGCTGCCAACCGTCGTTTGGTCATAGCCAAGACTTCTGACATAAAGGTTATAGACGAGCCCAAACATACCTAAACCTAAGTTCCATACAAAATTAAACCAAAAGAAGAGCAAAATATTTCGGCTATAGCCATGAAATTGTGACTTCCATTCACGTAATAAGTTTATCATTAATGATTCCTGCCTTTGTATTCTGTGTCTAAATTGTAACCGCCTCATCCATTCTACCACTGGTAAATAATTTTGAACACGGGAAAGACTTGATATTCGATCTGATCTGTATAATAATAAGTAGTCTAATCTACGAAGCAGGGAGCACATATTGAAATGTCTACACCAACGAGTACCGTGACCGAAGATCACAAGCCAGAAGTCGAACAGATTGAAATTTGGAAATGTAAAGAGACAGATTGTAAAGCATGGGTTCGCAAAGAATTCGTTACGGAAGCTTTACCAACTTGTCCATTATGTAAAAATCCGATGGTGCGCAGCTATAAGCATGTGCCTGTGACAGCTAAAAAAGGAAATAAAAAGTTTTTAGTTGGGAAAAAACGATTCTAGTAAATTTCAAAAGACAAATCATAGACCAAAAGCATCTTCAGCCAAGCTTGAAGAGAGATGCTGATGGTCTTTTTTTTATGGAAAGAATAGCCGTGTCCAAGCATAAGATGGTAGAGAGGGGGAGTGCTTCATGCAATGGCCTGAACTTAATCTAAGTGACGATGCGACCAAGATCCTACACAAACTTCGGGATAGAAAACAAGAATGGGACAAGCTCAAAAATACACAACCTTTATTCGCCATTCTAACAGGTGGTTTGATTCTTTATTTTATTATCTCTTTCTATAGAAAAGTAATAGTAGTTTCAGGCGGCAATGCATTAGCCATCCTCGATTTGCTTATTTCTAATAAGCTTCTATCAGGTTCGCTTCTGGTTTGTATATCATTGTTCCTATTTACACAAAATCGTGTGTCTAGGATTGAAAAAGCGAAGACAAAATACGAGAATTTAAGAATAGAAGTCATCGAGAAGTTTGACGCTTCCTGGTTAAAGGACGTGAAGTCGGAATCTCGGGATCAAATTTCTAGCTTTCTAGATAACGAATATGATATTAATATTGTATATAAGAGTAAGTAGGGAGCGAGGATGACAGATCGGATGAGATATGAATGTCGCTATGTAGAGGCAGAGAACGGAATTGTGAATTGGGAAGAAATAATAGGCAATGATTTAAGGGAAGTTGTCACGGGTGAGATGCCTCGGCTCAAGACTAGCTTTCGCGCATGTTGGACAGCTGATGCTCTGCATATAAGATTCGAATGTGAGGATGATCACGTCGTGGCAACGATGGAGCGGCGAGATGATCCTATTTATTTGGAAGATGTGGTTGAGGTGTTTCTCGATAAAAGCGGTACCGGAGCGGTTTATTACGAGTTCGAAGTGAGTCCACGAAACGTCGTATTCGATGCTTTGATCCATTATAAGGGTGGGAATAAAGAGGTAGATGTTGCATGGGATGCTAAGGGAATGAATACCCATGTCTCGGATAGGGACGATGGGTGGAGGATTTATGAGCTGCGGATTCCTTTTGTTGATTTGGATTGGGAGTCGGGGCAGGGGCGAGAGAGAGAGCAAGAGCAAGTGCAAGAGGATGAGCAAAAGCAAGAGCAGATGCAAAAGCGTGGGGAAGACCGGACACCTCAGCATGGCGCTGAGTGGCGTTGGAATTTATATCGGATTGATGATGACCTAGAAGGGAATAGACATTATTGGGCGTGGTCACCAACAGGTAAAGTTGATTTCCATATGCCGCATCGATTTGGGACGCTTATTTTTGTAAAAGAATAGATAGAGTAGAATAGTCGGGTGCTGTAACGATGTTGTTTATCGCTAAAGTGGTGGAGGCGCGCAGAAGTGGCTTGATAACGATGAAAAACTTCTAAAACAAATTAAAACAAAGCCCTCCAGCTTCAACAAAAGCTAGAGGGCTATTATACTTAAGTGCTAAGCTTCACTCAGCACGTCATTTACTTGCTGCCAAGCCCAATCGAGCTCTTCCTTTGTAATGGTAAGAGGCGGAGCCAAGCGTATTATGTGCTCGTGTGTCTCCTTACACAGTAGACCATTCGCTTTCAGCTCTTCACAGAACGGACGAGCTGAAACCTTAAGGTCAATACCGATGAACAGCCCACGGCCGCGAATCTCCGTAATCTGCGGAGATTGAATTTCCTGAAGCCGCTTCAGGAAATAAGCGCCAAGCTCATCCGAGCGCTCTGCGAGCCGCTCGTTCAGGGTGACCTCCAGCGCCGCGATCGCGACGGCGCAGCCGAGCGGATTACCCCCGAACGTCGAGCCGTGGGAGCCCGGCTCGAAAACATCAAGAACCTCTCGATCACCGGCGACCGCCGAGATCGGGAACACGCCGCCGCCGAGGGCTTTGCCCATGATGTACAGGTTCGGCGTAACGCCTTCCCAGTCGCAGGCGAAGCGGCGACCCGTACGGCCGAATCCCGTCTGGATTTCGTCCGCGACGAACAACACGTTATTCGCCTGACATAGCTCATAACATTCCCGCAGGTAACCGGGCTGCGGAATCACAATGCCAGCCTCGCCTTGAATAGGCTCGAACAGGAAGCCCGCCGTATTCGGCCCGATGGCCTCACGCAGCGCCGCCGCATCCCCGTAGGGTATAATGCGAAACCCTGGCGTAAAAGGCCCGAAACCACGCTTATATTCCGGCGACGATGAGAAGGAAGTGATCGTCACCGTCCGACCGTGGAAATTTCCTTCGCAGACGATAATTTCCGCTTGATCGGCGGGGATTCCTTTCACTTCGTAGCCCCAACGACGAATAGCCTTTACAGCGGTTTCGACCGCTTCAGCCCCGGTATTCATCGGTAAAATCATCGGCTTACCCGTGTAATTCGCTAATTTTTCATAAAACGAACCTAATGTCTCGCTATGGAAAGCTCTAGACGTCAGTGTAACTTTCTCGGCTTGCTCATGAAGCGCTCTCAGAATGTGAGGATGACGATGACCTTGATTTAAGGCGGAGTAAGCGCTAAGCATATCCATGTAGCGGTGGCCTTCCGGATCCTCGACCCATACGCCTTCCGCTCTCGATATCACGATAGGCAGCGGATGATAATTGCGAGCCCCGTATTTTTCCGTTTTTTCAATAATCATCGAACTCGACGTATCCATAAGTATTCCTCCCTGACGTGCAGCTTGTAAGCCAATCTCGCCGGCATTAACTGTATCTTTCTAATTGTCTCACAGAGCGAGCTTGTTTAATCCATTGTATTCGTCAACTCATGGTAAATCCCCTTTGCGTTTGTGCTGCTCCAAGCATATATAAATACATAGCTTTAGACAGTGATACAAGTCTTAACAAAGTAGGTCAGTTCAATCATTATGTGCAAATCCGTGTGAATTGTTGCAAGGATATGAAGACTTGAATTGTCAAAATAGGAAATATTATTAGAAGCGGTCAAATTTGATCGGTGGTCAAAAAAAATATTACAGAACGTGTCAGATATTGCAGGATTCTTGAAAGCAGTCGCGAATTCTTCAGATGAGCGCTTATGTGGCCATGCACAGCGTTCAATTGATCTAGAGGCAGAGAGTTAGAAGAATTTTCGGAACACCTACTTCGCAACGTCGAGCAGTATACTTTGTAGAAAAAAGGAATGGTGTCTACGATGACTCATCGCATTGAAAAAGACTTTATAGGTGAAAAACAAGTTCCATCCCAGGCTTATTACGGCATTCAAACCATGCGTGCATTAGAGAATTTCCCAATTACGGGAGTGAAAATTCACGCAGAGCTCATTACAGCTTTGGCAGAAGTAAAAAGAGCAGCTGCATTAGCGAATATGGAAACACATATGCTGCCCAAAAAAATCGGCGAACAATTAGTCAAAGCAGCCGAAGAAGTGAGACAAGGTCAGTTGCTTGAGGAATTTATTGTTGATTCTATTCAAGGCGGAGCGGGAACCTCCATCAATATGAACATGAACGAAGTGCTTGCTAATCGGACGTTGGAGCTGCTGGGCGAGGAAAAGGGCAATTATTTCCATTGTAATCCGAACAATCATGTCAACATGTCGCAATCCACAAACGACGTTATCCCTACCGCCATCAAAATTGCCGCGTACCGTTTATCTGAGCAATTGATCGAGACTATGACTTCACTCCAAAGTGCTTTTGCCCGTAAAGAAACGGAATTTGATGATGTTATTAAAATGGGGCGTACACATCTCCAAGACGCTGTTCCTATTCGTATGGGCCAAGAATTCGGCGCTTATGCGCGTGTTATCCAGCGTGATATCAATCGTATCCGTCATGCTTCGAAGGGGCTTTTGACCGTTAATATGGGGGCTACTGCTGTAGGAACTGGGCTTAATGCGAAGCCTGAGTATGTGGAACGCGTAATGTTTCATCTAAAAGGGCAGGTGGGAATCCCTATTGAACTAGCCGAACATTTGGTCGACGGCACTCAAAACATGGATGCCTACACGGAGCTATCCGCATCCTTGAAAGTATGCGCCGTTAACCTTTCGAAAATATGCAATGATATCCGATTAATGGCTTCAGGCCCTCGCGTAGGCTTAGGGGAGCTGAAATTACCGCCGAGACAGCCGGGATCTTCCATTATGCCAGGTAAAGTAAACCCCGTTATGCCAGAGGTTGTGAATCAAGTGGCGTTCCAAGTCATTGGCAACGATCATACGATTTGCCTAGCCTGCGAAGCAGGACAATTCGAACTTAACGTCATGGGACCCGTACTTGCGTTCAACCTTCTACAATCGCTGAAAATACTGCGGAACGCGGCTGACGTGTTCGAGCGCTTTGCGATTGAGGGCTTGGAAGCCGACCGCGAGCGCTGTGCTTCTTATGTCGAGCAAAGTTTTGGCATCGTCACAGCTTTGAACCCGCATCTCGGCTACGAAGTCGCCGCGCAATTAGTGAAAGAAGCTGTGCGCACTGGCATGACGCTCAAAGAACTCATCCTAGAGCGCGGGCTGCTTACACCTGAGGAGATTGAAGAAATCCTCAATCCAATTCAGATGACCACGCCGGGCATAGCTGGTGAAAGATTGCTGCAGCCTGCCGACTAGCGCTGGGTGAAGAAGACTTTGTAGACTACGACAGTTGACTATACCCATATAGATCGAACGCCCCCGACTCATCGGTAGATGAGTCGGGGGCGTTTTTTAGGATTTGAAAAGAATCGTCTAGACAATTTCTGCGGGGCTGGATGAAATTAGCTGCACTTTTTATATCAATCTTCCTGTAATACTGCCTGCGACGTCTTAATCCACATGGTCGTTCAACGATTCATAAAAGGTAAGCTTATTCCCGAACGGATCCGTGACACAGACTTCTCTGGTATGCCATGGGCTGGTCTCTATGCCGGGGCGAGAATAGGTATATTTTTTATTTTTCAAATTCGTATGGAATGCTACGATGTCCACGATTTCTATTCGAACAGCTGCACCCGGGCTGCAATCCCCATAATGCTCAGAAAGATGCAATTTACATTCGACTAAACGGACCTCCATGTAAAGCGGCATATCACTTTCAAATCGATGCTCCCACTCTAACGAAAAACCCAAGTAATCTAGGTAGAATTCCTTTGCCTTCATCTCGTCGAACATTCTAAAAATGGGCGTGACACCTTTAACGGTTGTTATTGCAATCATCTCCTTGATTTTTGGTCTGAGTAAGGACTTGAATGTCTTGAGCCGTTTATGCTATTTACGAGTACATAAAAGGTTACGTACACCGTCATGATAACAAATCCGACTAATAAGCAGAAGACAAAGGCTTCTTGATGCAGAGTTTCTCGCAAGATTTCCAAAATTCCGCTATTCAGCAAAGCGTCCCAACTGTTTAAGCGATATTCTCTTCCTAAAAGTATGCCGTACCCGCATAGTAACGCAGTTAATGTGATGATCAGCCATGAAACAAAGGGATTGAAACGCTCTTTCCATATCTTTTGAATCATGTACATGGAGCTGCATCCTAGCAATAGACCGTTCCATGCAAATAAGAAGATGACGAAAAAATCATACCAGTATGTAAAGGAGAGCGTTCCTTTTTGTACATAAGAGTCCTTCAAAATCGTTAAATGAATGAGATCCGTTATGACATACGGAGAGTTAGGCAGGAATAACAACCAAGCTAATCCGACGAAGATTAATATGATTTTTTTCAAGATCATAGATCTACGAGTGTGTATAAAATGAGCTAATACAGCAAGGATGTACGGAATCCAAGCGAGGAATAAGTTCCAAACTAGAAATTCAAAGTAGGTTTGGTTTTTGAACAAAAAGTAGATCCCTACTGTGGAAAGTGAGAGCAAAATCAGAAAGAGATGCAAGTACCAGTGATTTAAGGTTTTCATTGTAGGCTCCGCACTTGGTCTATGTATTTGGCAGTGAGTGATGCCGCCCCACCCAAGATGATGTCTTTATCTTACATTTATTTCCTGCCTGTAACAAGCAAATAACCCGTTATCCTCGCAGCTAAGCGGAGAGTAACGGGTTTTGTTCACACTAAGAATTTTGGGTTTGGGGGAGCAAAGCTTACCTTTTTTTAGTCGTGCTTGCAGATTGAGCGCGCTTTCCGCGCTTACTTCTTTCGACATGGCACGCCGCACCAAATCATCTAGCAATGGTTTCTACCTATAGAATCTGCTTGCCAAACAAAGAGCTAATTAAGCCGACGGCTAAGTGGGATGTTTTGTTATTGTCGTCGAGAAGAGGATTCACCTCAACGAATTCGGCTGAGGTTACAATGCCTGCTTCATGCAGCATTTCTACGGCCAGATGAGCTTCGCGGTAATGAAGTCCACCTTTTACAATCGTGCCTGTTCCAGGTGCTTCAATCGGATCCAGAGAATCGACGTCAAAACTAACATGTACGCCGTCTGTTTTGCTGCTTATATAGTCAATAGCATCTTGCATAATGGAAGCCATCCCTTTGCGATCAATGTCATACATGGTATAGCATTTGATCCCCAAAGAGCGAATAAGTTTCTTCTCGCCTTCATCGAGAGAACGTGCTGCAATAAGGACGATATTCTCCGCTTTTACTTTGTCATGATTGCCCATAATGCTGGTTAATAAGGGATGCCCCATTCCTAGACTGACGGCTAACGACATCCCATGAATATTACCGGATGGGCTTGTATCGGCTGAATTTAAGTCGGAATGTGCATCGATCCAGATGACGCCTAAGTTCTGATAATGGCTGGATAACCCGGCTAATGTCCCGATAGCTATGCTATGATCACCGCCAATGACGAGAGGAAAGCGCCCTTGCTCCACAACCTGAGAGACTTGCTTAGCAAGAAGTGTATTTACTAGGGTAACCTCCGCCAAATACTTGAGGTTAGTTTGATCAACTTCAGCTGCTAAGGGAGTCGCTGTGTCGTCAGGCAGACGGATATCAGCAACATGATCGATCGTGATATCCATTTGCTGCAGACCTCGAATTAATCCTGCTTGTAAAATAGCTTTCGGTCCTTTGCTCGCTCCGCGTCGACCTGCTCCAAGATCAAATGGCACAGTAATCGCTGCAACTGTCGGTTTGGTTCTCATTCGATCAGCTCCTCTTGTTCGGGCTTCAGATAAATCTTCGCTCGTAATTAGATTATCATAACCTTACTTATAATTGGAGATTTTTCATTTAGTTCCTGTGGCATTTGCTCCCGTAATCAACAGCTTAACTCATTTACCATCAAAATCAAAATGATGTCATTAAACATAACATGTTATAAAGAAATAATGAAAAAAGCGAGTGGGGATCGTTATTGTTTATCGTTTAAAACAAAGAATACGTGATATATTGGTTGTTATTCTAAAAGATGGGGCTTTTAGTGTTATGTATATTGACATGAAATCCTATTTTCATTACGATCAGGGTGAAGTAAACAATTCATCAGGGGATTGGAGAACAGGTCCTTATGCTGCAAGCCAATGAATTAGACATGTATACCGCGATTAAGGATGCCATTATCGAACAAAAGCTTCGTCCCAACATGCAGTTAGTGGAAGAAGTGCTGGCAGAGTCTTTTGGAGTAAGCCGCACACCTGTACGCAATGTACTGCGCCGACTCGCAAGTGAGAAGTTGGTAACCGTCATTCCTTACAAAGGAACTTTTGTTGCTTGCCCATCTACACATGAGGCTAAAGAAGTGTTCGAAATGCGCAGAGTGATTGAAGCGGCGGCGATCCGCAAAGTGTGCGGTACGTTGACAGATGCTCATTTTCAGCAATTGCAAATTATGCTGGATGATGAGCATGAAGCGCATAAGCAGGGTGATTTGCTGGGAGCTCTACGAATTACGGGTGATTTCCATCTCCGCATTGCTGAATTAGCGAGCAATTATTACTACTATCGATATTTGGAAGAGTTGATTGCTCTAACTTACGTGATTATCGCCTTTTATGGGATGAAGAAAAATAGGTATTGCCTTGATCATGAGCAAATTTTAGCGGCCATTAAGCAAGGAGATGCGGATTTAGCTGAACGTTTGATGGTTGAACATTTGAGTGAGATTGAAGCTTCTTTGGATTTCGAAGAGCATGGTGCGAAGCCGCACTCACTTACTGATATATTCAAGTCCAGAAGTTATGCAGCTGTCAAAAGATAAGTGCGTGGTGCCCATTTTTTTTACAGTGGGTTGTATACAATTTTGTGTGTGATGTGGGGCATTAATTGCATACAACAGGTGAAAGCTTCGAACAAAGTTGAGAGCTATGGAAGGGGCGAGAGAATGAAATTAACGGCAAAGCAAGTGGGGAAGAGCTTTGGAGATCGCGTCGTGCTTAAACAAGTTGATTTGACGGTGTATGCTCATGAATTTATTTGCATCTTAGGGCATAGCGGCTGTGGAAAATCAACACTTTTGAATATGGTGGCCGGATATTTGCTCCCTGATGAAGGTGAAATAAAGGTCGATGGTGAGATGATTAAAGGCCCATCCAAATCAAGGGGAATGGTCTTTCAGGATCATGCTTTGTTCCCTTGGTACAATGTTCTCGAAAATATTTCTTTTGGGCCTGAAGTTCAAGGTGCGTCCAAGGCAAAAGCCAAAGAAATCGGCAAGGAATTCCTGAGTCTGGTTGGACTTGAGGCTTATGCGAATCATTATCCAGCCGAATTGTCTGGCGGTATGAAACAGCGAGTAGGAATTGCTAGAGCACTTGCAAGTTCGCCGGACATTTTGTTGATGGATGAACCCTTCGGCGCTCTCGATATTTTGACCAGGGACATGATGCGCAGAGAACTTAGGCGCATATGTGCAAAGCTAAGACCGACGATTCTATTTGTCACGCACAGTATTAGCGAAGCGGTCTATTTAGCTGATCGGGTCGTTGTGATGAAGGACGGCGAAATTGCAGAGACATTTTCCATCCAAATTGAGCATCCCCGCACGTTTGAATCTCCTGGATTTAGTGAAGCGATGCGCAGCATCGAGCGGATTCTGATGGAAGACGAAACAGAGGAGGCAGTCTGATGAGTAAAACATCGGTAACGGTCATTGCTGACAATGATTTGCTTCCAATAGAGACTAAGCATGTCGAGCAGCCGAAGAAGCGCAAAAATATCAAAGAAAGTTTGATCCAGAGATGGAACATCATGCCGTTCGTTACCTTCTTCGTCCTTTGGGAAGTATTTTCTCAACTAAATGAGAGATTTGCATGGTTTAATCCGATATTCCTGCCTCCGCCATCCCTGATCGTATCGGATGCCTGGCTGCTGGCAAAGACGGGGATTGTGTTAGAAAGTTTAGTTTCCAGTTCTATTCGTATAGCTTTGGGATTCGTCATTGGCTGCCTATTCGCTATTTTGTTCGGGGTGTTAATGAGTAAATTCCGGACGTTTGAACGATGGATGTCGCCAATCCTCAATCTCGTAAGCCCGATTCCAGCCTTAGCTTTGCTTCCGCTATTCATCATCTGGTTCGGTATCGGAGAGTTTCCCAAAGTTCTACTCATCGCTTGGACAACATTCGTTCCTGTGCTTGTTTATACGGTTGACGGTTTTAAGTCAGTGCCATCTACACTCATTCGATCGGCCCTTAGTTTAGGTGCTTCAGAGCGACAAATCTTCACTCGGGTTATGATTCCATCGGCAATTCCGAATTTTATTGTAGGTGCGCGGGTCAGTCTGGGTCTGTCTTTCTCGGCATTAATTGTCTCAGAAATGATGGGTGCGAAGTCAGGGCTTGGTTATATCATTGTAGATGCCAGAAATTATTTCAAAATTTCTAACATGTTTGTCGCCATTATTTTAATTGGCTTGTCATACAGTTTGTTTTCAGGATTAATGAAAATTGCGGAAAGGAGGGTCTTGGCGTGGCGTAAGGGAGGCATGAGAGATGCTGTTGAGAAATAGAAGCAAATGAGAACCCAAAAAAAAGAGAAGAAAAGTGGAGGGAAACACATGAAAAACAAAAGAATATGGGCTCAATCATTCTTGGTATTCGTAACGGCAGCTATGGTAGTAACAGCATGTAGTTCTAAACCAACGACGACAAGTACAACAACTCCAGCAGCAACAGCTATTGCAGCAACAGCAACACCTGCAGCTTCAACTGCAGCTACCGCTACCGCTGCGACTGCGGCGGTTCCAGAAGTGAAAGATATTACATTAGTCGGCGTACGCGATGCACAGATTTCCTCTCAACAAATTATTGCAGATAAGCTTGGCTATTTCAAAGAAACAGGACTGAATGTAACCAGTCAACTGATTGAAAGCGGACCGGATATCGGACCGATGGTTGCCGGTGGCAGCGCGCCACTCTCCATTCAAACGAATTTTATGGATATTATTTTAAAATCATCGAATGTTCCTGTGAAAATTGTTACACCTCTAGCACAAATTGCAGGTACGCAAGCTGTCGTCGGTTCCAAGAAATTAGAACTGAAGACATCCAAGGACCTAGAAGGCAAGACAATTGGGATCCCTAACGGAGCAGACGTGAAGATAGCAATAGATAATATGGGTAAAGAGCTTGGTGTAGATGTAAGCAAAATAAAATACGTCAATATAGCGCCGAGCGATGCTGTTGTTGCTTTGCAAAAAGGTGATATCGATGCCCTTGCTTGCTGGGAACCGTTCATTACCAAAGCGATCCAAGGTGGAGGCAAATTCCTGTTTAGCGGAACGAAGAGTGAGCTGCCTGATAAAAAAGGCGACGTGAAATGGATGAGCGTTCATACAACGATGCAGGTTTCTGACGATTTTATTAAGAAAAATCCGAATACGATTAAAGCCGTGCTTGCGGGTCTTAAAAAGGCGACAGATTATATTAATAAAAACCGCGATGAAGCGATCAAGATTCTTGCTCCTGAGCTTCACTTAAGCGTTGAAGAGCTTACGCAAATTATGAGCCGCAATGTGTACTCGATGGAAGTAGATGATACTTACGTGAATGGCAGCAACGGTACGGCAGTAGGTGAATATCTAAAAGCTGTTGGTAATATTAAAACCGTTCCGAAACCAGATACTTACCATGATTTGAGCCTGTTGAAAGCTGTTGATTCTACACTTGTTAAAGTTGAATTTAAATAAGTAAGTTCATTGTCAGGGCCGAGACAGCATGCTTGTTTCGGTCCTGAAGATGATGTGAGTAAAACCGAGGTGAACAGGGTGAGCGAAAGATTAGATGTGATCATTCGAAACGGCTCCGTTGTTTTGCGAGATGAAGTCCGTTTATTGGATATAGGTATAAAGAATGGCAAGATTTCGCATTTGGATGAGCGCTTAACGCTGGAAGCAGAGCAAGTTGTGGATGCTTCTGGCATGGTCATCATGGCTGGCATGGTTGATGCCCATGTCCATTTGAATGAACCGGGACTGGGGGACTGGGAAGGATTCGCCACGGGTTCTGCTGCATTAGCCGCAGGAGGTTGTACCACTTACATCGATATGCCGCTTAACGGCATTCCGCCAACAGTTACCGTCTCCGCGATGGAGATGAAGCAGGAGGCGGCCCGTGAGCAATCATTGGTCGATTACGCCATATGGGGTGGACTGGTGCCAGGGCATCTGGATGATTTGGCGCCCATGTGCGAAGCTGGTGTTATTGGCTTCAAAGCCTTCATGTCTTCGCCGGGTGACCCGGGCGAAGAGGCATTTCGTGAGGTGGATGACCTCACCTTGTGGGAAGGGATGAAGCGCATTGCGCGAATGAACCGAGTGCTGGCGCTTCATGCAGAAAGCGAGTCACTTGTTTCACGCTTAGGGCAGGCGAAGCAAGCAGAAGGCAAAGTCACAGCGCAAGACTATACGTCCACACGCCCGATTCTTGCTGAGCTCGAAGCGGTGAATCGAGCGCTGTTTTATGCAGAGCAGACAGGGTGTCCGCTGCATTTCGTTCATATCAGCAGCGAGGCAGCTGTAATGATCATAGTGGAGGCGAAGAAGCGCGGCGTTAATGTGACGCTGGAGACTTGTCCGCACTATTTACTCCTTACGGAAGATGATTTAGAACGGATAGGGCCTACGGCCAAATGTGCGCCTCCACTGCGTAGTGAAGAGGAGAAGGAGCGGTTGTGGGAAGCTTTGCGCCAGGGTTATATTGATATGATTTCATCGGATCATTCCCCTTGTCCAAGCTCGATGAAGGAATCCCGCAATTACTTTGAAGCATGGGGCGGTATATCGGGAGCGCAAAGTTCACTAGAACTTATGATTGATGAAGGACATTTGAAGCGGGGGATCGGGCTCAGTCAGTTAAGTCGTATGCTGTCCTATACGCCGGCTGAGCGATTCGGTCTTCTTCCGGACAAAGGAGAGATTCGTCTAGGTGCTGATGCAGATCTTGTTATGATTTCTCTGAATACCCCCTATGTGCTGCGAACCGAGCACTTATTGTATCGCCACAAGCATAGTCCATATGTAGGGAAGGAATTGGGGTGCAAAGTGCTGGCTACCTGGAGCAGAGGAAATCTTGTCTATGAAGAAGCGAAAGCGATCAGTCCTGTGAAGGCTGGCCAATGGTGTCGTTACAAAACAAAAGTAAACTTGACATTCAACGAAGTTGATGTAAAAATAAATTAACTGAGGATTATAATTAACTTTAAATTCACTGACGAGAACGAGTACGCTATTTCCCTTGATTTCCAGAGAGTTGGCCTAGAGCTGAAAGCCAATATTCAAGACTTAGCCGAAAATCCCCTCCGAGAAGGAAAGCTGAAGGAAGATTAGTAAGCTGACCCGGGATCCCGCCGTTACAAGGGCCGCGTATGGTAGTACGTAGATCAAGAGCTATAATGATCATATTCTTATGATCGTTACGGAACTAGGGTGGTATCGCGAGATGTAATCTCGTCCCTTACGGGACGGGATTTTTTTGTTTTTCTTTAACATCGTTTCCCGACTAGCCTATCATTTTATTAAAGGAGTGTGTGACACATGAGAAAAATTGATGTGAAAGAAAAAGCGAGAACCCGCGAACTTCGCGTTCTTGAACAATGGAAATTGAATGATACATTCCGGAAGTCGATCGAAAACCGTAAAGGCAAAGCGAACTTCGTCTTTTACGAAGGGCCGCCGACGGCAAACGGATCACCTCATATCGGACACGTGCTTGGTCGTGTTGTGAAAGATTTCATCTGCCGCTATAAAACAATGTCAGGTTACCAAGTCATCCGCAAAGCGGGTTGGGACACGCATGGCTTGCCGGTCGAGCTTGGCGTGCAGAAGCAGCTGGGTATCTCGGGGAAACAAGAGATTGAAAAATACGGAGTCGCCGAATTTGTTGAGAAATGCAAAAGCAGCGTATTTGAATATGAAAAGCAGTGGCGTGAACTAACGGAAGCCATTGCCTACTGGACGGATATGGATAACCCCTATGTTACTTTGGATAACGGCTATATCGAGAGTGTTTGGCATATTTTATCCAATATCCATAACAAAGGACTATTGTATAAGGGGCACCGTGTAAGCCCTTATTGTCCGGACTGCCAAACAACGCTCAGTTCTCATGAAGTGGCGCAAGGCTATGAAGACGTGAAGGATTTAAGTGCTACAGTGAAATTCAGGAGTAAAAACGGAAGTGAAATCTTTCTGGCTTGGACGACGACCCCATGGACTCTACCTGCGAATGTAGCGTTGGCGATAAATAAAGATTTGGATTACGTCAAAGTGAAACATAAAGGCGAAGTGTATATCGTCGCGAAAAATCTTGCGGAAAAAGTCTTCAAAGAAGACTACGACATATTATCTGTGCATAAAGGATTGGAATTCGTCGGCACGGCCTACGAGCCCCCATTCGGCTATATTAGTCCAACTAAAGGACATATCGTCGTAGACGCTGACTATGTTATGGATACGAGTGGTACAGGTATCGTCCATATTGCTCCGGCGCATGGTGAAGATGATTATCGAACAGCACGCGGACATAACCTTGATTTTGTGAATGTAGTGAACTTGGCAGGACGTTACAATGATCAGATCACGGACTTCGCAGGACGCTTCGTCAAAGATTGTGACGTCGATATCGTGAAAAACTTGTCTGAACGCAGCCTGCTATTTTCCAAAGAGCGTTATGAGCATAGTTACCCTTTTTGCTGGCGCTGTAAATCCCCGCTGCTCTATTATGCGATGGAGAGCTGGTTTATCAAAACGACTGCAATTAAAGAGCAATTGATCGAAAACAACAGTAAAATCGACTGGTATCCTTCCCACATCCGCGAAGGGCGCTTCGGTAAGTTCCTTGAAGAGCTTGTTGATTGGAACATCAGCCGTAATCGTTATTGGGGTACCCCGCTTAACGTTTGGTTATGTGGAGATTGCGGAGGCGAATATGCGCCGGAAAGCCACCAAGATTTGCGGGAAAAATCAGTAACGCCAATTGACGAAAGCTTGGAGCTGCATAAGCCCTACATCGATGAAGTGAAACTGCGCTGCTCATGTGGTGGCATCATGGAAAGAACTCCTGAAGTAATCGACGTCTGGTTCGATAGCGGTTCTATGCCTTTTGCGCAGTATCATCATCCATTCGGAGACGAGACGTCGTTGTTTAATGAGCAGTACCCAGCGGATATGATCTGCGAAGGGATTGACCAAACAAGGGGCTGGTTCTTCAGTCTACTTGCGGTTTCAACGTTGTATAACGGCAAATCGCCTTACAAAGCTGTTCTTTCTACCGGGCATGTATTGGACGAGAATGGACAAAAAATGTCTAAAAGCAAAGGTAACGGCATTGATCCATGGGAAATCATCGATGAATTTGGTACGGATGCGTTTCGATGGGCCCTGCTGTCAGACAGCGCACCTTGGAACAGCAAACGTTTCTCTAAGCAAATTGTTGCCGAAGCGAAATCCAAATTGGTCGATACGATTAATAATACACATGCTTTTTATGCGTTATATGCAACGATTGACCACTATAAGCACGAAGATCATCCGCCTCAAGAGCACGCAAACGAATTGGATCGTTGGATATTATCAAGACTTAACAGTACGCTCCAAAATGTATGTAAAGGCTTGGAAATTAATGATTTCTTAAACCCAGCGAAGCAAATCGAAATGTTTGTCGACGAACTGAGCAACTGGTACATCCGTCGCTCTCGCGACCGCTTCTGGGGTAGTGAAATGACTGTTGATAAAGTGTCGGCGTACCAAACACTGCGTGAAGTGTTATTGACGCTCTCGCGGATGATAGCGCCATATGCGCCACTCATTGCCGAGGACATATACGGTAACCTCGGCGGCGAAGGCAGCGTTCATCTGGCTGATTATCCAAGTGTGATCCATTCAGCAATCGATATTATGCTCGAGAGTGACATGGAAACTGCTCGTCAGATCGTTGAATTGGCTCGAAATATTCGGAACGATACAGGTATCAAGACCCGCCAGCCTCTCTCGGAGTTAATAGTTTCGCTCGATAAAGATTTCGACCTAAGCCGTTTTGAGGAAATCATTAAAGATGAAATAAACATCAAAGAAATCCGCGTAGAACAAAGCGACAGCGGTTTTGTTGACTTCAACGTGAAGCTGAATCTTAAGGTAGCCGGGAAGAAGTATGGCAAATACGTTGGTCCCCTGCAAAATCACTTGAAGCAATTGTCTGCTTCAGAAACCAAACAAGCGGTTGATAACGGTTTTCTTGTAGTAATGATCGACGGAGAGGAATTCCATATTACTCTTGATGAGCTGCTTGTGGAAAAACAGGCCAAAGAAGGGTTTGCTTCGGCTTCCGGTAACCAGATCACAGTAACCTTAAACACATCGATAACTGCAGAATTGGAGCAGGAAGGTTTTGTGCGGGAAATCATACGTGCCATTCAGGATTACCGTAAAAAGTTGGAGCTGCCGATTGATAAACGAGTTCATCTTGTTCTCGATGTCAATCTGGCGCTCAAAGAAGCGTTGGAACGGTTTAATTACGTTCTGCAAGAGAACGTACTGCTTTCAAGTGTGAGATATGCCAAAGAAGAAAATATGGAATCAATCTTAATCGGGGAGAACAATTTCCGCCTGCTTATAGAGTAACTGAAAAAGGGGTAGTACCTTGAGACATGGTTATCATGACTCCTGGTACTACCCTTTTTAACATACAAGAAAGAATAAGTATTGGATTGTAGCGAACTTTTACGAGATGGAGTGACTGTGCACTTTCGCAGTATTGCGCATCCATCTCTCCCCGTGCACAAAAAAGGGTTTAACTAAAGACCAAAGGCCGAGTCTGAGGTTGTATTCAATTTCTAGAATGCCCAATTTCCCTTGCGGAAAATGGGTTCAATCGTGCCGTCGGCATGCTCGCCGTCAATATCCATTTCGGCAGAGCCGATCATGAAGTCAACGTGAATCAGACTGCTGTTAAGGCCTGCGTTCTCTTGCTCCTCCTTGGACATCGAAGTTCCGCCCTCTATACATGTGGGGAAGGCTCTGCCGAGTGCCAAGTGATTTGAGGCGTTCTCATCATACAAGGTATTAAAGAAGATCAAGTTGGAGTTGGAAATTGGTGATACGTGCGGCACAAGTGCGATTTCGCCAAGATAATGAGCTCCTTCATCCATTTCGATCATGGATTTCAGAGACTCGAAGCCTTGTTCAGCGGTGTAGTTAACAATTCGTCCGTTATCGAAAGTGATGGTAAAATTGTTGATCAAATTACCTTGATAACTGAGCGGTTTCGTGCTGCGTACTGTACCTTGAGTACCCATTCGATGTGGGGAAATAAAGACTTCCTCTGTCGGGATATTCGGGTTGAAATCGAAGCCTCCCGTCGCGTTGGTGGCGGAACCACCTCGCCAAATGTGATTCGCTGGCAGCTCGACGGTTAGTTCAGTGCCTGGGGCACGGTAATGGATCTTACGGAATTGCTTCTCGTTAAGCTGTTCTCTTTTGCTCCGAAGCGTCGCGTTGTGCTCGAGCCAATTCTGGATTGGATTTTCTTGATCTACGCGTGTCGCTTTGAAAATGGCGTCCCATAGGGCGCTGATCGCGGCTTCCTCTTCCAGATGAGGAAACACTTTCTTCGCCCAAGCAGAGGAAGGTGCCACGATGATCGACCATGTCATCTGATAGGAGGACATGCTTTCTCTCCATTTCACTAATTTCGCACCTGCGGCTTTGGAATTTGCGGAAATGCGAGATGGATCGATATCTTTCAGCAATTCGGGATCATCGGCATCAATAAATAGATAGGCACCGTTATGATCAGCTAGCTCTTCGAGCGCCTGCGCTCTCCATGATGGATATTCGTGAAACGCTTCATCAGGCGCGTAGGTATATTTGATTTGCGTGCAGATTTCATCCTGCCATTCAATATGTACGTGTTTGGCCCCTGCTTGATAAGCTTTACGGGCAATGAGTCGAACGAATTCGGGATGATGAATAGGTGCGTTAATCCAAAGTGTTTGGCCGGATTGAATGTTCACAGCGACGCGGACGGTTAGCTCCGCATATTTATCAAGATTACTTTCAAAAGTCATAGGAAACCTCCTCTTTATTCTTGATCTTGCTAGCAGTTTATCCTTCTAAGAGTCAACTGTCAAATAAATTTTACCGTCGTTCTTTCATGAATGTACTTGGGTTCATGCCATACCATTTGCGGAATTGATTAGTGAAGTGATTATAGTTTTGAAAGCCCACATCATAACAAACCTCTGAGGCGCTCCGTCCAGTATGTTCTAGCATGAGCACGGCTTGTTGGATCCTCATCCGATTAAGCGTATCGATAATGGAATACCCTGTGCTGGCTTTGAAAAGATGGGAGAGTCTCGAAGGGGAGAGCCCGACAGTCTGAGCCAAATCCTCAACCCGAATAGGCTGACGCATCTGTTGGGACAGCAGGTGGAGAACCTCCTCGATTCGCGCGTCAACTTTTTTGTTTGTTTTCTGAGCCGTGATAAGGAGGATTTCCCGTAAAGAGCTGCAGCATAGATCGAACCAATAGTCACCGCGCTCTCGGGAATCCTCCAATATGCGTGTGAAAGCTCGATGGATGCGTTCACGAATGGAGTCACTTTCGATAGTTAGGATAAGCAGCTCTTCATCCGGCAGCAGATTGGTTTCTGTGAAGATTGAAGGGAAATGTACCCAGGCGAAATGCCAAACATGATCTTTTTTCGTGCCGTAATGCTGCGGAGTTTCTGGCTTCAGGAGGGTGAGATCACCCGGTTTGCAGTTTCGTACATTGCCTGAATTGTTAAAGTAGCCTTCACCTTCAAGTGTGAAAGTAAGGAGCCAGTCGTTTCTTCCTTCTGGCCGCTTGGTTACATAGGTATCTTGCATTAGAAATTGTCCGGCCAAGAAGGATCTATCATCGAATTTCATGATCGTATGGTCCCTTTCATCTTCTGCAGAAATTTACTACAAGTATATCAGGAAATAGCAGGATTGTATGAGTAATTAGCATCATTCTTACTTCATTGTCTATGGAGGTTTCGATATGATGATGTCATAAGGGAATACAAACTCAACTTACTCATGGAGGGGACCGACATGTCACGGACAATGTTTAAGCTTTCAAATGAACAAAAACAGCATTTTGAATCGGAAGGTTATTTAATCGTAAAAGGATTGTTTTCTGAACAAAATTTGGCTGAAATCGATGTTACTTTTGAGGAGATTAGCCACCATACGGTACCAGGCTTATTTGAACCGGATTTACAAGCGGATGGATCTGATCCGTTAAAAAGATATCCGCGAGTCATGCATCCGCACCGCTTCAATGAGACGGCAAAGAAATATATGCTGCACCAGCCAGTTATGGAAGTGTTAGCAGATTTGTATGATGAAGAGGCGCTTGCCGCGCAAAGTATGTTCTATTACAAGCCGCCGGGTTCCCGCGGGCAAGCGCTTCACCAAGATAACTTCTATTTGCAGGTCGAACCGGGTAATTGCATAGCAGCGTGGACAGCCATTGATGCTGCAGATGATGAGAACGGCGGCTTACTTGTTGTGCCCAAAACGAATACACTCGAAATTGCTTGTCCGGACATCGCAGATGCCAAAGAATCATTTACGACTCATTACGTGAAGCCGCCAAAAGAAGAAAAAGCCATCCCAGTCATCATGCAGCGAGGCGACGTTCTCTTTTTTAACGGGAATCTCATCCATGGCTCTTATCGAAACAAAACGAAGGACCGATTCCGTCGGGCGTTCATTTGTCATTATGCGAACCAATCGGCAACCCATATCAGCGATCATTATCGCCCTTTGTATCGGCAGAATGGAGAGACTGTTGATTTAGAGGCTAACCCTAATGGAGGGCCGTGTGGCGAAGAATTCCAAACGGTTTATCCTCACTAATCTTTCATCTAGCCATAAGGGATCGGTCTGACATCCATTGATGTAGGCTGGTCCTTTTTTACATAGTATGGAATCATTTCAATTGTTTACACTAGAGGAGGGGGTGATAGCGTTCATGAGTTATAGTTGGATAATGGGCTTGCTGCTTCTTGCCCAGCCAAATGAAGTGCCATTTCGAATAACGAATGACAATATGGGTCATAGCATTGCCAATGTGCAGCGGGAATCGTACACAATCAATCTTCTTGATGTACCGATCATTGATGATGAACGATTAAAGCGGCTTGCAGACGTGATCGATAAGAATATGTATCGCAAACCGATTAATGCAACTATTAATGATGAGGGAAGTATCGTGAAGGAGATTGCAGGGTCAAGGCTGAATCGACAAGCTTTTGTTGAGCAATTCTATGAGAATTATTATCGAGAAGGTCCGATGAAATTTGAAGTACCGCAGTTATCTGTATATCCCAAAGTAGACAGCGAGCTGCTAGCGAATATACGTGTGCGTCCCATAGGTTATTATGAGACCTATTTTAACTCGAACAATAAATATCGGTTTACGAACATCAAGCTTGCCGCCCAAGCGATTAATAATTATGTCGTTCAACCGAATGAAACGTTCTCCTTCAACCGTGTTGTTGGCGTTCGGACGCGTGGAAAGGGGTATATGCCAGCAAAAATTATTGTAAGGGGAGAATTCTCTGAAGGGATTGGCGGAGGTATTTGTCAAATTTCTTCTACTTTGTTTAACGCGGTGGATCGTGCTGGTCTCAAAATCGTAGAAAGATATTCGCACAGCCGATCTGTCCCCTATGTTCCGCCAGGTAGGGATGCTACGGTGAATTGGGGAGGTCCTGACTTCACCTTTAAGAACAACTACAATCAACCTATCTTGATAAGGGCTCAGGCTTTACCTGGCCGGGTCTTCGTTAGTATTTCGTCTTCTGATGTCATTAATTATAAGCCGCGGCATGTTCCGAGTGCATCTGATGTTCTGCCGGAGGAAATACAAGCGGGAACCAATGTAGGTCAGCCTGTGCCGTAAATGATAAGCTCCGTTCCAACGTCATTGTTGGTGTATGGGGCTTTTTGTTTGCTTAGGACTGAATTATGGCGGAGATGAGGTCAATATATGCATATTTTACAAAATGAAAGCAAAAAATCACAAGATTTTCGGGTCACCTTTCGCTAGAATAGATGGCAGATCAATTCAGCTTGAGAAGGGTGGAATTTAGCTTTATGAAAACATTTTTAGATGAGAATTTTATGCTTACGAACGATACCGCGGTTCATCTATTCCACGAATTTGCCAAAGATCTGCCGATTATTGATTATCACTGCCATCTAAGTCCTAAGGAAATTTATGAAAATAAACAATTCAATAACATTACGGAAGCTTGGCTGTACGGCGACCATTATAAGTGGAGAATGATGCGTGCCAACGGTGTGGAGGAAGAGAAAGTTACTGGTGAAGCTAGTGATTATGATCGCTTCTTGGCTTGGGCTGGAACGGTACCTATGGCTGTTGGTAACCCGCTGTACCACTGGTCTCATATGGAGCTTCGTACCTATTTCGGTGTTTATGACATTATTAACGAGCAGAATGCGCCTGCCATCTGGGAAAAAGTGAACGCAAAGCTGGCAGAGGGCGGTTCTCGCGCCAGAGATCTCATTACGAATTCCAAAGTAACCGTCATTTGCACAACGGACGATCCGGTGGATTCGCTAGAATATCACATCAAAATTAAAGAGATCAAAGATTTTAATACACAAGTCCTGCCTTCATACCGTCCTGACAAAGCGCTTGAAATCAATCGCGCCACCTTCCTTCCATGGATCGGTCAATTGGAACAATCCGCTGGTATTACGATCAGTTCCTACGATGACCTGCTGGCTGGATTAGAGAGTAGAGCGCAGTTTTTTGATTCAGTTGGATGTAAGGTGTCTGACCATGCCCTGGATTATGTGCCTTACGCTGCAGCAACCAAAGAAGAAGTGGATCAGATTTTTAAAAAGGCTCTTGCTGGCAGCGCGGTTAGTTTGGAAGAAGAGAAGAAATATAAAGCGTTCACGCTGCTGTTCTTAGGAGGCGTGTACAAGAAGCTGGATTGGGCGATGCAGTACCATATCAATGCTTCCCGCAACAATAACGGACGAGCTTTCGCGAAGCTGGGCCCAGACACCGGATTCGACTCGATTAATGATAGCCCGGTAGCAAGCGCCTTAACGGGTTTGTTATCCTCTCTTGCTGTTGCGGATTCGCTGCCTCGAACGATTCTATACTCCTTGAATGCACGAGATAATGAAATTCTCGCTTCCCTGATGGGCAGCTTCCAAGGTGATGGAATTCCTGGCAAAATTCAATTAGGATCCGCTTGGTGGTTCAATGATACCAAAGATGGTATGGTTTCGCAGATGAAATCGCTGGCGAATTTTGGATTGCTTGGCCGATTCGTAGGTATGTTAACCGATTCCAGAAGCTTCTTGTCCTACACAAGACATGACTACTTCCGCAGAATCCTCTGCAATATGATAGGCGAATGGGTTGAAGCAGGAGAATTCCCGGACGACCAACCGCTGCTGAAACAGCTGGTTCAAGGGATTTCCTATCATAATGCTAAGCAATATTTCGGTTTTTAAAATAGAAACCTTCGTGCGGGTTGTTGCCTGCTCGAAGGTTTTTTTTCATTTACAAACTATGGCGCATCAGTTTGCGGCATTCCAGCGGCGTTTGTGTGGTCACTTGTTTGAACACGCGGCCGAAGTGAGCGACGCTATCGAAGCCGGATTGCTCGGCGATGTGGATGACTTTCAACTTCGTTTCCCTCAGCAGCCGCTGTGCCTCGCGGATTCGAACGTTGTTCAAGTATTCGATGAACGAAAATCCGGTCGTTTCTTTGAAAGAACGGCAGAAGTAGCTTGGACTGATATTGAAGCTTTCGGAGATCGAAGCTAACGTCAAACGGTTTCTATACTGCTCGTTGATATAAGCGACGATTTCGAATATTTTGGGATTCTGAGCTTGCGGGTGTTCCTGGGTCGAGCTTAACTTATCAGTGAGACGCGAGCAGAAGATGAGCAGCTGCGTGAGCAGGGCTTTGCTGTTCAGCTGCCAGCCGCCTAGAGCCTGCTTCTGTTCGCGCAATAAGCTGAATAGAAGGTTCTCAACAAAAGTGCGATTCGTACCTGTTAGGGAAAAAATATGCTGTTTCTGCCCAAAAGGAACAAGTAAATGTGTCGATGCCTCCTCATCAATCGAGCGAATCCAACTATCATCAAAGCTAAGTAGAATGCGCTCGTGATGGTGGACATCCGCATTTCGTGTTTTATGAAGTTCGTTTTTATTGATAAAGACGAGGTCACCCTCTTGAATCAAATAGGAACGGTCCTGTATAAAATAGTAGCGTTTCCCGCTGAGTAAATAATAAATTTCATAGTGATCATGAAAATGATTTACTGTCATAGAGTAGGGGCGATCTCTGCGCAATCTTTCAATTTCGTAGAGTAGCAAAGTGGACACCTCTTCGTTCGGTCTTTTATTGCTCATTATATAGCAAGATATGCAAGGAATAAAAGTGATTAAGTAAGATTTGATTAGAAACGCAACAAATATTGTATTAACCTTGAGATAGGACATTCGAACATGAAGACATATCCTTATACGTGAGAGGGGTTCACTTTTATGAAGAAGCGTTATGCACTAGTTGGTACCGGAGGAAGAGCGGAATTTTTCTATGGCGCCATTGTAAAGGATTTTCAAGAAACGTCAGAGCTGGTTGCGATTTGCGATGTAAATCAAACGAGAATGAATTTTACGAATGGCTTACTCGTCAATAAATATGAATATAACGCTGTCCCTACATATAAAGCGGATCAGTTTGAAGAAATGATTCGCAGAGAAAAGCCTGATTATGTCATTGTCACCTCTGTTGATCGTACACATCATACATACATCATTAAAGCGATGGAGCTTGGTTGCGATGTCATTTCAGAAAAGCCGATGACTGTAGATGAAGAGAAGTGTCAAGAAATTCTCGATACCATTAAACGCACAGGGAAACAGCTTCGCGTGACATTCAATTACCGTTACGCTCCGCATAATACGAAAATTCGTGAATTAATCATGGACGGTGCGATAGGTGATGTTCATTCTGTCCATTTCGAGTGGCTGCTGAATACCGAGCATGGGGCGGACTATTTCCGCAGATGGCATCGCGATAAACGCAATGGCGGAGGCTTACTTGTGCATAAATCAACGCATCATTTTGATCTCGTGAACTTCTGGTTGGGGACGCGTCCGGAGACGGTTTTTGCGATGGGTGGCTTGATGTTCTATGGCAGGGAAAATGCCGAGAAGCGCGGTGTGACTAACTTTTATCAACGTGCGACAGGGAATGAAAATGCGAAGGATGATCCATTTGCGCTTCATTTAGATAAAAATGAACACCTTAAAGGTCTGTATTTGGATGCGGAGCATGAGGATGGGTATCAACGCGATCAAAGTGTTTTTGGTGATGGAATTAGTATTGAAGATACAATGGGCGTTATGGTTCGCTATAAAAACAAAGCCATTCTCACCTACTCGCTTAATGCTTATATGCCTTGGGAAGGCTTCAGTGTGCAAATCAATGGCAGCAAGGGTCGTATTGAAATGAAAGTTGTTGAGAAATCGTACGTAAATTCGGGTGGTCTTAAAGAGGATGAAGGTGCATTGAAGGAAAAGACGATCAGGGTATTTCCGATGTTCGCGGCTCCTTATAAAGTAGAAATTGAAGAAGGTGTTGGCGGTCACGGCGGCGGTGATCCTATACTTTTGAAAGATATTTTTGATAAGCCATCCGATGATCGCTTTGAGAGAGCTGCTTCTCACGTTGACGGGGCGATGTCAATTCTGACTGGTATCGCTGGCAATATTTCTTTGCGTACGGGACAACCGGTTGCGGTGGATAAGCTTGTTGCATTTTAAAAGGTCGCCGGAGGTGGGATTACTTGTGGAATCCAGATTCAATCATGGAAAATCTCTATCATTCCTACGAGAAAAAACGTCTGCAGCAGAAACAATCTGAGAATGCCGAACAGACCCAGGAAAGGTTAAAGCGGAGCCTGATCAAATCTTTAAATATGGCATTGGTAGAACAAGATGATCTTCGTCCTGTTCTCCTAGAGCGCATAGAGCTCGAAGATCATGTTCGAGAGCGTATCGAATTCGGTACGGTCTGGGGGTTTCGAGTTCCGGCTTTTGTGTTGATACCTAAAAGGGAGACTCAACGAACAGCAGCGGTGCTGGCGCTGCACGGACATGGTTACGGTAGTCGGCAAATTGTTGGTCTCCATCCAGATGGAACTGAACATACAGGCAAGCCGGATATTCATGGCAACTATGCTCTGGAATTAGTGAGACGCGGCTTCATCGTGGTCGTGCCTGAGATCATCGGATTCGGAGATCGAAGACTGGCTGCGGATCAGAAGGATGGGCGAGTCGGGAATTCCTCCTGTCAAACGCTTGCCTCACATCTGCATTTATATGGCATCTCGCTGGCGGGATTGCGTGTGCAAGAGGCTCGGCGGACGATCGATTATGTGTTGTCGCGAGAGGAGGTGGATCCAGCAAGAGTGGGATGTTTCGGTTTCTCGGGTGGGGGACTTATCGCTGCATATACCGCGGCAATCGATGAACGAGTCAAAGCAACGGTACTCTGCGCCTTTGTAAATACGTTCAAAGGAAGCATTATGCATGTTCACCACTGCATCGACAATTATTTGCCGGGTGTTTTGGATTATTCGGAGCTCCCTGAATTACTTGGTTTACTTGCTCCTCGCCCACTGTTTGTTGAATCTGGCCAGCAGGACCCCATTTTTCCAGTAGAAACAGCGGAGGTGGCGATTCAGTATTTACGGCAGGTGTACGCTGAAGCGGATGCGGGTGAAAAATTGGGGGTTCATCTTTTTGAAGGTGTTCATGAAGTGAATGGGAGCCGGTCCTACCCTTGGTTGGTTGAGGCTTTAGAATCTTGATGGTATAGAAGAAGAAGAGCCGCGGCTCTTCTTCTTCTCCCTAATCGAACCACACGTTTATTAAACATTTTCGTGGTAATTCAAATATTTCGCATAAAACTTAAGCTTGTAAAAAAGAAAACCTCATCAAAAGATGGGGTTTTTGATATTAAATATATGGTCTTGGCTTTGTATCCAACAGAATTATGACTAATAAATCGAAAAGTACAAGTGGTAAGATAAATGGGATAAACGAGACTTGAGCCTTATTCTTGTTACGAGTTGTTTTTAAATAAACTCTATTCTTATCTACCTTTACTATTTTACCCTGGTAGGTTCCTTGAGTCGTTTTTATCATGACTTTACGTCCAACATAATTTTTACAAACCCGATATTTATTTGAAGTGTTCAACTAATTTCCTCCTCTCAAGTTGTGGTAATCTATTATATGCTTTTCCGATTATATGAGTGTGTGCTAGATCAATTGATTTGGAATTGAATTTTATACCCCTCATCTTTCTATCGAGGCATAACTATGCTAACCTGTTAGGTAGAGTTAACAAGGTGGTGTACCTCTTTTGAAACGAGTCTTAATAACGGGTTATAAAGCATCAGAGCTTGGCATTTTTTCATTAAAGCACCCAGGCATTCCGATTATCAAAAAAGCGATCAAAAAAAGACTCATCGCACTTTTGGATGAAGGTTTAGAATGGGTCGTTGTGAGTGGACAATGGGGAGTCGAATTGTGGGCGGCTGAGGCTGTGCTTGAACTTCGAGGAGGCGCCTACCCAGAACTGAAATTAGCTGTCGTCACCCCTTTTCTTGAGCAAGAAGAAAAATGGAGCGATGATAAGAAAAATAGCTATAATAGCGTCATGGAACGCGCGAATTACGTGAACAGCGTGACAAAAACCAAATATGAAGGACCTTGGCAGTTTAAAGAACGAGACAAGTTTCTGCTGCGTAATTCTGACGGCATCATTCTTGTTTATGATGAAGATACAGAGGGGTCACCCAAGTTTATGAAACAGCAGGCTGCACAGATTGCTGCGAATCATGCCTACCCGATTATCACGATTAATGCCTATGATTTGCAAAATATCACCGAAGATGAACAGGGTGATCAGATGGGAGATCTGGCTGGAGACTTCGACTTCGCGGACGGCGGTAATCATGCGGACTTTGAAGAAATATAAAGGAATATTCTTAGTAATATTCTCCATGATGGACGTTCCGTCATTTTTTGGAAGCAGCCGGTTTGCCCCAAAAGTGAGCTAGCAGAAAGAGGTTGGATGTTTGTACATGATGATGTACGAGCAACTAACCTCTCTTTCTTGCAGGCATGGAAGATTTGTAAGAGTTATAATGAAATACTCTGCTCACACAATCTTTAACAATATGATAAAATATACATATTAAATACGGTTGCCGGGAGATCTTCGTATATCTATGGTCGTTCAGTCATCAAGCATCAGGGGGTTAACACATGGCATTTTCCTGGAAACGTAATCTTATCACATTATGGATCGGTGTATTTTTCTGCGGCATGGCGTATACGATTTCTGTTCCTTTCTTACCCATCTTTCTGCACACGGAGCTCGGCATTGATAAAGGACTGGAAGCATGGTCAGGCATTACGTTTGGTATTACCTTTTTGGCTAGCGCTTTAATCGCACCTTATTGGGGCTCTTTGGCGGACAAGTATGGCCGTAAACCGATGTTGATTCGCTCAGGCTTCAGCCTAAGCGTTCTTTATTTTGCGACCTTTTTTGTCCATGATCCTTACTTATTTCTGGTCGTTCGGATTCTTCAGGGATTGCTTGCCGGTTTTGTTCCTGCTTCCATTGCCTTAGTAGCCACGAACACGCCTGAAAAAGAAGTTGGTTATGCGCTTGGGGTGATGTCAACGGCAGGCGCCGCAGGTAGTGTCATCGGTCCACTGGTAGGCGGTTTCGTCAGTCACTGGGTGGGTAACCGAGAATCGTTCTTAGTCTCAGGGTGTGTCGTCTTAGTCGCAGCCTTTATTGGGCTGTTTGGGGCGAAGGAAACGAACTTTAATCGCTCGGCTGCGCGCTCAGGCGTTATAGATGATTTGAAGTCGGCTGCTCATAATCGCCCTTTCATGATGATACTAGGAGTCACCATGTTGGTAGCAACTTCGGTTATGATTGTCGAGCCGCTGCTTACCATCTATGTGCTGCAAATGGGCGGCAGCCAAAGCTCAGCTTCGCTCAGTTCAGGCATTATTTTCTCTGCGGTGGGCATTGCAACCGTCATTGCAGCACCGAGATGGGGGAAACTCGGACAGAAAATCACCTACTCCAAAACACTGTTCATCGGCCTAATTGGCGGAGGAATAGGGAATCTGCTTCAGTTGGGCACTCATCACCTATTGGCCTTTGGCATTCTGAGGTTTAGCTATGGGTTGTTCTTTGCTGCCGTCTACCCGGCGTTAAATGCGCTCATCGTGAAATTTACGGATTCCAGCTTTAGAGGCCGAGCGTTTAGTTTAAATCAATCCGCTACACAGCTTGGAACTATGAGTGGTCCGATTATCGGAGGCTTTTTGGGTGGCTGGATCGGGATTCCGCTCGTTTTTGCCATCAATGGCTTAGCGCTTATCTGTGTGGCCATTTTCTTTAAATATCGCGGTCCCAAAGTGGCGGCCGTCCCATCATCTTCATCAGAGTAAGGTCAGACTAAATATACCTGCTATTCCTTATGGTTTCATCCCCTGCAAGTAGAGATGTCTAAGTTCATGAACCTAGACATTTCTGTTTGCAGGGGATTTTTTTGATTTTCTTGCCAGAAGAGAACCCCGAAGGGTTCGCCCGCGCGAACGGAGCGAGGGATTCGGGGTCCCCGCAAAGTAATCGGATTATACATCGAAAGATATGCTTCACTTTGTGGGGGAGAGCTAGGAGCACAGTGTCTAAATCTACCGCTAAGTTCGTCTGTGTGAGTCATCTTCATGGATACATGCATCCGTTAATCAAAGGTAGGCTTTCACAGAGGGAGGGAACGTAAAGGCGTTATTTAGGTGAGATATGCGCTAATTCAAGCAAACGAGGAACGTAGTGACGTTATTTCGTTGTTTTTAGCTGCGGATAGCCCAAATTTCATCGAATAACGCCATCTCGTTCCGCCAATTCAATTTTTTAGCTCATTTTAATCAATTTAGAGGCTTGTCGTTCCGTTAAGAACAACTCTGCACCAAAAGGACCTCCTTTTTATTGGAGGAAGTCCTTATGGATACGTGTAACCAAATTTAGGTAGATGCCCTTTAAGGTTTATATACCCCTTTCGGGACAGCTCCTTTTTGTTTTTGTTTTAATGTTAGTTTTAAAGTCCGTTATGCTTTGTTTTTACTTATAAACAAAAATAAAAATAAGTATTCAAAAATAAACAAAGATGTGTTACGATGAATCCATCAAGAACAAACACACATGGGATGTAAGCAGAGACTTTGAGCTATAGCGCTCAAAGATCCCAAAGCGGAGAGACTTTGAGCTACAGCACTCAAAGATCCCAAAGCGGAGAGACTTTGAGCTACGCTCAAAGATCCCTATATTAGGAGGATACGTATGGTTGCGAATTTGTGGGAAGCGGAAAAAGCGAAGGCAGTATCGAAAGGCGTAGAGGAACTGGTGTACCGTTCCAATTTATTAGGGACAGATCGTGCAGTTGCCAACTGGGGCGGCGGTAACACATCGTACAAAACCATTGAGAAGGATTTCCGCGGTCGTGATGTAGAAGTGATGTGGGTAAAGGGCAGCGGTTCTGACCTTGCTACCATGAAAGCAAAGAATTTCACAGGTCTTCGCATGGAAGACATTCGTCCGTTGTTCGAGCGAGATGAAATGTCCGACGAAGAAATGGTTGCTTACCTTGTGAATTGTATGATCGACAGTAAACATCCGCGTGCTTCCATTGAGACGCTTTTACATGCATTTTTGCCTTTCAAAAACGTTGACCACACGCATCCTGATGCGATTATCGGTCTCTGCTGCGCACACAACGGACGTGAGTTGGCCAAAGAAATTTACGGCGACCGTTTCGTATGGGTACCTTATGTACGTCCTGGTTTTACACTTTCCAAAATGATCGCGGAAGGCGTTCGAAACAATCCAAAGGCTGAGCTCGTGCTGATGGAGAAGCATGGTCTGGTTACTTGGGGTGAAACGTCGGAAGAGAGCTACCTCAAAACTTTGGCTATCATTCAAGAAGCAGAAAGCTTCATTGAAGCACGTGTGAACGAGAGCAGCCTTTATGGCGGAGCGAAGTACGAGTCTCTTTCCGAATCCGAGCAAAAAGATATTTTGGCACAAGTCCTACCAATCGTTCGCGGAGCAGTGGGCAACGAAAAGAAAATGATCCTCACTACGGACAGCGCGGATGATGTTCTGAAGTTCGTTAACAGTAAAGATGCTGCTGTGTTATCCCAAGTTGGAGCGGCTTGCCCGGATCACTTGGTTCATACGAAAATGAAGCCTCTTTACATCGATTGGAATCCCAACTCCCGTGATGTGGCTTCCTTAATTGAAGCTTTAAACGCTGGAATCGCGGCTTACAAAGAAGAGTACAAGGCTTATTTTGACCGTAACAAAAATGAAGGCGACGTCATGAACGAAGCAGCACCTCGCGTTATCCTGATCCCAGGTATCGGGATGATCAACACAGGCAAAAGCTGGTCCAATGCGCAAGTAAGCGGAGCTCTCTATCACCGTGCGATTGCCGTAATGAGAGGCGCAACAGCTCTCGGAACGTTCGTTTCCTTAAGCGAAAATGAATCCTTTAATGTCGAGTACTGGCCTCTTGAACTTTATAAATTAACTTTGGCTCCGGCTGAAGCGGAGTTTTCTCGTAAAATAGCTTTCATCACAGGCGGAGCAGGTGGAATCGGAAGCGTAACGGCTCGTCAATTTTTAAAAGAAGGCGCGCACGTCGTTCTAGCTGATCTGAATCTCGAAGGCGCGC